>CAXNIN010000113.1:0-11521 GCA_964202365.1 Myxococcota bacterium | reverse complement strand
GGCCCCCGCCGCGGGCGCCGGCTCCGCGGGCCCCGCCTCCGCGGAGGCGCCCGTCGCCGCCGGCCCCCGCGTGGTGTTCCTCGGCGACAGCCTCACGGCCGGCCTCGGCCTCGCGGCCGATCGCGCGTTTCCCGCCAAGATCGGCGCGGTCCTCGCCGAGCGGGGCGTGCCCGTGACCGTCGTGAACGCCGGCGTGAGCGGCGACACGAGCGCGGGCGGCCTCCGGCGTATCGACTGGATTCTCGGCCAGAAGCCGGACATCGTGGTGCTCGGGCTCGGCGCGAACGACATGCTCCGCGGGCTCCCGCCGGAAGCGTGCGCGGAGAACCTCCGGGGAATCGTGCAGAAGGCGCGCGCGGCCGGTGCGGCCGTGCTCCTGCTCGGCATGAAGGCCAACCCCACGCTCGGCCCCGACTACGTCGCGAAGTTCGACGCGATCTACCCGGCGCTCGCCGCGGAGCTCGACGTTCCGCTCGTGCCCTTCCTGCTCGAAGGGGTGGCGGCCGTGCCGGCGCTCAACCAGCCCGACGGCATCCACCCCACGTCCGAAGGGCACGATCGCATCGTCGCCACCGTGCTCCCCGCGCTCGAGCCGCTGCTGCTCTCCGCGCGGTAGGCCACCGCCGCCGTCTCGGCTTGCCGTCGCCGCCTTCGCCACCGGGAGGTGGAACCCCTCAACTCCCCTCGACGATCGCCAGGAATGCGTCGAGGTCCCGCTTCACCGGGCCGAGCGCGGCCACCCACGTTTCGGGGTCGCCCAGGTTCACGCCCAGCTCGTCGCGCGCGATGGGCTCGGCCCAGGCGTCGCCCGTGCGGCGCAGGAGCCGCTCGTAGCCGGGGGCGCCCGCCGCGCCGAGGGGGCGGAACTTCTCGTACACGAGGTTCGAGAACAGATATCCGAAGGTGTACGGGAAGTTGTAGAACGAGAGGCTGGCGATGTAGAAGTGCGCCTTGCTGATCCAGTAGGTGGGATCGACGTTCGCGACGCTCGGGCCGTACCACCGCGAGAAGATCGCCACGCACTCGGCCTCGAGCGCGTCGGGGTCGAGCGGGCCTTCGGCGCGCATCCGGTAGAGCGCCTGCTCGAGCTCGAACCGCGCCGGGATGTTCACGAGGAAAGCCAGCGCGTCGCCGAGGGAGCCGTCGAGGAGGCGCAGCCGCTGGCCTTCGTCGCGCACGTTGTTCATGGCGGCTTCGCGCACCAGCAGCTCGGCGAAGGTCGACGCGGTCTCGGCGAGCGTCATCGGGACACGACGCTGTGCGGCGGGAACGTCGTGGAGCACGTGGTTGTGGAAGGCGTGGCCGAGCTCGTGGGCGAGCGTGCTCATGCTCCGGGCGCTCGCGCCCCAGGTCATGAAGATGCGGCTCTCCTTCGCGAGCGGGAGATCGGCGCAGAAGCCGCCGCCGCGCTTGCCGGGGCGATCCTCCACTTCAATCCAGCGGTTCTTGAGCGCGGCCCGCGCGAAGCCGGCGAGGTTCGGCGAGAAGGCGTCGAACTGGTCGACGATGAAGTCCTGGGCCTCGCCGTACTCCACGCGGCCGCCGGCCGTGCCCACTTGGGCCATGGTGTCCGCCCACGAGAGGGGCGCCCCGCGAAACTTCGCCTTCGCGGCGAGGTAGCGGTGCATGAGCGGCTGCGCGCGGCGGGCGGCCTCGATCATGGCGTCGAGCGTGGCGCGCTCGACCTTCGCGTTCGCGCACGGCTCGTCGAGCACGTCGAGCTTGCGACGGTCGTTCAGGGTGATGCGCGTGCCGGTGAGGTGGGTGAGCACCTTGGCGGCGCGCGGCGCGATGGGGCGCCACCCGCCTTCGAGCGCGGCCTGGGCGCTGTCGCGGAGGGTTTTGTCGTCGTTTCCGAGGAGCGGCGCGAGCTGGCCGGGGGAGAGCTGCTCGGGGCCGTTTCCGCGGTCGAACGGGATGCGGATGCCGCCGGCGTCGATCTCGTAGAGCTCGCCCCAGGCGAGGAGGCCGTCGCGGGAGAGCTCGGAGGAGAGGGCTTCTTCGCGTTCGGGGAGGCGAAAGCGGGCGAGGCGCCGCTTCTCCCGGAGCATGCCGTCCATGTGGCGCACGTCGGGCCGGGCCACGAGCGCCTCGAACACGGTGTCCGACACCTCGGAGACCCGCGCGTTCGGCACCACCCAGGCGCGGCCGTACCGCGCGTAGAGGTCGTTCACGACGGCCTCGGCGCGGCGGGCTTCCTTGCCCACGGCGTCTTCCGCGGCGGCGCACCCGGCGTAGGTGCCGAGCTGCTCCACGCGCTCGGCGATGCCCTCGAGCTCGAGCAGGATGGCGGCGAGGCCCGCGGCGTCGATGTCCGAGGGGACGGCGTCCGCGCGCGGGGTGACCTCCGCCACCAGGGCCCCGAGCGCCTCGACCTCGCGAAGGAAGGGGGCGCCGCCCGGGCCGCCGGCGAAGACGGAAGCAAGGTCCCAGGTTTCGGTAGGGGCGAAGGGCATGGTGGGCTCCGTGGAACACGTTGTCTAACGAGGGGGCCGCGGTCCGCGTGTCCAGAATTTGTCCGCCCCGTCGCGGAGCGGGCGCGATAGGGGGCGCCCGTGGAATACCTCCTCAAGTTCGTCGACATCGTCCGCAACCTCGATGAGTACCTCGACTGGGTCACCCAGGAATACGGGGTCTGGACCTACGCCATTTTGGGCCTGGTCATCTTCGCGGAGACCGGGCTCGTGGTCCTGCCCTTCCTGCCGGGGGACTCGCTCCTCTTCGCGGCGGGCGCCGTCGCGGTGCGGGAGGAGTCGGGGATCAACCCGTATCTTCTCGGGGCGCTGCTCATCGTGTGCGCCATCGTGGGCGACACGCTGAACTACCACGTGGGCAAGGCCATCGGCCCCCGGGTGATGAAGAGCGAGACCTCCCGTTGGCTCAACAAGAAGCACCTCGAGAAGACGCACCGCTTCTTCGAGAAGTACGGCGGAAAGACGATCATCCTCGCGCGATTCGTCCCCATCGTCCGCACCTTCGCCCCGTTCGTGGCGGGCGCCGGCGCCATGAATTACCGAAAGTTCATCCTCTACAACGTCGTGGGCGCGGTGGCCTGGGTGGTGTCGATGATGGGCGCCGGCATGGTATTCGGGCAGATGGAGGTGGTGAAGAAGAACTTCGAGCTCGTCGTGCTCGGGATCATCTTCGTCAGCGTGTTGCCCATGGTGTTCGAAGCCTGGAAAGCGCGCCAGGAAGCGCGTCAGGCCGCGTGAGCGCCGCGCGTTAGCGGAGCGATGGAGGGAGCGTGCTCTGTCTGGTCCTGCTCGCCCCCGCGTTCGCGACCCCCGGAGAGGAGGCCGTGGACGCCGCGTTCTTGGCCCGGTTGGACACCAACGGCGACAGCGTCATCACCGGCGAAGAGTACCGCGGCGTGGGCGAGATCGACGCCTTCGACCAGATGGATCGCGATAAGGACAACTTTATTAGCCTGGCCGAGCTCCGGGGGTGGATTCGTTTGACGCCGCCGCGCCCCACGGATGTCGTGCCCGCGCTCGGGGGCGGGCCGGCGGATGTCGTGCCCGCGCTCGGGGGCGGGCCGGCGGTGGACGCCGCCGCGAGCGGGGGGCCCGACCCGGGGTTGGTCCCGCCCAAGCCGCCCCCGCGGCCCTCCGCGGCGCAAGCGAGGCGCGCGGTCGCCGAGCCGGGGCTCTTCGCCGCCGTGCGGGCGCGCGTGGGCGAGCAACTGCTCCCGTTCGTGTTGCTCGTGGCGGCGCTCCTCGGCGTGCTCCTGGCCGAGGTCGTGCGGGCGTCCGGCAAGCGGCTCCGGCGCGGGTCGCGCGGGAGCCGGCGATGATCCTCGCGCTCCTCGTTGCGTGCGCCGCCGAGCGGCCGCCGAACGTGCTCCTCGTGTCGATGGACACCGTTCGGTGGGACCGCACCTCGCTCGCCGGCGGGCGCGACACCACGCCCAACCTCGCCGCGCTCGCGGCCCGCGGCGTCTCCTTCGACGCCGCCTTCGCCGTGGGGAACGAGTCGCTCTACAGCCACGCCGCGATCTTCACGGGGCGGTACCCGTCGGAGGTCGCCGCGCCCGACTACGGAACGTTCGCCGTGCCGAAGGGCGCGCCCACCCTCGCGCGGGCGCTCGGCGCCTACGGCTACGCCACCGGCGCGTTCACCGGCGGCGGGCACCTCATCGCCCCGTTCGGCTTCGACGAAGGGTTCGACACCTTCTCCGCCGTGTCCGGCGATACCGCCTTCGGCTCGTTCTTCGACTCGGTGCCCGCGGCGCGCGCGTGGATCGCGCAACACGATGAAGAACGCCCGTGGTTCGCGTTCGTGCACGGCTACGACGCCCACGCGCCGTACCAGCAGCGCGGGCCCTTCCGGCACCTCTACGGCACCGAAGGGTCCACGCCCACCGCCGAACAGCTCGCGGGGAGCCCGCTCGACATCGAGCGCATCCGCGGCGACACGTGGTTCCCGGACCGCACCCTCGGCGACTTCGTGCACGCGGCCGGCCGCACCATCCTCGGCACCGACTTCTACAGGCTGCCCGCCGTCGCCCAGGCCGGCGAGCGCGCCGTGAAGCTCAGCCCCGCCGAGATCGCCCACCTCCGCGACCACTACGACACCGGCCTCACCTACGCCGATCACTGGCTCGGGACCTTGCTCGCCGACATCGACCTCGCCACCACCCTCGTCATCGTGCTGGGCGACCACGGCGAAGATCTCCTCGACCACGGCGTGATGAACCACCGCGCCGGCCTCTGGGACAGCACGCTCCACGTGCCGCTCGTGGTGGCGGGCCCCGGCTTCGGGCGCGGCATCCGCAACGACACCCTGGTCGACCTCCGCGACGTGCTCCCCACCGCGCTCTCCGCGGCCGGGGCCACGCTCCCCGCGGGCGCGAGCGGGGCGCGCCTCCAGGACACCACGGGCCGCGAAGCCGTGTTCGCCGAGGGCGTGATGGACCAGGTGAGCGTTCGGACGCAAACCCGTCGGCTCACGCTCTCTGACGCCGGGCTGAACAGCGCGACCCCGCTCGCCACCCCCACGCCGGCGCTCCACGCGGTGCCCGACCGCGGCGACCTCGTCGCCCTGGGCGACCCCCGCGCGCCCGACGAAGCCGCCCGCCTCCTCCAGACCGTCCGCGAGTGGCGCGCGGGGCTCTCGCCGGCGCCCGCGGGCGACGCCGCGCTCACGCCCGAGCAGCGCGAAGCGCTCAAGCGGCAGGGCTATTGGGACCCTTCGCAGGGGGAGGCGGCGACCGATAAAAATCCTGGTTCGAGGCCGTAGAGCGGCCCGCCGGCTCCGCCGCCGTCGGCCCGTTGCGGGCTCGGCCACAGGCCTCGGCTGGCGCGCCCGGCCGCGGGCCGGGGGCGCCGAGCCGGGCGGCGAAGCCGCCCGCCCTCCACGCGCCTGCCGCGCTACTCCGCCGGCGTCGTTCCGCCCGGTGGGCCCTCGTCGCCCCACTCGAACCGCGCGCGAATCGTCGCCTCGACAGATGCGTTCGGATCGGCCTCCACGAGCGCCACGTTCGGGCCCGTGAGCGCCGGTGTCCCCTCCGCGTCGGGCGGCAAAGGCCACGTCCATCCTCGGCTCTCCCACGGCACGCGCATCGCGGCGAGCACCGCGCGGGTCTCGGGGCTCGTCATCGAGCCGGTCGCGACGGCGCGCTCCACCGCCGCGGGGTCGGGCCCCGGGAGGTCCTGCGCGCGGAGCGTGTCGCCCATCCAAACCAGCACTTCCCACACCGGACGTTGTTCGGCCGTGAGCAGGGCCTGGGCCACGCCGCGGCGGCCGGGGGCGGCGTGGGTGCCGTCGAAGGCGGTGGGGGCCTGGCCCACCAGCAGCTCCACGAGCTCAGAAGCGGACAGTTCGCCGCTACCGTCCGTGTCGGCGCTGGCGAAGGGCGGGCCGTTCCACCGCGCGGCGTTGTACTCGGCGGCGGTCACCCGGCCGTCGGCGTCGCGGTCGAGGCGCGCGCGGATGCCTCCGAGCACGGCTTCGTCCGACCACGTGGGCGGGGCGGCGCAGGCGGCGAGGAGCCAGATCACGGCGTCGCGCTCCAGTAACCCTGCTCGCGGAGGGCGCGCCGCTCGGCCTCCGTGGGGGTGCGGCGCGCGCCGAGCGGGACCGACGCACGCCAGTCCACGAGGGCCGCCCGGAGCGCGGGGCCGCGGGTGGCGTCGCCGGTGAGCGTGAGCGTCGCGGCGTTGAACGGCGTGTGTTCGAGGAGCGCGGTGAGCGACGGGACGTCGTGCGAGAGGCCGGACGCGGTCAGCCGCGCGGTGCTGTCCGCGACGGAGAGCAGGTGTTGGGCGCCCTCCGCGTGGGTGACCGTGCGGGTGAGCGGGGCCGTGCCGGCGAGGGCGCTGAGGAGGGAGACGCCGCGAATGGCGGCGGGCGGCGTGGCGCCGGCAAGCGCGAGCACGGTTGGCATCACGTCGGTGAGCTCGACGAGGCCGTCGAGGTGCCGTCCGCCGTGCGCGCCGTTGGGGAGGCGCACGACGAGCGGCACGTGGAGCGTGGTCTCGTCGAGCGTGTAGCGGTGGTGGAACACGCCCGTGGTGCCCAGGTGCTCGCCGTGGTCGGAGAGGACCACGATGGTGGCGAGGTCGTAGAGGCCCCGCGCCTCGAGCCCCGCCATGAACCGCCCGAACCACGCGTCGGCGTAGGCCACCGAGGCGTCGTACACCGCCGCGACGTGGGCGATGTCGGCGTCGTCGAGGCGCGTGGCCTCGGCCGCCACGAACGGCTTTCGGCCCGGCCGCGGCTGGGTCATCGCGAGGAGCTCCACCTCCTCGATGCGGCCCGGAAGCTGGCTGTCCAGCACCAGCGAGGTGCGGCCGTGGCCGCGGACGGCCTCGCGCGCGGGGCCGTCGTAAGCGGGGTCGGTGCGGGCGTAGCCGAAGGGCGTGGGCTTGAGGTAGCGGTCGTGCGTGTCGTAGCCGTGCACGAAGAGGAAACGCGGGCGGCCGTCGCCGGGGGCGTCGAGCCACGCGAGGGCGCGCGGGACGGTGTCGTGCAGCGAGCCCCACGACGCGGTGTCGTCGTACACGGAGAAGCCGGCGTCGGTGCCGTGTTCCCTGCGGAGTTGCCCGCCCGCGACGAACGCGGCGGTGCGCCAATCGTACGCCGTGAGCACGGTGGCCAGGGTGGGCGTGCCGATGGGGAGGGAGAAGCCGTCGTCCAACGCGGACAGCTCGGAGGGCCACCGGCTCGTGAACAGGCTCGCGTGGCTGTAGAGGGTCTCGTTCGCGGTGGCGTACGCACGGTCGAACACGACGCTCTCGGCGGCGAGGCGGTCGAGGTTCGGCGTGAGGCCGTCGGTGTTCCCGTAGGCGCCGAGGCGATCGGCGCGGAGCGTATCGAGGCTCACGACGATTACCAGGGGCGGATCGGCCGCTGGCGCGCACGCGAGGAGCGCCGCGAGGATCATCGGTACATCCGGGCGAGCCAGGGGAAACGGGCGAGCAGCCGGGCCGAGAGGAGCCGGCCGCGTTCGGGGTCGAGGAGCACCGGGTACATGGCTAACGCCATCGTGCCGAGGGCGCCCACGTCCATCAGCGCGCCGATGGTGCCGTGCATCGCGACGCCGGCGAGGAGCACCCAGGGGTTCGCGGGGGGGAAGAGCACGAGGAACGGGAACGTGGCCTCGAACGCGACGGTGCCCCACCCGAGCAGGGCGCAGAGGAGCGGGTGGCCGGAGAGCCAGGCCGCGAGCGCCCCGCCGGCGTGCCAGCGATCCACGAGGTCGTAGGCGAGCACCTCTCCGCTTCGCCAGCCGGGCTCCTCCAGAAGCTTCATCCAGCCGGTAGAGCCGTACAGGGACGCATACACGATGAGGAGCAGCCACCGCGCGAAGGGGGACCGGGCCTTCTGGTCGAGGCCCCGCTCGGCGAACGGCGAGGCGAGGAGGGCGACCACGAGGAACAGGATCAGCCGCTCGGGCGCGCGCACGTTGAGCCCGCAGCCGAGGAGCACGCCCGCGTGGGACACGAACCAGAGTAGGAGGCCCGCCCGCGCGAAGCGGCTTCCGGCGAGCATCCCAGCGATGCCGACGAGGCCCAGGGCCCATGTCGCCCACGCGGCGGCGCCGCTCATCAGCACTTCGCGCGCGAGCACGGTGGGGCCGCTCGCCAGGACCATCGTGGGCGCGACGAGCGCGTCGCGAATCGAGACCACGCGGTCGAGGTGCGCGGCGAGCGCGGCGAGCGCGAACAGGACGCGCGCCCAGGCCCAGCCGCCGGCCCCGGTGGGGGTGAAGGCGCGCTCGAGCGTCGTGTCGGTGGTGGCCACGTTCACGGCGCGCCGCCTTCGGGGGCGGGGCCGGCGGGCGCCTCGCCGCGACGCCCGCCGCGCCGTCCGCCGCTTCCCCCGCCGCCGCCGCGCGGGCGCTCGCCGGCCTCCCGGGGCGCGCCGCAGGCGGTGTCGGCCAGCTCGGTGCGCGTGGCGTCCGTGCGGGGTTGGTCTACCTGGCCGCGGGTGCGCGCCCAGGTCACGAGCGTGAAGCGCACGCGGGTGGCGCCCGGGGTGCGCCCGCACAGGTCGTCGGCGAGGCGTCCGAGGCGCTCGGGGCGGGTGTAGAAGTCGTCGCGGAGGTAGCCGGGGCCTTCGTCCCAGGCCGAAGGGTAGAGCGCCGCGAGGCTCCGCGCCTCCCACCGGTCGCCCACCAGCGCTTCGGCGTCCAGGTCGGTGTGCGTGGCGCGGAGCTCCGTGAACATCCGCCACCGCCCCAGCCAGAGCAGGTCGCTCGCGCCGGCGACGCCCGCGGGCATGTCTGCCACGCCCAGATACGCCAGGGAGGAGCGGTAGCAAACGCCGAGATACGCCACGAGCCCCGCCAGGAAGAGCGCCGCGGGCAGGCGCAGCGCCCGAGGCGTTGTCCGTGCGTCGGCGAGCGGGGGCAGGTCGAGGTGGAGCAGGGCGGGCTCGGTGCGGATGGCCGATGGTATAATGCCGACATGGTGTGTGGTCGTCGGATGCTGTCGCTGAGCTTCGCGATCTTCGGCCTGGGCGCATGCGGGACCCCCGCGGACACCGGCCCCGTTCCCGTGGGCGACGATACCGCCGCGCCGGACGACTCGGGCGCGCCCGCGCCGGTCGTGTGCGACCCCGTCACCCTCTCGATGACCGACGAGTGGCTCGCCGAGGTGCTCCCCACCTACCGCGACAAGAGCCACACGCCGGCCGGCGTCGCCGTCGGCGATCTCGACGGGGACGGCTGGCCCGACGCCTTGTTCGCCTACGGCGGCGGCGCCATCGCGCTCCGCAACGACGGCGCGGGGCGGCTCGTGCTCGCGCCCGAGTGGACCATCGACGGCGGGCAGATGCCCGACGCCTCCGCGGTGGCCCTGGTCGACCTCGATGGCGACGGCGACCTCGACGCCTTCTTCGGCCGCGACACCGACTCCTCCGACTCCATCCTCGTCAACGACGGCACGGGCCGCTTCACCACGCGTCAGGTGCTGCCCAACAGCGGCGGCGCGCCGAGCACCGGCTCGTTCGCCGACTTCGACGGCGACGGCGACCTCGATCTCTTTGTAGCGACCACCACCACGAACACGGTCGGCTCCGAGGTGCTCGACGGCACCGCGAGTGGCGACGGTTGCCGGCTCTATCTGCAGGGAGACGACGGGCAGTTCGCGGACGCCACCGCGAACCTCCCGCAGGATGTCCTGTACGGATGGACCTTCCAGGGCTCGCCCATCGACGCCGACGGCGACGGTGACCTCGACATCTACATGGCGAACGACTTCGGCGCCTGGCTCGGCCCGAATCGGCTCCTCCTCAACGACGGCGGCGCCATCTTCACGGTCGCCGAGGACTGCGGCTGCGAGCTCGAGATGTTCGGGATGGGCGCGGCGGTGGGCGACATCAACGGCGACGCCCTGCCGGATCTCTACATCACCGACATCGGCGGCCCGAACCTCCTGGTGAACGCCGGCGACGGCTCGTTCTACGACGCCACGCTCGCCATGGGCGTCGCCATCCCCATCGACGAGAGCCTCACGTCGTGGGGCACCACCTTCGTGGACATCAACCAGGACAGCTACAACGACCTCGCCGTGACGTACGGCCAGCTCGGCCAGTCCGAGGTGGTCGATGAGCTCGAGTCCGGCGAGGACTGGGTCGACTTCGACGAGCAGCCCGACGTGCTGGTCGTGTCGGACGGCCGCGGCGGCTACACCCGGCCCGACACGGGCTGGAACGACCCCTCGCGCAGCCGCGCGGTGTCCGTCGGCGACCTCAACCGCGACGGCCGGCCCGACCTCGTCACGGCCGGCAAGTATTTCCTCCGGTCCTGGATCACGTCCGGCGGGTGCGAGCCCGGCCTGCAGGTGACGCTTACCGGGCGCGCCGGAAACCGCACCGGCATCGGCACGCGCATCACGGTCGAGTGGGAAGGGCACCGGCAGACGCAGTGGATGCTCCCGTCCACCACGGGCTCCTCGAACGCCCCGGAGCTCTTCTTCGGCCTCGGCGGCGCCACCAAGGCCGACCGTATCACCGTCACCTGGCCCGACGGCACGGTGCAGGAGTCCACCGACGTGCCCTCCGGGCCCGTCGAGTTCGCGTTGTGATCCTCCTCGCGCTCGCGGCGTGCGGCGACACGCCCGGAGACTCCGGGCCGGCCCCGGCCCCGGCGGCGTGCGACCCCTTCGACATCGTGCAGACCGGCTCCTGGGAAGGCGACGTGCTCCCCGCGACGCACGACGTGCAGGGCACGCAGCCCGGTGTGGCCCTCGGCGACCTCGACGGCGACGGCTTCCTCGACGCCTTCTTCGCCTACGCCGGCGGCTCGATGATCTTCCGGAACGACGGCACCGGGGCGCTCGTCGACGAGCCCGCGTTCACCGTGGACGGCGGCGCGCCGCCCTGGGCGATGGCGGTCGCCCTCGCCGACCTCGACGCCGACGGCGACCTCGACGCCCACATCGGGCGCTGGTTCGACACGGAGGACCGCATCCTCTGGAACGACGGCACCGGCGCATTCACCTCCGAGCCGCTCGTCGGCTCCACCGGCGCCACCTTCGCGAGCGCCTTCGCCGACGCCGACGCCGACGGCGACCTCGACCTCTTCGTGGGCGCCGGCGCGATGAACATGACCTTCGAGGCCATCAGCGCCGGCGAGCAGCGGGGCGACCCGAACCTCCTCTATTTCCAGGAAGAAGGCGGGTTCGTGCTCGGCGAGGGGCGCATGCCCGAGGACACGCTGTACGGCATCACGTTCCAGGGCGCCTGGCTCGACGCCGACTCCGACGGCGATCTCGACCTCTACGTGGCGAACGACGCCGGTCCCTTCCTCGAGCCCAACCACCTGCTCCTCAACGACGGCGCCGGCACCTTCACGAAGGCGGAGGACTGCGACTGCGCGCTCGTGATGTTCGCGATGGGCGCCGCCATCGTCGACCCCAACGGGGACGGCGCGCCCGACATGTACATCACCGACGTTGGGAGCCCGAACCTGCTCGTGAACCAGCGCGACGGCACCTTCGCCGACGCCACCCTCGCGCTCGGCGCGGACATCCCCGCCACCCCGGAGAGCATGGTCTCGTGGGGCGTGGTCGTCACC
>CAXNIN010000112.1:0-11551 GCA_964202365.1 Myxococcota bacterium | reverse complement strand
GCCCGCGGAGCGCCTCGGCGTCCGGCGTGTGGAGCGGCGCCACCACGCCCGCCACCCAGTCGCGGACGAACGCGGTGACGCGGCGTTGCACCCGCTGGAGCGCGGAGGGCGAGAGCAGATCGTGCCGGAGCATCCGCAGGCCGGGCTCGAGCAGGCTCGGCCCGGGCGTGAGCCGGGCGATGGCGCCGCCGTCCCACCGCACGTTCCCCTCTTCGTCCAGGGCGAACTCCGCGTGCGGCGCGGCGACCACACGCTCGACGCGCGCGGCGAGCTCGCCGGCGAGGGTCTCGCGGGCGGCCCGCTCTTCGGCGCGGCCCCCCTCGGCGGGTGTCCAACTAAGCCCGCTCAACCTGCCGATGACGAAACCGCCCACCCGCACGTCGCCGCTGTCCCCGACCGCACCGATGGGCGCGGAGGCGAGCACGAGCGAACGGCGGTCCACGAAACGCTGCGTCAGCTCGGCGTGGAGCGCGTCGGAGAGCCGGTCTTCGATGGCGCGCGCCCTCCCCTGCCACTGCGCGGCGTCGCGAAGCCACTGTGTGCGGTGGGAGATGAAGGTCCACGTGCGGACGTGCGCGAGGCGCGTCATCAGCAGGTCGAGGTCGCCGTCCACGCGGTCGAGCTGGTCGAGCTGCCGGCCGATCCAGGCGTCCGGGATGGTGCCGGACTTCGCGAGGTGCCCGAACACCCGGGCGAGGAGCTGGGTGTGCGCTTCGGTGAGGAGCTTGCGGAAGTCCGGGATCTTGCACACTTCCCACAGCAGCCGCACCATCTCGGGCGTGGTCGCCACCGCGCGAATCTCGGCGTTCAACGAGAGGGTCTGGAAGGCCCGCTCGTCTTCCTCGTCGCGCGCGGGCTGGAGGACAGCGGCCGGCGGGCGCGCGCCGAGGCTCTCGCGGAGCGCGTCGACCGTGCGAAAATCGAGGTCTGAGCTACGCCACCAGAGCTTGCGCAGCGGCTGGAACGCGTGGGACTCCACGCCGAGCACGATCTCGGGGTCGATCCCCGGCAGATCGCCGGTGGGCCCGAAGGTGCCGTCGCGCCGGAAGCGCCCGGCGCGGCCCGCGATCTGGCCCACCTCCGCCGACGTCAGCGCGCGCGTGGCGGTACCGTCGAACTTCCGCAGGCCGCTGAACGCGACGTGCTGGATGTCCATGTTCAAGCCCATGCCGATCGCGTCGGTGGCCACGAGGTACGGCACCTCGCCCGCCTGGTACATCGCCACCTGGGCGTTGCGCGTTCGCGGGGAGAGCGCGCCGAGCACCACCGCGCAGCCGCCAGCCCGCGCGCGGATGCGCTCGGCGAGCGTGTAGACCTCCGCCGCGGAGAACGCCACGATCGCGCTCCGCTTCGGCAGGGCGCCAAGCTTTCGGTAGCCGAGGTGCGAGAGCTTCGAGAAGCGCGGCTGGCGCTCGATCTGCGCGGTGGGGACGAGCCGTTCGAGGAGCGGCGCCACGGTGTCCGACCCGAGGAACATCGTCTCGCGCACGCCGCGCGCGTGAAGGAGGCGGTCGGTGAAGACGTGGCCGCGGTTGCGGTCTCCCGCGAGCTGCACCTCGTCCACCGCCAGGAAAGCCACGGGCCGGTCGATCGGCATCGCTTCGACCGTGCACACGAACCACCGCGGGTTCATCGGGATGCGCTTCTCTTCGCCGGTGACCAGCGCCACCGCCTCCTCGCCCTTCTCCGCGCTGATGCGGTCATACACCTCGCGCGCCAACAGCCGAAGGGGGAGGCCGATCATCCCGCTGCGGTGCTGGAGCATCCGCTCGATGGCGCGGTGCGTCTTGCCGGTGTTGGTGGGCCCGAGCAGCGCGGTGATCGTGCCGTCGGGAGAGAGCGTGGGCATGGAGGGTGTACGGGGATAACCCCGCGCGGTGGCGCGGGGCGTCCCTGAGCGCGGGTCCCGCCCCGGAGGGCGAGCGCCCCTACCGCTCCTGGCGTCCCACGTCGGCCTTGCCGAAGCCGTCCTCGAGCACGTCGAGGAGCCAGCAGTCGCCGAGGTCGTCGACGAGCAGGCCCATGTCCTCGCCGTCGAGCGTGGCCCACACGGCGCGGGGCCCAAAGCGCTTCACCTTCTTGGTGGCCTTTGTGCTCAGCTCGTTGATCTCGACCGGCGAAAGCACGCTGTAGAGCACCATCGAGGGCGACACGAGCTCGAACTCGCCGAGGCCGTCGTCCTCGTGGCGCTTCGCGGCGGGAGGGCGCGCGGCGGCGGCGGGCTCGTCGTCGCCTTCGTCGCCGTCGTCCTCGTCGTCCTCGACGTCCTCGTACTCTTCTTCCTCGGCGGGCTCAAACGCGTCGAGGTCCACCGACTCGAACCACACGGCCACGTCTTCGGCGTAGGCCGAGCGCACCGCGGCGAGCAGGCCCGCGAGGTCGGTGCCCTTCCAGCGCACGGTGCGGCCGGTGCCCACCTTGTCGGCGCCGGTCACGACGCGCTCCGCGCGCACGGGGCCCACGCTCACCACGGCCCGCCGGGTGACGAGCTCCTCGTCCCAGAGCTCCTCGATCAACTTCGCGAAACGATTCGCGTCGGGGCGGGCCTTGGCCCCCACCACGAGCGCGGTCACGGTTGCCGCCATTCGAACCTCCTGGCGCCTGGGTGTAGCCCGGCGGAGCGCGCGTTGGCGTCCCCGAGAGCGGCCGCGAGCACGAGCATCGGCCGCGGTCCGAGCGCGTGGATGGTGCCGGCGCGGTAGTACGTCTCCACGGCGCGGAGGAGCGGAGAGTGCCGGTTCACAGACGTGAACGCCGCCGCCACGGCGCCAACGAGCGCGCTCCCCGCGACGCCGCGGGCGTAGGCGGCGGCGACCACGAGGTCGGGCTCGGCCCCCCCGAGACCCGCGGACACCAGGGCCTCTCCGAACGTCGCGACGTCGGCACCGTCGGCGCGCCAGGTCGCCGGTACGCGCCCCTCCGCAACGTAGGCGGAGGCGAGGTCGTCGAGGGTGTGGTCCGGCGACGGCGTCGTGAGCTGTTCGCACACGTCGGCCCAGGTCCCCTCGCCGGCTTCGGCGGCGAGCCACGCCCGGGCGGCCGCCCACTCCCCGCGCGCGTCGCGGATCGCGGCGCCGAGCAGGAGCTCGATCCGGTGGGCGGTGTCGAGGTCGCCGACGAGCCCGGCCGCAGCGGCGCCCTCCCCGCGGGCGAGCGCGGCGCGGAGGCGGATTCCGGACTGGCCGGGGAGCGTCGTCATCTCGTCGCCCCTATCCCGCGGGGCGCCCGCGCCAGATACGTCGTGGCCATGTCCATCTCAGCGGTCGCGGCCCAGCTCCTCGAGGGCCTCAACGCCCAGCTCCCCGACAGCGGGTTCCGGCTCGTCGGCTTCGAAGTGGAGCTCGGCGCCCTCGTCGACGTCGATCCCGAGCTGCTCCACATCGCGCTCATCAACCTCGTGCCGCGGGTGGAGGTGCGCATCACGCGGGTGGACGCCCTGCTGAAGTGCCGGGACTGCGGCGCGGAGTACCCGTCCGACGAACATCCCTGCCCGGTCTGCGGCAGCCCGCACGCCGATCTGGTCCACGGATCGGAGCTCGGCATCGTCCGTGCGTGGGGAGAGACCATCGAGGGCTGACGACGGGTTAGAGTGCCGGGTCCCTCGGAGCCCCCGTGAGCTTGAAGACCGACGCCCTCGACTACCACAGCGAAGGGCGCCCCGGAAAGATCGAGATCGTCGCGACGAAGCCGCTGTTCACCCAGCGCGATCTGTCGCTTGCCTACACGCCCGGCGTCGCTGAGCCGTGCATGGCCATCTACCGCAACCCGGACGACGCCTACAAGTACACCGCCAAGGGCAACCTCGTGGCGGTGGTCACCAACGGCACCGCGGTGTTGGGGCTCGGCAACATCGGCCCGCTCGCCGGGAAGCCGGTGATGGAAGGAAAGTCGAACCTCTTCAAGAAGTTTGCGGACATCGACAGCGTCGACATCGAGCTCGACGCCAAGACGCCCGAAGAGGTCATCGCGGCGGTCAAGGCGATGGCGCCGAGCTTCGGCGGCATCAACCTCGAAGACATCAAGTCGCCGGACTGCTTCCAGATCGAGCGCGAGCTCCAGAAGATCCTCGACATTCCGGTGTTCCACGACGACCAGCACGGCACCGCCATCATCGCCGCGGCCGGCCTGCTGAACGCCTGCGAGATCACCAATCGCAAGCTCGGGGAGATCAAGGTCGTGTTCTCGGGCGCGGGCGCCGCCGCCATCGCGACCGCGAACATCCTCGTGAGCCTCGGCGTCTCCCACGCCAACATCTACATGTGCGACTCCGAGGGCCTCGTCTACGAGGGCCGGAAGGAACACAACTTCCCCGAAAAGAGCGTCTACGCGAAGGGTACGGTTCCCGCCAACCTCACCGAGACGCTCGTCGGCGCCGACGTGTTCATCGGCCTCTCGGTGGGCGGCGTGCTCAAGCCCGAGATGCTCAAGTCGATGCGCCCCGGGCCCATCATCTTCGCGATGGCGAACCCGAACCCCGAGATCACCTACCACGAGGCCCGCGCCGCGGTCCCCGAGGCGATCGTCGCGACCGGCCGCTCGGACTACCCGAACCAGGTCAACAACGTCCTGGGTTTCCCCTTCCTCTTCCGCGGCGCGCTCGACTGCCGGGCCCGCGCCATCAACGAAGCGATGAAGGTCGCGGCGGTCCGGGCGCTCGCCGCGCTCGCCAAGGAGGACGTCCCGGACGAAGTCCTCGCCGCCTACAACCTCAACTCGCTCCAGTTCGGCCCCGACTACATCATCCCGAAGCCGTTCGACCCGCGCGTGCTCCTCTGGGTCGCGCCCGCCGTGGCCGAAGCCGCCGCCGAGTCGGGCGTCGCGCGCCTTCCCATCCCCGATCTCGCGGCCTACCGGGAAAAGCTCGAGCGCCTGCTCGCGCGCAGCAAGGAGATCCTCCGGCCGATCATGAACCGCGCGCGGCTGAACCCGCGCCGCGTCGTGTTCCCCGAAGGCTCCAACCCGAAGGTGCTCCGCGCCGCGCAGATCCTCGTCGACGAAGGCATCTGCAAGCCGATTCTCGTCGGCGAAGAATGGAAGATCCTCAACCGCGCGGTGAAGCACAACATCGACGTCTCCGGAATGGAGATCGCGGAGATCCGCGAGGATGAACGCTTCGAACGCTACATGGCCGCGCTGTGGAAGCGTCGTCAGCGCAAGGGCATGACCGAGAACGCCGTGCGCGCCGCGCTCCACCGCCACACCGTGTACGCCGCGATGATGGTGCGCGAGGGCGACGCCGACGGCCTCCTCGGCGGGTTGCTGGCCGCCTACGCCGACACCATCCGCCCGGCGCTCCAGATCATCGGGCGCGACCCGAGCGTGTCCGTCGTCAGCGGCGTGTACATGATGCTCTTCAAGAACCGGCGTTTGTTCTTCGGGGACTGCACCGTGAACACCAACCCGGACGCCAAGGCGCTCGCCCAGATCGCCATGAACACGGCGCGCCTCGCCCAGTCGTTCGGGTACACCCCGCGCGTCGCGATGCTGTCGTATTCGGACTTCGGCGAGCACAGCCATGACCCCGACGTCGCCAAGATCGGCGAGGCGATCAAGATTGTGCGCGACCGCATGCCCAACCTCGTCATCGACGGCGAGATGCAGGCGGACACCGCGGTCAACGCCGAGCTCGCCGGCGTCGACTTCCCGTTCTCCGCCATCCAGGGCGATGCCAACGTCCTCATCTTCCCGACGCTCGCGTCCGGAAACATCGCGTACAAGCTCCTCCGCGAGCTCGGCGGCGCCACCGCCGTCGGCCCGGTGCTCGTCGGAACCGCGCAGCCCGTGAACGTGCTCGCCCTCGGCTCTACCGTGTCGGACATCGTCAACATGGCGGCCATCACTGTGAACCAGGCGTTGGAGGCCGAAGGTCGCCGCGCCGCCCTCTCGGAGTCCTCGAATGTCTGATCCCACCGTCTCCGCCATCGTCGACCGCTCCGCCGACCCCGCCTCCGTGGCCTGGGCGCACGACGGCGTCGGAAACGTGGCCGCGCTCCCCGATCCTCTCGCCGCCATCACCGCCGCCGGTCTCCTCGGCAACGCCAAGGCGCTCCAGGCCGTGGCCGCGCCCAAGGAGCTCCGCAAGGCGGCGTCGGCCGCCCTCCACAAGCTCAAGTCCAAGGGCATCAAGATCGAGGAAGTCGCCGCGCCGCGCGCCTTCACGCTCGCGAAGGAGGGCTTCGACCTCGCGCCGCGCGCGTTCCTCTCCCTGCCCGATCTCCAGGGCGACATCGAGCTCCTCGTCACCACGAGCGACCCCACCGGCAATTGCGCCCTCGGCATGCTGCTCGGCGCGGGCGGCGTGAAGGAGATGCGCCACGCCCACCTCGGCCGCGGAGACCTCCGCGACGTGTGGAAGCAGGCCCAGGGCCGGGCGGAGATCGCCGAGATCCCCTTCGCCGTGGGCCTCCACTACGCCGAGCGGTACGCCACCACCTCGGCCGACCACAAGCACGACTGGACGCACTTCCTCGAGCACATTTCCGCCGCCACCCTCGCCGGCGCCCGCGCGCTCGACCCGATGACGCGCGTGCCCGAAGCCGTGGAAGAAGGCGAAGATCCGAACCCCCGCTGGCTCGCCCCGCTCGGCGCGCTCGACGAGTCCGCGCTCCAGGCCGGCATCGCCGACGTGGTCGCGCTCATGGGCAACCCCGGCGACGACGACAGCCGCGACGCCGCCCTCGAGGCCATCTACGCGCGCACCGCCGACACCGCCCTCGCCGACGGCGACCCCGCCGCCCTCGCGCGCGCCGCCGAGCTCGCCGCCGCCGCCGTCGCGTTCCACGGCCGCCCCCGCGGCGCCGCGATGCTCAGCGCGCAGGTCGACGCCATCCTCGCCGGGGCCGCCGGCTCCGCCGTCGAAGGTGTGGCCATGGGCGTGCGGCTCCTGTTGCTCTCGCAGGCCCAGCAGCAGCTCGGCGGGCGCATCCAGGCCATCAACGACCAGATCGCGGCCGTCATGGGGCCCGAGCTCACGGGCGAATAGGCGGGTTTGGGGGCGGGGGGCCTCACCGGCCCCCCGCAACGCCCCCGCCCTCTACCAGCGCATGGTCGACCGCCCGAGGGCGAGATCGAGGCCGCGCACCGCGTGGGAGGCGTCGCCCACAACGTCCAGGTAGAGCTGCTCGTCCTTCTCGCGCAGCGTCGCGAGGCCGTCGAACACGCCCTCCTTCTCGAGGGCGTCCACCACGAGCACGAGGTTCTGCGCGGCGCCTTCGACGAGCTTCATCTGCGCGTCGTCGGGCACGAACAGGCCCATCGCCTGCATCTTGCTCGTCGTCTCGAGGAAGTGCCCGAGGAACTTCATGCGCTGAACGAGCAGGCGCACGCGGTGTTTCGGGTTGCGCTTCATCGCAACGTCGTAGATGCCGAGCTCGATGGGGAGCCGGTAGAACAGAAGCGGAACCTGCACTTCCACGGCCTTGCGGTCGCGGGGGGTGCCGTAGCCGCGGGCCACCGCGTAGCTCGCCCCCTGCAAGAGGTGCGAGCCGCCGCAGGTGTAGCTGAAGAGGGCCTGCCCGCTGCGCTCGAAGGGCTGCCCGCGCTGCATCGCGTCGATGAGGAAGGCGCTCTCCTTCGTGAGCACGGCGACGGCGAACGTGGTCAGGTCGTCGAGGTCCATCGCGGTGCCGTCGGTGGCCACCCACTGGAGCTCGTCGCTCGGCGCCCACTGCACGAGCGCCTGCAGCCCCCACGGGACATCGTTCGGGTCATCGAAGGAGCTGTGGTTCTTCGCCGGGACCAGGTAGGTCTTCAGCAGGGTGTTCCGGTACAGATCGGCCACGGGCACGTCGCCGTGGCGCGTGGGGTACACGGCGTCCGGCGCGACGCCCACCTCGCCGAGGTTCTTCAGCAAGAGGTCGGTGTGCGGCTCTACCCGCACCGTGCCGAGCGAGCGCGGGAACCCGAGCAACGTGCGCGTGCCGACGGTGCGGGGCTCGGCGTACGTGGAGAACAGGTGCGGCACGGCGGGCCGGCCGTCCACGCGGCGGAAGTCCGTGCCGCGCGCGAGCACGCCGTGCGCGATCGCCCAGGGATTGTCGGGGTCGCCGGCGTAGGTCTCCACCACGCCGCCGAGGGACTGCAGCGCGCGGTCGTAGGCGGGGTCGGCCGGGAGCGGGCGGCCCACGGTGGTGGCCCGCGCCGGCGCGACGGGCACGAGCTGGTCGATGGTGTCGACGTTCCACACAACCGGCGTGGGCGCGGCGGGGGTGGCCGCCGCGGCGGGGGGCGTCGCGGGCGGGGTCGCCGCCGGCGCGGCGGCCTGCTCGCCGTCGCACGCGAGCGCGAGGAGGAGGAGCGTCACGGCTCGGTGGTCCCGGCTTCCGCGGCGGCCTTCTTCGCGTCGATCTCGTCGGTGCGGAGCTGGAGGGCGTCCTTCTTCACGATCCGGTCGCGGTCGGTGACGAACACCATGCCCTGCGACACGGCGAACCGGGGGCGGACGAAGGGCACGTCGCTGATGCGCACCTTCCAATCGAGCTTCCCGGGCTTCTTGAACAGGAACACCCAGCCGGTGTCGGTGAGCGCCCACATGCGGTCTTCGTCGTCGAGGGTGATGTCCACGTCCTCGAACCCTTCGCCGAGGATGGTCTTGTCGATCACCGTGGCGAAGCGGAAGCCATCGTGACTGTATTGGTTCACGTTGCTGCCGAAGCCGAGGTACAACTTGCCGTCCTTACCAACCTCGACCGAGTTCGGCGTGCCGTCCTTCACCTTCCAACGGGAGAGCTCTTCGGAGGCGAGGTTGAACACCACCGCGGTGTTCCCGATGAAGACGACGAGCACCTTCTTCTGGGGAATCCACGCGAGGTAGCCTTCGCCGCCCACCTTCGCCGACATCTCGTGGTCCACGCGGGCGGTCCACCCGATGAGCGGGGCGCCTTCCTCGTTGAACACCTGGACGTTGCCCGCGGCGTCGAGCGTCACGAAACTGTCCGCTTCCTTCCCGGGGATGAGCTCCACGTCGACGACGTTCTGGAACGCGCCGTTCGTGTCGCCGGGCGCGGCGCCCGCGGCGTACCACGTGCGCTTCTTGCTGAACCAGAAGCTAGCGACATCGGGCTTCGCACCCCACTGCTTGTCGGAGAGGCCGTCCTGCGTGAAGCGCTGGAGCCGGTTGTTGCCGGTGTCCGCGACATAGAGCTGCCCGAACCTGTCGATCTCGACCGCGAGCGGCTCGCCGAAGCTCTGGAGCGCGCCCACTTCCCAGCCCTGCTCGCCCCACGCCTTGATGTTGCGCCGGCCGCCGGAGTTGAGCTCCTGGTAGGCGTAGAAGATCTCGATGATCTCGCGGATCTCCTTCTGCTGCTTCCCGATCGAGCGGAGCGCAGCCATCTCGAGGCCGGGGATGCCGTTGGGGTCCTTCAGCTTGCGGATCGCCTCCATCGACTTCTCGTCGGGGACGATGGCCGCCGCGCGCGAGCCTTCGGGCACGAGCGAGGTCACCTTCTTGCGGAGGTAGAGCGGGCCGTCGGCGGCGGCGGACATCAGGAAGTCGAGGCCGACGTTCTCGTCGCCGTCGTCCTTGTGGAGCTTGTAGGCGGCGAGCACCTCTTCTTCGTGCTTCTCGTGGAGCTTGATGCCTTCCTTGCCGGTGCGCCAGGCCTCCACCTTCTCCACGGCGCGGGCGCGCTCGCCCTCCGTGAAGTTGACGGCGAACTCGCTGATGTAGCAGTCGGCGAAGACGAAGCCCTCGAACGTCTCGACGATCTCGAGGCGCACCTTGCGGGCGGCCTCGACCTCGACCGGGATGTCGATGCGCTTCATCTCGTCCTGGAGGCGGAACCCCTTGAAGTTCCCCTCCTCGTCCTTCTCGCCCTGCTGCACGCCGTCGATGTAGACGCGCACGAGCTTGGGGCGCGCGTATTCGCGGAACGACTTGCGGCCGTCGGAGAGGTTCCCGCCCCAGAACGAGACGGTCTCGAGCTTGGTGGCGCTCGGGAGGTCGAACTCCCACCACGCGCCTTCGCCGTGGCCGACGCCCCCTTCGGCCCAGCCGGTGGTGAGGAGCCCGTCGAGGGCGAGATCGGCGGGGTGCTTGCCCGCTTCGTCCTGAGCCACGGACGAGGCCGTGGCCTTTGCGTAGGCGAACGAGGCGGCGAGGAGCATCGTGAGCATTCGGCGGGACCTCAGACTGGCGGAAATAGCGTGCCGTCGCGTACGACGTCAAACCAACGCCGTGAGAGGCTCGTAAAGTCCCGCCTCGGCCCGCTTCGCGCGGCGCGGATAAGGCGGCGCGATGCTCCTCGCGCTCGCTGCGGCGCTCGCCGCCGACATCCAGGCCGACCTCCACCTCGACACGCCCACGCAGCTCCACCGCGGAAACGTGGGGCTCGACGCCCCCGGGCTCGAAGCGGGCATCTCACAGCTCCGCGCCGGCGGCACGAACGTGGCGGTGATGGTGGTGTGGCCGCCGCGCGACGCGAAGTGGGAGGCGTACACCGACGCCCTCCTCTCTCGGATGGAAGCGGAGGACCGCCGCCTGGACGACGTGACGCTCGCGCGCACGCCGGCGGAGGCGCGGGCCATCGCGGCGGCGGGCGGCGTCGCGATGCTCTACGCGCTCGAAGGCGCGCACGGCATCGACACCCGCGGCGTCGAGGGCCTCCGCGCCCTGCACGCGCGCGGCCTCTCGATGCTCGGGCTCACCTGGAGCTTCTCCAACCGGTACGCCGGTTCTTCGGGGGATGGCGGGGGCGGGCTCACCATCGAGGGCCGGGCGCTCGTGGCCGAAGCGCGGCGGCTCGGCGTCGTGATCGACCTGTCGCACGCCTCCAAGCAGACGACGCTCGAGGTGTGCGCCGGCTCGCCCGTGCCGGTCATCGCGTCGCACTCCGACGCCGCGGCCGTGCGCCCCCACGTCCGGAACCTCACCGACGAAGAGATCGCCTGCATCGCCGCGACCGGCGGGGTCATCGGCCTCAACCTCCACGCCCCGTTCCTCGGCACCCCGGCGGACGTGAAGCGCGCCGCCGACCACGTAGAGCACCTCCGAAAGGTAGGCGGCATCGGGGTCGTCGCGCTCGGCAGCGACTACGACGGCATGATCACCACGCCCGAAGGGCTCGCCACCGCCGCGGACCTCGGGAAGATCTGGGACGAGCTCCGCCGCCGCGGCTGGACCACCGCCGAGCTCACGCAGCTCCGCGGCGAGAACTTCCTGCGCGCGTGGTGGGTGGTCCAGTCCCTCGCACGCTGATTTTCACGCACGGCTACGGGCGCGCCCGCCGCCGAGGGCCTCGCCTACTCCTCGGAGAGGTTCGCCCCGAGATCGAGCCGCTGCTGAACGGGCTCGAAGTTGTTGGGATCCCAGTGCAGCCTGCACCGCGCCTCGTAGGCGTCCGTCTCGCCCACGAGGAACCGCACGTCGCGATTCACAACGCGTTGGCTGCGGTCGCAGGGGTTGCCGCACACAACACAGATCGCGAGGTTCTTGGTGATGTACTCGGCGATCGCGAGGAGGTGCGGCATCGGCTCGAACGGACGGCCGAGGTAGTCGAGGTCGAGCCCGGCGACGATGACGCGACGGCCCTCGTTCGCGAGCTGCTCGCAC
>CAXNIN010000111.1:0-11617 GCA_964202365.1 Myxococcota bacterium | reverse complement strand
GCGGCGTGCACCGCGGCCGACTCCGCGCGGCGGGTCGACGTGAACGCGGCGTCCGCCGCGGCGTCCGCACGACGCTCCTCCTCGTCGGCGTGGGCCGCCTCGTGCCGCGCCCGGGCCTCGGTCTCCGCGAGCGAGGCCTCGACCGCCGCGAGCGACGCCGACGCCGCCTCCCACCGCGCGTGCACCCCCGCCACCGCGCCGAGCCCGCCCACCACGCCGAGCATCCACACGGCGGCGGCGAGACGAGCGGGGTGGCGCTGCATCCACAACACGAGGCGCACGGGCGACCACGCGGCGTCGAGCGAGGTGGGTCGGCGCGCGCGGTACCGCGCGAGGTCGAGCGCGAGCGCGGCGGCGGAGGGGTAGCGGTCGGCGGGGTCGGCGGCCATGGCCTTCTCGACGATGCGGGCGAGGCGCGCGGGCACGCGGAAGCGGGTGTCGACCTCGTCGAGCGGCGGCGGGGGGCCGTCGGAGGCGCGGGCCCGCACCACGCGCACGTCCTCGGCGTCATGCGGAGGGCGCCCCGCGAGCACGGCCCAGAGCGTGGCCCCGATGCCGTACACGTCGATGGCGGTGAGCGCCGCGGCGTCCCGGGCGGGGTCGGGCGCGCGTCGGAAGCCGCGGGCCTGCTCGGGCGCCATGTACGGCGGGGTGCCGGCGACGAGCGTGCCTTCTTCGGCGGGCCCGACGGTGAGCGGGCCTTCGGCGCCGCCGTCCCACGCGCCCCAGAGCGGGGCGAGCCCGAAGTCGGCGATGCGCACGGCGCGGCTCGCGGGGAGCACGAGCACGTTGTCGGGCTTCAGATCGCGGTGAAACACGCCGGCCGCGTGCGCCGCCGCGACGCCCCGCGCGATGTGTTCGCCCCAGGTGACAGCCTCCGCGAGCGAGCGCGGCGCGTCGTCCGAGAGCGCGCACGCAACCTGGGGCGCGACGTCGGCCGTGGTCTCCTCGCGGCAGAGGGCCATGGCGATGTAGCTCTCGCCGTCGATCTCGCCGGCCTCGCGCACGTACACCACGTGGTCGCTCACGACGCGCGACGACGCCCGCGCCTCGGCCATCACCCGGCCGATCAGCGCGGCGCCGCGCACGGGCGCGAAGAGCTTGAGCGCCACCGGCGCGTCGATGCGGCGGTCCACCGCCTCCCACACCTCACCGGTGGCGCCGGCCCCGAGCCGCCGCACCAGCTCGAACGGGCCCACGCGCGACCCGGGTCCGCGCGCCCGCGGCGCCGCGACGCCCTCGGGCACGAGCGTGCCGGGCAGGTCGGGAATCCAGGTGCGGGTGGGCATGGGGGGCTCCGGGTGCGGGCGCGTCCGGACCACGCGGGCGCCGCACCGGTTGTACGACGCGCGTCCCCCCCGGGCCCGTCACGCGCCGTCGCGATTCGGTCCTTTCCTGTCGCGCTTGCGCCAGAGCTCGTGGCCGGCGCCCACCGCGCACAGAAGATCGTGCGCGCCGAGCCACATCCACCCGCGCCAACCAAGGGAAGGCCCGACGAGGATCGTGAGGCCCACCGCCACCACGATCCACGCAATCGCGAACGTCCGCCCGATGTCGATCCGCGCCATCGGCGCGATGGTAGCCCAACCGGGGTAGACGTTCCACGTGGAACCGTTCTCGCCCGACTCCCCGCACCGCGTCGTGTACGTGCCCGACCGCGGCGCCGGCCGCCGCGCCGACGTGTTCCTGCACCTCCGCTTCTCGGACTGGTCGCGCTCGAACATCGCGCGCTACATCCGGAGCGGGCACGTCGTGTCGGACCGCCGTTTGCTCAAGCCGTCGTCGATGCTTCAGGCCGGCGAGGTGCTCCGCGTCTACATCCCCGGGCTCGCGCCGGTGGATCTCCCGCCGCCGATGCCCGCTGTCCTCTACGAAGATGCCTCCATGCTCGCGCTCGACAAGCCGGCCGGCATGCTCGTGCACCCGGTGGGCCAGAAGTGGTCGTGGGGCATCGTGGGGCTCGCGCGGCGCGCCCGCCCCGAGGCCGACATCGACCTCTCGCACCGCCTCGACCGCGACACGTCCGGCGTGATGCTCCTCACGAAGCGCCCCGAAGCAAACCGACACATGAAGCAGATCTTCATGGATCGCAAGGTGGGCAAGGTGTACTGGGCGCTCGTGCGCGGCGTGCCCACGTGGGACGAGATCACGTGCGACGCACCGCTCGGGCAGGCCATCGGCAGCGCGGTGATTCTGCGGCAGGGCGTGAACCCCGCGGGCGCCGCCGCGAAGACCAGGTTCAAGGTTCTCCACCGCCAGACGGAGTACGCGCTCGTCGCGTGCAAGCCGGTCACCGGGCGCACGCACCAGATTCGGGTGCACCTCGAACACCTCGGCTTCCCCATCCTCGGCGACAAGCTCTACGGCCAGCCGGACGACGTGTTCCTCGAGATCCTCGAGAAGGGCATCACCGACCGCATCCGCGAGGTGGTGCGGTTTCCGCGGCACGCGCTCCACGCGCGCTCCATCGCGTTCCCCCACCCGGACACGGGCCAGATTCTCCGCGTTCGCGCTCCGCTCCCGGCCGACATGCGGGCGGTTGCGCTCGGGGCGCCCCCGGTGTGGGAGGCCGCGCCCACGGCGGTGGAAGCCCCCGCGGAAGTCGAAGCGGCGGTTGCGTCGGAGTGATCGTGGGGCGGGGGCCCCGCCCCCGCAACGCCCCGGTTTTGACACACGCTGAAACACCCGCATGTGTCACACCCGCGCGTGGTCCACCTCGACGCCCCCCTCCACGAGGCGCGCCGCCACGGCTTCGTAGAGCAGCAGATCCGTCTCCTGCCCGGTGACAACGGGCACGTCGTGCGGGGTGTTGTGATGTTTCGGTGGCTTGCCCGCGGCCTCCCGCTCGGCCACGAACCGCCGGTGGGCGGCGAGGCGGCCGGCGGCGCGGCCAAGGGCGGGGGCGGTGCACACGCGCGCGGCGATGGCGTCCGCGAAGGCGGGCTCGCGCTCGACGCTCACGCTGGCGCGCCCGGCGCAGGCCGCGGCGAGGGCCGTGGTGCCGGTGCCGGCGAAGGGGTCGAGCACGGTGTCGCCGTACGCGCTGTACATGTGCACGAGCCGCCACGGCACGTCGAGGGGGTAGGCGGCGGTGCGGTCGCGGAGGGGCCCGTGGGCGACGGCGGCGGCGGCGCGCCCGCGGCGGCCCGAGCCCTGATCCGCGCCGGAGAGGCCCGACCACAGGTCGGAGAACCAGGTGTTGCGCTCTTCCCAGAAGTACGCGCTCCTCCGGCGCGCCGCGCGGGGCTCGCCGGCGGCGAAGGCGCGCCCGCCGCCCTTGCGGAGCACGAGGATGTATTCGTGCTCGTAGGTGACGTACGCGCCGCCGGGGAGCATGCCCGAGCCCATGAACTTGTTCGGGGCGTTGGTGGGCTTGCGCCAGAGGATGTCGGGGAGCGGCGCAAAACCGAGGGCCTCGCACGCGGCGAGCACGCGCGCGTGGTTGGGCCAGAGCCGGAAGCGGGCGTCAATCGTGCGCGTGGCGTCGCCGACGTTGACGCACAGGAGCCCGCCGGGCATCAGCGCCCGGAAGCACTGGGCCCACACCGCGTCGAGCACGGCGTGTTGGGCCTGAAACGCCGCGGCGGGGTCGGTGGCGAGGAGCGCGGGCACCGCGGGGTCGAGCGCGGCGAACAGCTCGTCCCACATGGCGATCATCGGGTAGGGCGGCGAGGTGACCACGAGCGCCACGGAGCCGTCGGGGACATCCGCGGGGTCGAGGCGGCGCGCGTCGCCCACCACCACGCGGTGCGCCGTGCGCATCAGCCCCGCCAGGCGCGGAGCACGCGCGCCAGCCGCTCGTACTGGGCGGGCGCGTTGTAGAGCTGGCCGGAGATGCGCACCCAGGCGCGGCCGTCGTAGCGGGTGAACGGCACCTCGATGTGGTGCTCGGCGTGGAGCGCGGCGGTGAGCCGGCCGAGGCGGGCGTCGTCGGCGCCGTCGAACCAGGGCGTGGGGATGGTGGCCATGTTGGCGTAGAGGCGCGGGTCGTCGGGGTGCGGGAGCGCGACGCCGAGCGCTTCCGCTAGGACGACGCGGCCGTCGCGAACGAGGCCGTGATTGGCCGCGCGGACGGCGTCCCAGCCCATCGCGTCGAAGAGGTCGAGCGCGGCGGGCACGGCGAGCCACGGGGAAGGGTCGGCCGTGCCGGTCCAGTCGAACTCGGGGGCGAGGCCCGCGCCGTAGGCGTGGGAGACCGGGAGCGGGTGCACCCGTTCGCGCCAGGCCGCGGCGACGTGGAGGACCGCGGCGCCCTTGGGCGTGCACACCCACTTGTGGAGGTTGCCGGTGTAGAAGTCGGCACCGACGTCGCGAATGGAGAGCGGGAGCATGCCGGGGGCGTGGGCGCCGTCCACGAGCACCGGGACGCCGTGCGCATGCGCCATCGCGACGATGTCGGCCACGGGGAAGACGCACGCGGTGGCGGACACCACGTGGTCGACCACGAGGAGCTTCGTGCGCGGCGTGATCGCCGCCGCGAACGCCGCGGTCACCTCGTCGGGGGACTGGAGCGGGAACGGCACCACCGCCTGCGTCACCCGAACCCCGAAGCGGTCCGCGATGGCGCGCGCCGCCTGCTTCACGGCATAGTAGGCGGAGTCCGCGAGGACGATCTCGTCGCCCGGCGCCCAGCGGAGCGCCTGGAGCACGGTGTTCACGCCCGTGGTGGCGTTCGGGAGGAACACGAGCCCGGCGGGGTCGGCGTCGAGGAAAGTGGCGACGCGCGCACGCACGCCGTCGAGCAGCGCCGGGAGGCGACGCGCGAGGAAGGCGACCGGGGCGCGCTCCAGCTCGGCGCGGAAGTGATCCTGCGCGGCGAGCACCGGGCGCGGCGTGGCGCCGAAGCTCCCGTGGTTGAGGAAGTCCACGTCGGGGTCGAGCGTCCAGAGCGCGCGAAGCGCGTCGGTGCCGGGTGTGAGGGCGTGCGGGTGCATGGCGGTTCGCGTAACCGAGCGTCCCGCGGCAAGCGCCCCACCCGCGGAGCCATTAGAAACCGGCAATGGTGCGCACGGTGCTGCTTGTCGACGACGAGGCCGACATCCGCACGATCGCGCGGATCAGCCTCTCGCGGGTGGGCGGCTGGGAGACGCTGAGCGCGGAGAACGGCGAGCAGGCGCTCGCCACGGCGTCGGCCTCCCTGCCCGATCTGATCCTGCTCGACGTGATGATGCCCGGCATGGACGGCCCGACCGTGCTCGCCCGGCTCCGCGCCGACCCGCGCACCGCGCACATCCCGGTCATCTTCCTCACCGCAAAGGTGCAGCGCGGCGACGTCGGGCACTACGTGTCCCTCGGCGCGCTCGGCGCCATCGCCAAGCCGTTCGACCCGATGCGCCTCCCGCTCGACGTGAAGCGCCTCCTGGAGCGGGCGTGACGCCGGCCGAGGCGCCCCCGCCCCCCGCGCGAGACCTCGACCGCTACCGCGACATCGTGGAGAACATGGAGTCCGGGCTCCACGTCTACCACCTCGAAGATCCCGACGACGACCGCACCCTGCGCTTCATCGGCGGCAACCCCGCCGCCGAGCGCATCACCGGCGCGCCGCTCTCGGCCTTCATCGGGCGCACGCTCGACGAGAACTTCCCCGCCCTGCGCGAGGCCGGCATCCCCCAGGCCTACGCCGAGGTGGCGCGCACCGGGCGCCCCTGGCGTACAGACCAGCTCCTCTACGGCGACGACCGCGTGGTCACCGCCGCCTACGCCGTTCGCGTGTTCCCGCTCCCCGATCGATGCGTGGGCGTCGTGTTCGAAGACGCCACCGAGCGTGTGCGCGCACAGGACGATCTCCGCCGCAGCGAGGCCCGCCAGCGCGCGCTCCTCGACGCCCTGCCCGACACCCTCTACGTGGTGCGCCGCGACGGCTCCCTCCTCGACGTGCGTCGCCGCGGCGAGGGCCCCGCCTCGCTCGCCGCGGCCATCGCCCCCCTGCTCGCCCCGCCGCTCGACGCGGGCGAAGAGCGCGTGGTGGAGCGCACGGATGCCGGCGTCGACTTCGAGGTGCGCGTGCTCCGCACCGCCGCCGGCGAACACCTCGCCATCGTGCGCGACATCTCGGAGCGCAAGCGCGCCGAGCGTCGCAAGGACGAGTTCATCAGCATCGTGAGCCACGAGCTCCGCACCCCGCTCACCTCGATCCACGGCGCCCTCGGCCTCATCGACGGCGGCGTGCTCGGCGAGGCGCCGCCGGGCGTGGCCGACCTCGTCCAGGTGGCCCGCACGAACACCGACCGCCTCGTGCGGCTCATCAACGACATGCTCGACCTCGACAAGATGGAGGCCGGACGGCTCGAGCTCGTGCTCGTGCCGCTCGACGCCGATGCGCTCGCCGACGCCGCCATCGCCGCCATGAGCGGCGCCGCCGAGAGCGCCGGGGTGCGGCTCCGGCGCGTCACCGAGCGCGGCGGCACGGTCCTCGGCGACCGCGACCGCCTGCTCCAGGTGTTCACGAACCTGCTCTCCAACGCGGTCCGGTTCTCCCCGCCGCACGCGGCCGTCACGATCACCGTGCGCGCCGAAGGCGACCGCGTGCGTTTCGCGGTGTCCGACCAGGGCCCCGGCGTCCCGCCCGACCGCACGGACCTCCTCTTCCACAAGTTCGCCCAGGTGGGCGACGCCGTCGGGCGTCGGAAGGGCGGCACCGGCCTTGGCCTCGCCATCTGCAAGGCCATCGTGGTTCAGCACGACGGCACCATCGCGCTCGTGCCCACCGCGCGCGGCGCCACGTTCGCCCTCGACCTGCCTGCCGTCGGCGCCCCCATGCCCGCCGTCGACCTCCTCGGCGACCTGCGCGCCGCCTACACCGCCGCGCTCCCTCTCCAGGTGGAGGCGCTCATCGCGCTGCTCGACGCGACCGACCCCGCCGCCCGGAACGAGGCGCGCACCCTCGCGCACCGCCTGCACGGCACGGCCGGCACCTACGGCCTGCCCCGCGTGAGCGACGCCGCCGCGTGGATCGAGCGCGTGCTCGACGGGACCGCCCCGCGCACCGAGCTCGACGACGCCGTCGCGGCGCTCCGGGCCGCGGTCCTCGAGGCGTAGGCCCCCGCCCGCGCGGCCTCCCGTTCGCGAACGCCGGTTTCAGCCGCCGGTGCCGACCCGCCGCCGCACTTCCTTGACGAGGTCGGCGAGGTTCGTCGGGAGCGTGCTCTTGGCGGCGATCTCGCCCACCCAACGCGGGATGTTCCCGCCGGCGTCCGTGCAGATGCGGTAGCGGATGGCGGTGGTGTCCCCCTTGGGCGTGAAGGTCCAGTCGCCCACGTTCACCGTGGTCATCACCGCCGACGGGAACTTCGCCCTCACGTCGGCGAGCGCCGCGGGCCACTTCGCGGCGGGGTCCACCAACTCCCAGGAAAACACGTGCTCCGCGCCCACCCGGCCCGACGTGGCCGTGAGAAACCAGTAGCGGTCGGCCACCGGCGAGGGGTTGTCGAGCACCTGGTAGTAGTCGAGGCCGGTGCCCCCCGACGACAACGTGACCGACGCCGGAATCTTCCAGGTGCTCCACTTCGGCTGGTTCGGAATGTCGGTGGCGGCCGCGAGGAGCGTCTCCGCCGGGAGCTTCGCGCTCGTGGAACCCTCGAGGCAGTCCTGACCCGCGATGACCTTGTGGCGAACCAGGATTTCGCCGACATCGTCGACCGCTTTGCGCTGAATCTCTTCCCAGCCGCCGGGCGCGGCGAGGCCGGCGCGGAGCTCGGCGGAGGTGGCGGCGAAGGCGGCGGAGACGGCGAGCGCGACGAGCATAGGCCGAGTCTACACGGGCCCGGGGGCAGACGCGGGGTGGAAGGCGCGAAGGGGGAGGATTGGCGGCGGCCTCCCGGCGGCGCAGGCACGGCGAAAGCCAGGGCGGACCGGCGTCCCCCGTGGCTCGCGACGTTCCCCCCGCGACGGGAGGCCCGCGCCCGGCCTTCTCCCACCCGCACGCGCCGCCCGCAGGCGGCGGACGCTACGTGCCGGAGAACTGCACGCCGTCGAACAGGAGCGACGGCGAGCGCAGGCTGCTCCACGCCCAGGTGTCGTCCGCGGCTTCGGTGAACTGCCCGAGGACATCCCCGATGTTTCCGGAGACGTTCATCTCGGAGAGGTGACCCACCACCTCGCCGCGCTCGAGCAGGAGCCCCTGCACGCCGAAGCTGAAGTCGCCCGTGAGGCCGTTGCTGTTGCCGCCGAGGAACCCGGTGACGACGATGCAGCGGTCGAGGTCGCGGGTGATTGCGTCGACGCTGCGCGTGCCCGCGGGCACCACCCAGTTGGACCGCCCGCCGGTGGTGGGCGCCATGCCCAACTTTCGGCCGTAGTAGACGTTGATGTAGTAGGTTTCGAGCACGCCGTCGCGCAGCACCGGGAAGGGCTTGGCGTAGAGGCCGTCGCCGTCCCAGCCGCGCGAGCCGAGGCCGCGGGGGATGGTGGGGTCGTCGAAGATGGAGAGCTTCGGCGACGCGATGCGCGTGCCGAGCTTTCCAGCCAGGAAGCTGCGGCCCTGGTGGAGCTCGGAGCCCGAGAGCGGCCCGCCGAGCACGCCGAGGATGCGACCCACGGCGTGGTTCTGGAGCAACATCGGGTACCGGCCGGAAGGCGCGGGCCCGCTGCCGAGGCGCTGCTCGGCGCGCTTCCAGCCTTCGGCGACGGTGGACTCGACCGACGGCAAATCGGAGAGGTGCGCCGCCGAGAAGTAGGAGAAGCCCTCGGGGCGGCGGCCGTCGGTGTCGGACAAGGTCATCTCGACGCCGTGGCCGTAGCCGGTGCCGCGCCCGAGCCCTTCGAAGCCGTTGGACATCACCCGCGCGGACTCCCCGATGGAGTCGCCCAGGTACACCGTGGCGGAGAGGATGCGCCCGCGGTCGGGGAGGGCGTCGACCGCGGCTTCGAGGCGCTCCGCGTGGTCGCGGCGGGCTTCGGCGGTGAGCGTTTCCCAGGAGGGATCGAACCGATCGAGCACGCTCTCCGGCGTGAACCGGCCGCACAGCTCGGCGGGCGGCTGACGACGTTCGGCTTCGGGTTCGAGCACCCGCGTGGCCGCCACGGCGCGCGCCAGGAAGGCGTCGAGCGCGGCGGGGCGCAAATCGGAGGTGGAATGCGAGGAGTAGCGTTCGTCGACGAGCAACGAGAGCGACGCCGAGAGGCTGGACGCCTGAGTCGCCTGTTCGAGCTTGCCGGCGCGCCGCGTGAGCGACACCTCCGTGCCGCGCGACACGACCACCGTGGCTTCTTCCGCGCCGAGGGCCCGCGCGCGCGCGAGGATGTCCCTGCCGAGTTCGAGGGGTTCCATCTTAGTTCGCCCCCCCGACCGAGAGCCGGCTCACCTTGACGGTGGGCATTCCTTGCGACACGGGCACGCTCTGACCGTCCTTTCCGCAGGTCCATCCGCCTTCGTCGATGACGAGGTCGTTCCCGACCATCTCGATGGTCTCCAGCACCTTGGGGCCGTTGCCGACGAGGTTCACGTCCTTGATGGGGCGCGTGAGCTTGCCGTTCTCGATGAGGTAGCCGTGGCGCACGTAGAAGGCGAAGTCGCCCGCGCCGATCTGCACCTGCCCGTTGGAGAAGCTGCTGCAGTAGATGCCGTTCTGGACGCTCGCGATGATCTCTTCCGGCGCGTAGCCGCCCGCTTCCATGTACGTGGCGCGCATGCGCGGGAGCACGGGGTGCCGGAAGCTCTCGCGGCGGCCGGAGCCGGTGGGCGACACGCCGTAGTGGCGGGCGCTGATCTCGTCGTGGAGGTAGCTGCGGAGAACGCCATCTTCGATGAGGACGGTCTTCTCGGCGGCGTTGCCTTCGTCGTCCACGTTGATGGTGCCGCGCGCCCAGGGGAGCGTGCCGTCGTCCACGATGGTGACGCCCTTCGGCGCGATCGCGGTGTTCAGACGGTCGGCGTAGATGCTCACGCCCTTGCGGTTGAAGTCCGCTTCGAGGCCGTGGCCGATGGCTTCGTGCAGGAGGATGCCGGACGAGCCGGCGCCGAGCACGACGGTCATCTCGCCGGCGGGCGCCTTGGTGGCCTCGAAGAGCACCACGGTGTCGTTGACGGCCTTCTGGATGAGGCGCTCCACCCGCTCGTCGGAGTAGAACTCGAGCCCCATGCGCTGGGCGAGGTTGGAGGAGGCGGTTTCGCGGCGACCGGCGTCGTCTTGCGCGGTCGTGGAGATGAATGCGCGGGTCATCGGCTGGTAGTCGTACACCATGCGGCCGTCCGGCCGGACGACGAGCACGTGGCGGAAGGAATCCGCGAGGGACACCTCGACCTTCTTGATGCGGGCGTCCTTCGCGAACACGCGCTTCTCCCAGTCGCGCACCATCGCGACGCGCTTCTCGAGCGCCACTTCTTCCCACGGGAGCGCGACCGGGTAGCGATCGGCGTACTTCGCGGGCGTGGCGGCGACCGGCTGGCGCGAGCCCGTGCCGGCGGCGATCTCCGCGGCGAGGCGGGCGGCCTGCACCATGGCGTCGCGGGAGAGGTCTTCCGTGTAGGCGTAGCCGACCTGATCGCCGACGACGACGCGCACGCCGGCGCCGAGATCGACGTGGGTGGAGGCGCGGTTCACCTTGCCGTCGGAGAGCGCGACGGAGGTGGACTCCGCGTGCTCGAAGTAGAGATCCGCGTCGTCGGCGCCGCGGCCCAGCGCCGCGGTGAGCACCGCGCGGATGGCCTCGGCGGAGACGCCGAACTGGTCGAAATGGATGACTGGGCTCACCAAAGGCTCCCGTTCGGGCGTGGGTTCGCCCGACCCCTCATTGTTCGCACCGCGGCCGCGACGGCAACGACAAATGTCGAACCGCGCCGATCGGAGCTCCGAACCCCGCGGGGTGCAGAGGCCGTCCACGTCCAACGGGCGCGCGCGGAACGCGGACGGGAGTATGTTTCCCCCGGTACGCCGCGGCGCGTGGGCCGATACAGGCCTCCGGGACGCGGCGCGGCGTCGGGAGGCGAGCGATGTTGTTCATGGCGATCGGCGTCGCGTGGGCCGGAGAGTGGAAGCCGGGCGGGAGCCTCGACGTGACAACGTCGTTCCCGACGGACGTGGGCATTCGCGGGATGTTCGAGGGGCCCGGCCGGGTGCGGCTCTCCGCGAGCGTCGGCCTCCTCCCCGACGGGTACCTCGACGCCATCAACACGGTGGCCGTGGACGCGGGGTGGTACGACGACCGCACGGCCGAGGTCATCGACACCGCGCTCGACGGCGCGGCGGTGGCGCGGGTGCACCTGGGATGGCGGCCCTTTCCGGCGCACGGGTTCTTCGCGGAGGCCGGCTACGGGTGGATCGGGCTCGGCGGCGGGGTGACCGCGGCGGACGTGATCTACGCCGACACGGGGTACGACCTGTCGGACTACCTGGGCGACGCGCTGCCGTTCGACGCGTCGGCGGACTTGCACCGCGCGGAAGTCGCGCTCGGGTGGGAGCTGGTGTTCGTGGAGCACCTGCTCGTGCGGTTCGACCTCGGATATTCGTACACGGTGTCGGCGGAGACGCGGATTCGCCATGCGTTCGACGTGCCGTTCTTCCTGGAAGGCTCCGTGGAGGACCTCGAGGAGAACGCGGAGGACGAGCTGCGGCGGACGCTCGAAGAGCACGTTCACACGCCCATCATCGGGGTGGGAGCGGGGTGGCGGTTTTGAGGG
>CAXNIN010000110.1:0-11680 GCA_964202365.1 Myxococcota bacterium | reverse complement strand
CGTGGGGGCGCGAGCGGCGCAGCGGCGACGGGCCGCTCGAGGCGCGAACGCGCGAGCTCGCCGCCGCCAACGAAGAGCTAGAGGCCTTCACCTACAGCGTCTCGCACGATCTGCGCGCCCCTCTCCGCGCCATCGACGGCTTCTCCGAGGCGTTGCTCGAAGACCACTCCGCGCAGCTCGACGCGTCGGCGCGGATGTACCTGGAGCGGATACGCGCCGCCGCGGCGCGGATGCAGCAGCTCATCGAGGACATGCTCCGCCTCTCGCGCATCACGCGCGGCATCCTCGCGCGCGCGCCGGTGGACGCCGCGGCGATGGCCCGCGAGATGCTCGTCGAGCTCCGCGCGCGCGATCCAGGGCGGGTGGTCGAGGTCGCGATCCCGGCCCACGCCGTCGTGTTCGCCGACCCGCGTTTCCTCCGCATCGTGTTGCAGAACATCTTGGAGAACGCCTGGAAGTTCACGCGCAGGCGCAGCCCGGCGCATGTCCGCCTCGAGTCGGCCGTCGAGGACGGCGGCGTGCGCCTCACCGTACGCGACGACGGCGCCGGCTTCCAGCGCACCCAGGCGGGCCGCCTCTTCCAGCCGTTCCAGCGCCTCCACCGCGCCGACGAGTTCGAGGGAACCGGCATCGGCCTCGCGATCGTGCGTCGCATCCTGAATCGCCACGGCGGTCGGGCCTGGGCGGAAGGCGAGCTCGGCCTGGGCGCGTCCGTGCACGTGTGGTTCCCCGACGCCGGCCCGGTGGAGGTGAGCGAGGGGTGACGGGCGGGCGTCGCCGCCGCGGTTCGCTCGGGCGGGCCCCGCGTGGTATGCGCGGCGTCCACGGAGGAACCATGGCCCGCTTCGCCCTGATCCCGCTCCTCGCGCTCACCGCCTGCGCCGGCTCCGTCACCGTCGAAGAGATCGACGGCTTCGGCGGAGTGGCCTCGGCCCTCTGGGTGTACGACGACGACGCCAACGCGCACACCATCCGCCTCACCAACGTCGTGGGCGGCTGCGCCAAGCTCCAGGCGATCCGCGAAGCGGAGGAGGAGTTCGAAGACGCCCTGGGCGACATCGGCTTCAACGACCTCGACGACTACTGCGAGATCATGGAAGAGCCGACGAAGCGCGCCGCGGAGGCGGGCACCGCCGCCTACCACGAGGGCGCCCACTGGCTCACCCTCTCCCTGGAAGGCGGCGACGAGCCCGACGACGACACCTACGAGGTCGACGGCGACCCCTTCGTGGCCGGCTACATCCAGTACTTCGAGAACAGCCCCTACGAGGCCGCGCTCTCCGACTACGACCCCGACGAGAAGAACGACGCCCTCTGCGGCATCGACTCCGACGACCTCGAGTTCGACACCGACGACTGGGCCCTCGACGACGGCGAGCTCGAGATCACCGCGGTGAACGACGAAGCCAACGCTTCCGGCACCTTCGAGGGCGAGCTCGTCGACCCCGAGGGCGACAACGAGGGCGACATCCGGTTCAGCTTCACCGCCACGTACTGCGAGATCGGGTAGCGCCGGGCGCGTCACGCCCCCGCGTGGTCTCGCGCCCAGCGCGGCAGCTCCTCGAGCGAGCCGAGCACCACCTCGGCGAGCGCGAGGACATCGGCGGCGACAGGCTGATCGGGCACCGCCACCACGCGCATCCCGGCCGCGTGCGCCGCGCGGATGCCGTTTCCCGAGTCCTCGACGGCGAGGCACCGCGCCGGGTTCGCGCCGAGCGCGGCGGCGGTCGAGAGGTACACGCCCGGGTGCGGCTTGCCGTGCGGCTCGTGTTCGGCGGAGCGCACCGCCCGGAACGCGTCGCGGAGCGCGAGGCGGTCGAGCACGGCGTCGATGAGGACGTCGGCGGACGACGACGCGAGGCCCACCGGCCCGCGCGCGGCGAAGTAGCGCACCGCGGCCACCGCGCCGGGCTTCACGGGCGCCCGGGTGCGGAGGAGGTGCGCCATTCGCGCCACGATGTCGGCCGCCACGGCGCCGGGATCGCCGCTCCACGGCCGGCGCGCGTGCCAGTACGCGGCCACCTCGTCGATGCGCAGGCCGGTCGTGCGGAGGCAGTCGGCGACGGTGAGATCGACGCCCACCTCCCCGAAGGCGGCGATCTCCGCCGCGTGCCAGAGGGGCTCCGAGTCGACGAGGACGCCGTCCATGTCGAAGATCACCGCGTCGAGGGGCATGGGGGGCGCCCTATCGCGGCCCGGCGCCCGCGCGCCGCCGGTTAGACGCCCCGTCGGAGGGCACATGGGACCAACCGCGTTCGTGACCGGCGCCACCTCGGGGTTCGGGGCGGCCATCACCCGCCGGTTCGTGGCCGAAGGGTGGCGCGTGATCGCCGCCGGCCGCCGCGTCGACCGCCTCGCCGCGCTCCGCGACGCCCTCGGCGACGCCGTGTGGACGCTCCCCCTGGACGTGCGCGACCGCGCCGCCGTCTTCGCGGCCGCCGAGGCGCTCCCCGAGGGGTGGGGCCCGCCGCGCGTGGTGGTGGCGAACGCGGGCCTCGCGCTCGGGCTCGAGACCGCCGACCGCGCCGATCCCGACGACTGGGAGACGATGATCGACACCAACATCAAGGGCCTCACCTGGACAATCCGGGCGTTGCTCCCCGGGATGGTGGCGGCGGGCGGCGGGCACGTCGTCACGCTCGGGTCTGTCGCCGGGCTCTACCCGTACCCGGGCGGCAACGTGTACGGCGCCACCAAGGCGTACGTCGCCCAGCTCGCGCTCAACCTCCGCGCCGACCTCGTCGCCAAGGGCATCCGCGTCACCGACATCGAGCCCGGCCTCGCCGACACCGAGTTCTCGGTGGTGCGGTTCAAGGGCGACGCCGAGAAGGCCGCGAAGGTCTACGAGAACCTCGCCCCGCTCACCGCCGACGACATCGCCGACGCCGTGTGGTGGGCCGCCTCCCGCCCCGCCAACGTCAACATCAACCGCATCGAGCTGATGGCCGGGTGCCAGGCCTTCGGGCCGTTCCAGGTGGTGCGCGGGTGATGCACACCGACCCCGAAGGGTTCGTCCGGGCCCACACCCGGCTCGTCGCCCCGCCTCTCGTGCCCGAGCTCCGCGTGTACGGCGCCGACGAGGTCACCCCGCTCTGGCAGGCCACGGAGGACGCCCTCTCGCGCGTGGGCGTCGAACCTCCGTTCTGGGCGTTCGCGTGGCCGGGGAGCCAGGCCCTGGCGCGCTGGATTCTCGACAACCCCTTGGAATTCGCCGGCAAGCGCGTGCTCGACGTGGGCGCGGGCGGCGGACTCGCGGCCATCGCCGCGGCGCGGGTGGGGGCGCTCGCCGCTATCGCCAACGACGTCGACCCGCTCGCGCTCGTCGCCGCGCGCCTCAACGCTATCGAAAACGGCGTGACCATCACGACGGTGATCGGGGACTTGTCCGCGGGCACCGCCGGGCTCGAGGTAGACGCCGACATCGTCGTCGTGGGCGACCTCTGCTACGAGAAGGACCTCGCCGCGCGGCTGATGGGCTGGCTGCGGGTCCTCGCCCGCGACCGCCGCGTGGTGCTCGCCGAGCCGGGCCGCGCCTTCGCGCCCCGCGCCGGCGTGCGCCCGATCGCCCGCTACACCGTGCCCACCACGCTCGATCTCGAGAGCCGCACCGAGCGCGAAGCCGTGTTGCTCGAGGTCGTCCTCTAAGGCAAGCGCCGCCGCGGCTCGCGACGCTCCCCGACCGCCGGGAGGCCCGCGCACCCGCTTTCCCATCCTTCTACGCCGCTATCGACGGGAAGCCCATCGGGCCATGCCGTCGAGGTTGGCCCGGAGCACGCGGGAGGCCGCGACGTCGGCGCCGGCGGTGAGCGCCTTCCACTTCAGCAGGCCCACGTCTTCGCGACGCGGCGCGGAAGCGAGGGCATACCCGATGATTCCGGGGGCCGCGAGCCACGCGCCCTGGCTGTAGTCGCTCCGGGCGCCGTCCTTCGCGGAGAGCGCGTCGGTCTCGGGGCGGAGGAGGTCCCATGCGGCAATCGCGTAGCCCTTGCGCACGCCGAGGTCGCGGATCACCAGCTCGTGATGAACGCTCCCGAGCAGGGGCACGTCGATTCGCTGGTAGAAACGGCGGGCTTCGGGGGGCGTGAAGCGTGCGTCCGCCACGGTTCGGCACACCTTCACGTGCTCCACGTTGCCGACGTAGTGGTCCACGTCGAGCACGGCCGCGATCACACCCGCGGGGTCGAGCCCGGGAACGGGCAGAAAGCCGAAGCCCTCCTCGGTGGCGCGACCCGGGTGATTCCAGTGGTAGAAGCTGAACTCACGCGGGGGGGCAGCGGGGAGACGGGAGAAGACGCGGTCGAGGAAGGTCGCGAGATCGTCCATGGGGCTCCGGGGGCGCGCAGGCGGAGGTAACCCGGCCCGAGGCGGGCTACGGTTCCCATGCGCCCTCCCTCCCGACGTGAGTCCCGTCCGATGTCGCTCTCCTGGCTGTTCCTGATCGTGATCGGCGTCGCCGTGTACGTGCGGCTGCGCGCGCGCGTCGTCGTCGAGCTCGCCGCGGGCGACGCCCGGGTGCTCCGTGGCCAACTGCCGGCGGATGCTTTGGATGATCTGCGGTCGGTGGCGCGGCTCACCCCCGAGATTCGCGGCCGCGTCGAGCTGCGCGGCAAGGGGTCGTCGTTGTCGGTGCGCACGCCCGGCCTGCCCGAAGGCGTGGGGCAGCGCGCGCGCAACGCGCTGCACCTGCGGCGAAAGGACCTTTGAAGGCGGGAGGTTGGGGCGGCGGCCTCCCGGTGGCGCAGGCGCGTCGCGAGCCGGTCGGCGCGCAGCGGGCCGTGGGGCGCGCGGCGGCGGGAGCGGCGGAGGCGGGGTAGGAGCGGGCTCCCCGGAGGTCGCGTGCGTGTGCTTCTCGTCGGTGCCGGCTCGGTTGGTCAGGTGTACGGCTGGCACCTGCAGCAGGCGGGGGTGGAGGTGCACGTGATGGTGCGCCCGAAGTACGCCGAAGAAGCGCGCGGCGGCTTCGTGCTCTACCCGCCGGGGGCGAACGTTCCCGTGCGCTTCGTGCCGAACGGGGTGGTGACGAGCGCCGCGGAGGTCGCGACGTCGCGGTGGGACCAGGTGTGGTTGTGCATCGCGTCGTACGCGCTCCGCGGCGACTGGCTCCCCGAGCTGGTCTCGGCCATGGGGGACGCGACCCTCGTCTCGTTGTTGCCGGGCCTGCGCGACCGCGACGTGCTCGCGCCGCTCGTGCCGCCGGCGCGGCTCGTGACCGGGCTCATCTCGTTCTCGTCGTGGCACGCGCCGCTCGCGAACGAGCCGCTCCCCGAGCACGGAATGGCGTGGTGGCACCCGCCGATGACCCCGAGCCTTTTTCAGGGCGAGCGCGCCGTGGTGGACGCCATCGTGGCCGCGCTGAAGAAGGGCGGGTGCCCCGCCGCGGCCGGCGACGCGACGGTGGCGGCCGCGCGCGGGTCGAGCGTGCTCGCGCCCGTGGTGGCGGCGATGGAGTGCGGCGGGTGGAGCTTCGCCGGGCTGCGGGAGGCGCGGTGGGCGGGCCTCGCGGCGGCGGCGGCGCGCGAGGCGACAGCCATCTCCTGCGCTCACCTGCAGATCGCGTCTGGGCCAACGTTCTTCCTCACGCCCACGCTGATTCGCGTCGCGACGCGGAGCGCGCCGCTCCTCACCCCGATGGACTTCGAGCTCTTCTTGAAGACCCACTTCAGCAAGGTGGGCGAGCAGACCCTGCTCGCGCTCGACACCTGGATTACGGAAGGCCGAGCACGGCAGTTGCCGGTTGACGCGCTCAGCACGCTCGCCGGCGAGCTGCAGCGGGTGCGCGGGCAGGGCGGCGACGGCGCCACGTAGATAGGGCGGGGGCATGTTCGTTCTTCCACCCGGGCTGTACGGAATCGTGGAGCCCGCCCTCGGAGACCCCGTGGAGCAGGCCCGCATGCTCGCGGACGAGGGCGCGGCCGCCGTTCAGCTCCGGTGCAAAACCTTCTCATCCGAGCAGCTCGCGGCGGTGGCGGCGGCGTGTCGGGGGCTCTCGATTCCCCTGATCGTGAACGATGACGTGCACATCGCACGCCTGTTCAACCTCCCGGTGCACATCGGTCAAGACGATGGTCCAGACCCGGAGATCCCGTTCGGGCGGTCCACGCACACCGTAGAACAGGCCGCGCGGCCGGGCGGGGCGGCGTACATCGGGTTCGGACCCGTGTTCGGGACGGTGTCGAAGGACTCGCCGTGGTCGGCGCGCGGGGTGGGCCTGCTGGGCGAGGCGGTGCGGGCGTCGCCGGTGCCGTTGGTGGCGATCGGGGGGATCACCGAGGAGAATCTGCCGTCGGTGCGCGCCACGGGCGTGCACGGGTGGGCCGTGATCGGGGCGGTGTGGCGCGCGCCCGACCCGCGCGCGCGCATCCGGGCCCTGCGCGGCTGATCCGGGGCTCGGAGCGGCGGGCGTACGCGGGCGGCGCGCGTTCGCGCCGTGTCGCGGCGGGCGGGCGGGCGCGTGGCCAATCCCGAGGATGTACCGGGGATAGCGTGGCTGTTCGCCGCGAGCGGATTGCGGGTTGGAGTCGCCGTTGCTATACTGACACCAGCACCCACGATGCGCATGTCAGCGGCATCGTGGGTGTCTCTCGTTTTGGGGTCGGTTTTTTGGGGCCTCGCCGGGTTGGCGCCCGCCCGCCGCCCCATCCCCGAGCCCGGCGCGCGTCGCGGCCCCCTCCAAATCCCGTGCAAACTCCGCGCAGCGCCCCGGCTACGCGGGCCCGCGCCGCGCCGCGCGTTCAGCCAGCCACGCTGACCACTCCTCCGGGCGGTTCAAATTTCGTACGCAGTCGGGGTCCGAAACCGGCACGCGCCGGGCCCCGACGAGCCGCGAATCGAGGCGAATTCGCGGGTGCGGCGGCGTGAGGCGGATTGGGTGGCCCGGCTGATCGTTCCAGGTTGGAACTGCATTACCTTCCACGTCGAGCAGGGCGCGGAGCGTCTCCGGGCGGGCGGGCGGGACATCCACCGGCGTCACCAGCGCCACCCCCGCGCCGTCGAGCCCAAAGAACGCGGACTCAAACATTCCCGTGCGCGTCCAGCAGATGTTGAATATGATTTGAACACCCCACGGGAGGACAGTCAGATGATTCAAAGCATTCGGTCCGAGCACGACGGTGACGGGAAGGCCAACCGCTCGAAGGGCGTCCACGTGAGCGCGGACAAGCGGTACACCATCGAGCGGCAGCAGGCCCTTCGGGGAGCCCATGCGGGAGGACGCGCCGGCGCAGAGCACGACCGCGCGGGGGCGCTCACTCAGGGTCTCCGGCCGGCTGCGTCTCGTCATGAGGCCCACCGTGCTACGTCTATTCAGCCGTCGTCCCTCGCGCGCTCGAGGCCCCCGCAGATGCTGAAGACCAAAGCCTGGTTCATCCGACAGAACCCGATCCTCGCGGACCTGCCGGAGCGGGAGCTCGAAGCCTTGGAGCAGATCTCCGAGAGCATCGAGGTTCGCCGCCGCCAGCTCATCTGGGAGCCGGGCGACCCGGCCTCTACCGTCTACCTGGTTCGCACCGGCATCGTGAAGGTGTCGAAGATCTCGGATGAAGGCCGCGAGCTCACGCTCCACTTCTTCACGCGCGACCAGCTCTTCGGCGAGCTTTCGGTGATCAGCGACACCGCCCACGACACCGTGGCCGAAGCCTACGAGGACACCACGCTCCTCGCCGTCGGCAAGGACGACTTCAACCGCATGCTCCTGCGCACCCCGGTGCTCGCGATGCGGATGATGCGGCTCGTCGGCGAGCGTCGCCAGCGCCTCGAGAACCGGGTGGAGAACCTGCTCTTCCGCAGCGCCCACGCCCGCCTCGCCAGCCTGTTCATCGAGCTCGCCCAGACCTTCGGCGTGCGCGACAGCCGCGGCGTGATCATCAACCTCAAGCTCACGCACAAGGAGATCGCCAGCCTCATCGGCGCGACCCGCGAGACCGTGAGCTTCGCCATCCTCGATCTGCGGAAGGACAACCTGATCCAGACCGAAGGCAAGCGCGTGATCCTCCTTGACGAGCCCGGTCTCAAGGCGCTGCGCGACGCGTGAACGCGCTTCGGGCGTCGGTGTGTGCCGCCGCGGGCGGGCTCCTCCTTCAGGGGTGCCTGCCGCGCCACGCGCTCACCCGGCGCGACGAGCTCGAGGCCGACCTCTACACGCTCTCCCTCACGGTCGACGTGACGACAGAGGGCCTCGATCTCCCGCCGTTCACCTACGCCCTCGACGGGGAAGTGGCATGGTCGTACACCCGGTCGTTCCGGGACGGCTCGATGGGCCACCTCCTTCGATTCCCGACGCTTCGTGGACAGGTGCGCCGGGGTGACACGACGGTGGACATCGCGGTGCCCTTCAGCGACGCCATCTTCGAGCTACGCGGCTTCCCGGACGGAGAGGTGTTGACCGTAGCGGGCGCGCCGCGGTGGTCCGCCGACGCCGGGCACCTCGAGGTGCTCGACGTACTCTGGCCCGCGCTCTCCCCGCACGTTCCCCCGTCGCGCGCGGAGGCGGAGGCGTTCACGAGCAGTTGGCCCGCGTGGGTCTCCAACGGGCCGCGCGTGCGCCAACGCCTCGTCGCGCGGTGGACTTCCCTCGGCGACGACCGCTGGGCCTACGCCGGCGCCCTGCGCGGCGAGGGCGGCAACGTCACGACCACCGGCGACGCCGCGGGGGAGGTGGAGCTCGGCACGCGCCTCTCCCGCCTCGTCGCGCACCGCTTTACGGGGACGCGCACCACGCGCACGCGCTGGGCCGCCGGCGCGGAGGTCGCCCAAACCTTCGTCGTGCGCGGCAGCCTCGCGCGCTCCGGCGCCGCGCCGGCGCCTCCGCTCGACATGCCGATCGGGGAAGACGACGCGAGCGCGGACGCCCTTCCGCTCCGCCTTCGCGACGGCCGCACCGTCGAAGAGCCCGCTTCCGCGGGGGCTCCGGACACCCCCTTCGTGTTCCTGCCGGACGACCTCCCGGCGGAAGAGCGCGCGGCGCTCCGCGCCCCGCTCGTCGGGGCTTGGTAGCATGCGCCGGTAGGAGCCCGCGCATGACCCTGGACGAACTCGCCGGCCTGCTCGTCGCGAGCCGCTTCTTGCCGCGCGGGGAGCCCGTCGAGCGCGAGGCGCTGCGGACGTTGCCGGAGCTGGCCGACGGGCTGCCGGCGGTGGTGTTCGACGCGCGCGGCGCGCGGGTGTGGAGCGGCTGCGAGGCGGCGGTGCGCGCGGGCGCCGAGCCCGTGGTGGCCTCGCTGCTCACGGCGGCGCGCGCGGAGGCGGGCAACGAGTCGCCGCGCGATCTCGCCGGTGATCCGTTCGCGCTCGCGCTGGCGGCGCTCGTGGTCGAGGGGGCGCGCCACTCGCCGGGCGCCGCCGTGGTGCCGCTCCTGGAGGCCGTGCGCGTGGCGCACGAGGCGTGGCGCGACCCCGCGCTCGCCGCGGTGCGCGCCGATCCCGCCGCGCTCCGGCGTGTCGGCGCCGCCGTCCAGGCCCGCCTCGCGGTGGCGTGCGCGACGGCCGCGGAGACCGTGCGTGTGCCGGCGCTCGCGTGGGCCGTTGCCCGCAGCCGGCTCTTGCCGGTGTACACGCGCGGCACGCTCGACCGGAAGCTCGACTGGGCCGAGGTAGCCGCGGTACTCGACATCCCGCTGTCCCCGCAGACGGTCGAGGCGGTGGAGACCGCCACGCGGCTCGCGGTGCGGGGCATCGTCGAGCGTCGGGCGCGGGGCGCGAGCACCCCGGACGACGCGACGATGCTCCTCCAGTTCCTCGGGCCCGCGCGCCTCGATCCCGGCGCCGACCCCGCCGCCGCCGCGCTCCTCCTCGATCCGGACGCCCTCGCGGTGCTCCTCCCCACCCTCGGCCGTTACGTCGACCAGAAGGCGCTCGTGGCGGCGGGCGTCCCGCGGGACCGCGCCGAGCGGCTGCTCTCCGCGAGCGGCGGCCTCGCGGTCGCGAGCGTGCTCCGCGAGGTGCTCGCGGCCCTGCGCATGTGGGACGTGCTCGGGCAGCTCGTCGACGCCGTGACGCCCGCGCCGGTGCGCGGCCTCGGCGTGCCGCGCGGGAGCCCCACGCGGGCCGCCGTCGTCGCGGTGGGGCTCGCGCGGCTCCGCGCGGAAGGGGGGGCGGCCGAGGCCGCCTGGGAGGCGCTCGCACGCGCGCCGGAGGGCGGCGTGCCCGCGGACAGCACCGGTGTGGTGGCCTTCCCCGACCCCGTGGAAGCGCTCCGGTTCGCGCTCACCGTGCGCACGCGCATCCGGACGTCCGCGGTCGGCCTCGCGTGGGGGATGGTGCACGGCGGCACCGACGGCACGCACACCCGCCTCTTCGGCAGCGGCGTCGACGCCGCGCTCCGCTGGGTGGCTGCCCCCGCCGGCACGCGCCGAGGCGAGGGGAGGGCCGGTGGCCTGCGCAGCGTGGGCGGGTGGCTCGCGGGCGTGGGCCTCGGCATCGACGCCGCAGCCTACGAGGCCGTGCAGGAGAGCCGCATGCGGCGAGGGCTCGCGACCGCCGCCGACGGCCCACCCGCTGGCGACGCGCGCGTGCCGAGCAGCCTCGACCTGTACCGCGCCTGCGAGTTCGACGGCGGCGTGCTCGCGATGGTGCGCATCCCCGGCATCGCCGGCGGTTTTGAGGCCCTCCACATGGCGAGCGACGCGTGGCGCGCGCTCCTGAACCGCGACGGCGAGCGCGCCACCCCCCCGAGCACGCTGCCGCTCCACTCTCCGGACGCCGTCGCCGTCGCCGCGCCGGCGGTCGCCTCCGCGGAGCTCGACGAAGGCGAGGGCGAGGGCTGGGAGATGGCCGAGCACGAGGACGCCGCCGAGGAGGCTCCGGTGACGCTCGACCTCGGCGAGAGCACCGACGAGCCGTGGGCCCCGCGCGCCGCGCAGCCCGGCTTCGAGTTCGACCCCGACGGCACCATCGCGCTCCCCGAGGACGCGGGCGGCGACGACAGCGCGTTCGTCGGCTTCTACCTCCCCGGCACGAACGTCCTCCGGCCGGCGGCCCCGGCGTCGAATTCGCCCCCGCCCGTCCTCCGCGAGCGCCCCGCCGCGTTCGACATCTTCCTCGAGGATGACAACGAGGAGACGGACGAGTGGTCCGCGGAGGACGTGAACCTCGCGCTCGGCGACGCCGCGGCTCCGGCGTCGTCCGCGCCGCGCTTCGAGGACGTGTCGACGGACGCCCCGGTCGTCTCGCTGCCGTCGGGCGACCCGTTCGCCGACCCTGTCACCGACCGGTTCCCGGACCCCCTCGGCGACCCCGAGCCGGCCCCCGACCCGGACGACTTTGCCGCCGACGCGTTCTCGTTCGCGGACAACGTCGACGCGGTGGCCGCCGCGCCCGCCGCCGACCCCTTCGCGAGCTTCGCCCGGCCGCCCACCGCGGCCGCGCCGCCGCCCCGCCGCGGGGCCGACCCAGAGCCCACGCACGACCGCCCCACCGGCGGCTCGCGCCCCGGCGGCCGCGCGAAGAATCGCCCTGCGGGCAACCTCGACTTCGACTTCCTCCTCAAGGGCTACGCCTGCTTCTTCGACAAGCGCGAAGCCGTGTTCGGCCGTCCCTACGGCACCCGCATCGTGGACCGCCACAGCTACCCCTACCAGGGCGATCCGGACTCCGCGTATCGAACGTTCCTCCAGGACAAGATCCGCGAGGGCTTCTTGCCGCGCGGCGACATGGTCGGGGATCTCCCGCGGGGTGTGACGCTCAT
>CAXNIN010000109.1:0-11710 GCA_964202365.1 Myxococcota bacterium | reverse complement strand
CTGGCTGGTGCGGGCGCGGGGCGCGCCGCGCGCGTTCTCCGTGTGGACCGCCGGCGGCGTGGTGCGGTGCGAGGTCGGCGAACAGGTTCGCGTGGCGATGGGACGGGCGCGCGTGCTCGGGGCGGAAGTGCTCGCGGGCGTGGACGTTCACCGGGTGGACCTTGGAAATCCGCACGCCGTGGCGCTCGGCATCCCGACGGACTGGGAGGCGCGCGGCGCCGCCGTGGAGCGCTCCGTTCCCGGGCGGACGAACGTGCAATTCGTGGAGCCGGTGGACGCCCACACGCTGCGCGCGCGGGTCTGGGAGCGCGGCGCCGGCCGCACCCGGTCGAGCGGTTCGAGCGCGTGCGCGGTGGCGACGGTGGGCGTGGCGCTCGGGTGGGTGGCCTCGCCGGTGCGCGTGGAGATGGAGGGCGGCGTGCTCGGCGTGGTGGTGCACCCCGACGGACACGTGGACCTCGAGGGCCCCGTGGAGCCGATCGGCCGGATCGAGGTCGATCCCGCCTGGGTTCTCGCGCGGCGCGGCGCCTGACGCACGGCGCGGCGCGATAAGGCTCGTCGATGTCCGACCGGCGTGACGACGCGAGCGAGGCGCCCGACGCGGGTCGGGGCGGGGCCGACCCCGCCGCCGCGCCAGGGGCCCGGAGCGGCGGCCGCGAAGCGGACGGTCGGGACGGGCGCCCGGCGACCGGCCCGACCGAGGCCGAAGGCCGAGCCCGGAGGGGCCCGACCCGGCCTTGGGCCGGGGGGCGCCCGATCCTCGATCATCCCGCCTTTGGGCTCGTGTTCTTCCTTGCGCTGTCCGTGGTGTGGTCCTGGCCGCTCGCGCTCCACCCCGCGACGGTCACCGTGACGCTGCACTTCGACCAATTCCCGGCCGCGTGGCTCGTGTATGCCGCGCCCACCTTCAACGACGGCCTCTCCGAGCTCGCGATGTGGCCCGACGGCCAGCCGCTCGTGCGGCTCGACTCCTTCCTCTTCCTCGCGCTCGCCTTTCTGCTCAACGGGCAACTGCCGGGGTTGCTCGTCACGAACCTCTTCGTGCTGCTCGGGCCGCCGATCTCGGCGTGGGCGGCGGAGCGGTTCGCCCGCGAAGTGCTCGACGTGCCGCGGCCGGCCTCGTTGATCGCGGGGATCGCCTTCGGGTTCGCGCCGCTCGCGACCGTGGCGGCGCTCGAAGGGCACGTGTACTACCTGCTCGACCCGTGGCTGCCGCTCTGCGCGCTCTACACGTGGCAGAAGCGGGCCGGCCCGGCGGTGGCGTGTTTCGCGCTGGCCCTCGCGAGCACGGCGTACCTCGGGGTGAACGCGCTGTTGTTGATGGGCGTCATCCTCGCGCACCAGCGCCGGGTGGACGCGCGGCTCCTCTCCGGGGTGGGCGTGATCGGCGGGCTCTACGCCGTGTTCTACGTGGGCGGGCAGGTGGTGACCGGGGCGACGGCCGGCGGGCAGGACTTCGAGTCGTTGATGCGCGTGGGCTCGGCGAGCCTCACGACACTCGTGGCCTGGAACGCCTGGATCGACCAGAACCGCCACTCCCTCGCGCCGATCCTCGGCCTCGTGCCGCTCTGCTTCGCGCTCCTCGCGCCGGTGGCCCGCGTGCCGTGGCGACCGTGGCTGCCTTTGGGGCTCCTGACGGTGGTACTCACGTTCGGACCGGTGCTCGAAGCGGGGGTCTCGCGCGAGGGGGGCGTGCCGACGCCGCTCTGGCCCCTTCACGCCCTGGGCGTGTTCGACGTCTACAGGTTCCCCGTGCGTTTCGGCTGGGTGACCGCGCTGGTGTTCGGGGCCCTCGCGGCGCGCGTGGCGGGCCGGATGCGGTGGGCGTGGCTGGCGGTGGGGCTCGCCGCAATCGACGCGATCGTCGTGAGCGGCGCATTCACTCGGATGCGCCCGCACCCGACGCCGACGCCGTCGCTCTACGGACTCCTGCCCCAGGGGGCGGTGCTCGACCTGTACCCGCGCGTGGGCTCGTTGCAGGAAGACATCGCGTTCTACCAGCAGAACCTCTCGTGCTACTACCAGATTTTCCACGGCCGGCCCATCCTGGAGCGGTGCTTGAACACCGACATCCGCAGCAGCCCGCGGCTCGTCGTGTCCGACGCGCTGCACGCCGCCGCGCTGGACGATCGCCCCATCCTGCCGATCTTGCAGGAGCGGCGTATCGCCTCCGTGGTGCTCCACGCCGACCTCTACCAGCCGTTCGAACGCGCTGCGCTCCGGACGGAGCTGACCGAGGCGCTCGGGGAGCCGATGGGCGAGGGGCACGACGGGGGCGAGTGGCTGGTGGCGTGGCGGGTGCCGGCCGACCCCCGTGAGTGACGAACTGCTGGCGGAGAACGAATGCTCTCACCGATCCTGATGCTGGCCTCCACCGCGTTCGGCCGCGATGTGGACCTCAAGGTGCACGACATGAAGGGCGTCGTCACCGGCGAGGTGACGGTGGAGATCGGAGAGCCGGGGAAGGAGCCCGCGAAGTACGTGTGCCGGGACGACGGCACCGCGCCCGACGCCGTGGCGGGCGACCGCCTCTACACGAGCCGCGTGAACGGGCTCGCCGTGGACCACGGCGCGGTGGTGGTGCGCGCGGGCGACCGCACGTGGCAGGGCGGCTTTCGCTTCGACAACGGGAGCGACCCCGTGCTCCTCATCGGCCTGGAGGACGGCGGCTTCGCGGCGGCGTCCACGCGCGAGGTGATGTTCCTCCAACAGGATCGCATGGAGACGACTGGGCAGGAGATGCCGGGGCACACGGCGGGGGTTCCGGGCGGCGCGCCGGGTTCGACCGTACCCACGCCGGGGCCCGACGCCGGCGCCACCGGCACGCCGACGGCGCCTTCCGCCGCGGCCGGCGGGGACTCCACCGTGGGCTGGCGGGCGCCGACGCGCACGGGCCTGCCGCCGGGCATGGCGTTCGGGTGGGTGCTCGCGGCGGGGGCGCTCGCGGGGCTCGGCGCGGTGACGTGGGCGAGCGCGCGACGGGCGCCCCGGCTCGCGCCGCTGCGCGGGGACGGCCCGCGGACCACGGCGACGCGCGGCCCGCTCACGCCCGCCGAAGGGCGCACGGACCTCTACGTGGGGCCGGGCGACGGGCTCGCCGTGGGGGAGGGGCGCTGGACGCCCGACGAGATCGCGCTCGCCGCGCTGCGGGTGCGCGGCCCGACGCGGGTGGTCGTGACCGACGCGGCGCGGGTAGAGGCCGAGGGCGACGGCTACCCTGCCCTCGCGGCCGCCCTCGCCGGCGTGGCGGATCTTTTGTGGGTTCATTCCGCGCCCGGGCAGACCGGCCCGCGGTAGCGGAAGGCGCGAGGCGGCAGTAAGGTTGACGCGCCTTCGGACGTTGCCGCTACGCCGAAGCCCAGGGGTGCGTGATGTCCGACGGTACCGAACCGAAGAAGTCGAAGCTTGGCCTGATCATCGGCGTTCTCGGCGTGTTCGGCTTGGGCGCCCTCGTTGTCTGCGCGGGGATCGCGGGGGGCGCCTTCTATTGGTACAGCGCGTCCAACGACGTGGAGGCCGCGCTCGACGAGGCGGCCGCCGAGGCCGAGGGCGTCGCCGCGGAGCAGGCGCGCCTGGAGTTGGAGAAGGTCGCGGAGGAGGCCGCGAAGCGGGCTGAAGCCCGGTTGGAGGCCGAGGCCGAGGCCGCCGGCGCCGGCGCCGGCACCGCTGTGACCGACCCGGCCGGCACCGGCACGCCCGCCGCGGCGACGCCCGCGACCGCCACGACGACCACCACGACGCCGGCCGCGACGACCACGGCGACGCCCCCGACGTCGACCACCACGTCGACCACCACCACGAAGCCGGCTTCGACGACGAGCTCGACGGCGTCGACCTCTTCGTCGTCCACGAAGCCGGCCACCACGACATCCTCGAGCTCGTCGACCACTTCGTCGTCCACGAAGCCCACCACCACCACCTCGTCGACGTCGTCCACCTCGTCCACCTCGTCCACGAGCACGGCGAGCACGTCCAGCACGCGGGCGAAGGCCCCGGCCGGCGGCAGCTCGACCTCGTCGGGCGCGAGCAGCGCCACGAGCGCGAACGACGACGAGACCCTCTCCGACGGCCTCGTGGCGCTCAAGATTCGCGGCACGGGCAGCAAGTCGAGCGGCGTCACCGTCACGGTGGACGGCAAGCGCGCCGGCGTCACCCCGCTCACCACCCGCGTGAAGGCCGGCACCCGCGACGTGCGGTTCACCCGCCTCGACGACGACATCGACCTGAAGTGCAGCATCTCCGTGCCGGAGTCGGGCCGCACCATCGAGTTCGACGCGAAGAAGCCGATCTGCCCCAAGTAGGGCTGCGGTAGCGCCCCTCCGGGCGTGCGCTCGGCTGACGGCGCTCGGCGCGGCCCGCGACCGGGGCGCGGCGGCTACGGCGCGCGGAACCGCACGAGCGGTGGCTCCTCGGTGCGCGTCCAGTCGGCGAGCACGCCGACGATGCACGCGGTGTACGACGGGTCGTCCGCGACGTAGGCGGCGTCGACGTACACGTCGCGGAGGCCGGCGCCCGTGAGCGCCGCGGTGGCGGCGCTCCGCGCCTCTTCCGACACGCGGGACCCGCCGGCCATCTCGCACGCGAGCAGGGCCCGCAGGCCGGCGTTGTTGCGCCACACGCGCAGCGGCGCGCCGGGCCCCGTGAGATCGAGCACGGAGCGCGTGCCGTGGGCGAGCGGGCGGCCGTGGTGGGTCTGATCGACGAGATCGAGGCGGTCGGGGCGGTACGGGCCCTGCGGCGTCGGGAGCAGGACGAGCGGGACGTCCGCCGCGCGCGCGAGCACCTCCGCCGCCGCCGACGGGCCCCGCGGGAGCGCGTCGAAGGGCAGCGCCGCGGAGGCGACCCACGCCTCGGCGTAGATCGCGGCGGCGACGAGCGGCGCCCAACGGCCCGCGGCGCCGGCCGCGAGCAGGGCGAGGCCGAGCGACGCGCCGATCCAGGCGCGGTCGGGCCACCAGAGGCGGGCGAGGCCGGGCAGCTCCTGGAGCCAGCCCCACGGCAGCACCACCGGCCCGGGGAGCCAGCTCCCGAGCCCCAGGAGTACGCTCGCGCTCACGACGATGAGCGGCACGCCCCAGTGGCGCACTCGCCCCCGCCGGAGCGTCCAGAACGCGGCGAGGAGCAGCGCCGGCCGCGCGAGCGTGCCGAACGCGACGCCCTCGAGGCCGTGGATGCGCGCCGCGGCGAGGTCGGCGGGGCGGGCCTGGGCGAGGCCGAACACCGTGTTCTGCCAGGCGTACATCCCGAAGCTCGGGAGCTCCTCGTGCCCCGCCGCCACCCAGGCGATCACGGGCGCAACCGGCACGGCGAACGAAGCGGCGAGGACGACGAGCGGGAGGAGCGCCCGCGCGCGGGGACGCGGGGGGCGTTGCGGGGGGCTCGCCCCCCGCCCCGAGAGCAACCCGAACCCGAGGTGCGCCGTGGCGGGCCCGAGCGCCGCGAGCGCGAACGACGGACCCATTCCCCAGCTCGCGAGGGTGCCGAACCCGGCGGCGAGCCCGGCCGCCACCGCCCACCGGACCGCCCCCGAGCGCGCGGCTTCCACCCCGGCTCCGAGCGTGAACGGCAGGAAGATGGCGGCGAACGCCTGGGTGGGCCGCCCCTCGCCCACCTCGCGCAAGAGCGCTTCGCCCACCTGGAAGCCCGCCCCGGCGACGAGCGCGGCGCCGAGCGTGCCCCACCACCTGGCCGCGAGCCACGCCGCCGAGAGCCCCACCGCCCAGAGCACCGCGGCGGCCCACACCCCCATGCCGGTTTCGTGGCCGAACGCGGCGCAGAACGGCCAGGACGAGAGCGCGTCGAGCGGAAAGCCGTCGGTGACGACGCGGTCGGTGCGCAGCGGGAAGCCGTGGAGATCATCCGCGAGGAAGCTCGCCCATCCGCGCGCGTGGAGCTGCCAGTGGAGGTTGGTGGTGACCGCGACGAACGGCTGGGTGGGATCGCCCGGGAGCCGGCCGGGGTGCGCCGCGACGAGCCCGAGCGCGGTGCCGAGCAGCACGACGACGGCGACGGGCCATCGGCGGGGCAGGCGCGCGGGGACCGGGAGGATCGAAGCCACGGGGCGCCGTATCCGCGGAGGGGGCCGGGGCGCACGTTCTGATCCCCCGGCTACAGGTTCCGCGGCGACCGACGAACCGGGTTTGACCGCCGGTCCACCGATCGGGCAAGATGATCGACGAGGACGTCCGGCCCATGCGCGTACTGCTCATCCGCCCGCCAGCGAAGCACTCGGTCGAGAGCGAGGTTCCCGAAGCGGTCGCCGCCGAGAACCTGTCGTACCCGCCGCTCGCGCTCATGGCGATCGCCCAGTTCATCAAGTCGCACAGCCACCACGAGGTGTCGATCCTCGACGCCCAGCTCGACGACATGGAGTACGACGAGCTCGAGCGCCGCGTGCGCGAGTTCCGGCCCGACGTCGTGGGCGTGACCGCCTTCACCGTGCAGCTCGTGGACGTGCTCAAGACCGTCCAGACCGCGAAGAAGGCCGGTGCGAAGTACGTCGTCGTCGGCGGCCCCCACGTGTCGGACTTCCCCAAGGAGTGCGTCGGCCTCCCGGGTGTCGACGCCGTGGTGAAGGGCGAAGGGCAGAAGCCCATGCTCGACCTCTGCGACGCCTGGGAGAAGGGCGAGACCCCCCGCGGCATCCCGGGGACGATGGCGCATCCCGACGATCCCGTGCCGGAGCAGGACGTTTACTTCAGCAACAACCTGGATGACTATCCCATCATCGACCGCACGATGGTGGACTACAAGCGCTACTACGACGTGATGGGCAAGGGCGGCATCTTCACCACCCTGATCTCGTCCCGCGGCTGCCCGTACCGCTGCACCTTCTGCAACACCCCGCGCCACCGCTACCGCGTGATGACGCCCGCCCGCGTGTGCGAAGAGATCAAGGCCTGCCTCGACCTCGGCATCGAGGAGTTCTACTTCGTCGACGACACGTTCAACATCACGAACGCCCGCGTCATCGACCTCTGTGACGAGATCATCAAGCGCGGCCTGAAGCTCTCCTGGACCGTCCGCTTCCGCGTGAAGGGCGCCAACCGCGAGCTCCTCACCAAGATGAAGCAGGCCGGCTGCAACCGCATCCAGTTCGGCGTGGAGCAGGGCACGGAAGAGGGGCTCTTGCGCCTGAAGAAGGACGTGACCGTTCGCGAGATCGAGAACGCCTTCAAGTTGTGCCGCGAGATCGGCATCAACACCGTGGCGTACTTCATGATCGGCACGCCCACCGAGCGCACGAAGGCCGACGTGATGGACACGATCGACTACTCCATCCGCCTCGACCCCGACTTCGTGATGTTCAACGTGCTCACGCCGTTTCCCGGCACCACCTTGTACGACGAAGGCCAGCGCGACGGCGTGCTCGACGTGAACCCCTGGCTCGAGTTCATGCGCGCCCCGCGCGAGGACTTCAAGGCGCAGGTGTGGGACGAATACTTCACCCGCGCCGAGCTGCGCGAGCTCCTGGAGACGGCGTACCGCCGCTTCTACTGGCGCCCGAAGTTCATCGCGCGCAACCTCACGCAGATCCAGAGCCCGAAGGACTTCATGCGAAAGGCCACCGCCGGCTTCCGCATGCTCGCCTCCTAAGCTCGCTTCCGAAGATCGTACGGAGAACCGAGACGATGCCAGAGATCCAGTCCGCTTCGAAGGCGCCCGCCAAGGGCCCGGCCCCGCGCAAGTTCACCGTCGTCCTCATGACGATCTACAGCGTGGAGAACGCCGGCATCCGCTACGTCTCCGCGGCCCTGCAGCGCGCCGGGTTCGACACGCACATCGTGTTCTTGCGCGACTGGCGCCACAACATGCTGGAGATGCCGTCGGACAAGGAAATCGAGATGGCGCTCGACGTCATCGCCGATAAGAAGGCCGACCTCATCGGCCTCGGCTTCATGTCGAGCCTCTACCCGATGGCGAGCGAGGTCACGAAGCGCATCAAGAAGCGCTTCCCGTCGACCCCCGTGATGTGGGGCGGCATCCACCCCACCTCCGTGCCGGAAGAGTGCATCGGCGAGGTCGAGTACGTGTGCGTGGGCGAGGGCGAGATGGCCGCCATCGACCTCTGCGCCGCGCTCCGCGACGGAGCGGACACCACGTCGATCCCGAACATCTGGGCGAACAAGAACGGCACGATCCACCAGAACAAGCCGCGCCCTCTCATCCAGGACCTCGACTGGCTCCCGTACCCGGACGTGGAGGACGAGAACAAGTTCTACATCGAAGACGGGAAGATGACGATCGAGGAGCCGTGGAAGCGGACCGCCGAGTACCGCATCTACTTCTCCCGGGGTTGCCCCTACAATTGTTCGTACTGCTACGTGTCGATTCTCCGCGACGTGTACGAGGAGAAGGGCAAGCAGTTCTACCGGGCGCGCTCGGTGCAGCACATCATGGGCGAGCTCGAGTACATGCGGGCCAAGTTCCCGCGCGTCGCCCGCGTGAAGATCGACGACGACACGAGCTTCGCCTTCGGCCAGGACTGGATGGACGAGTTCCTCGTCGAGTACCCGAAGCGCATCGGCATCCCCTTCGAGTGCCTGCTCATTCCGCCGATGCTCCGCGAGGACATGCTCCGGAAGCTCGTCGACGTCGGCCTCATCCGCGTGCAGACCGGCATCGAGTCCGGGTCGAGCAAGGAGTCCAAGGAGCTGCACAACCGCTCCCCCGGCAACACCGCGATCCTCAAGTTCGCGGAGTTCAACAGGGACCTGAAGCTCGACATCGTGTACGACGTCATCATCGACAACCCGCACGCCACCGAAGAGATGAAGCTCGAAACCGCCGAGTTCCTCCTCGATCTGCCGCGGCCGTACTCGATCTACTTCTACTCGCTCAACTACTTTCCGGGCACCGCGCTCACGAAGAAGGGGCTGCAGGAAGGGTCGCTCGACCCGAACCTCGTCGAGGGGCGCAGCACGAAGGCGTGGAAGCAGTTCCGCGTGTCGATGGACTGGCCGCGTAGCGACGAAGACCGCTTCTACCTGGCGATCTACTGTCTCGCGTCGAAGAACTTCGTGCCGCGGCCCTTCATCCGGAAGCTGCTCGACGAGCGCGAGCACTGGAAGAAGGCCGAGAACGTCGACAAGGTGTTCTACCTCGCGTGGGCGGCGAACTACGTCCGCATGTTCAAGGTGGCGCTGCAGTACTTCCAGCGCGGCGAGCTCACCCTGTTCAAGATCCGCCAGTACAGCAACTTGACCAAGCTCATCAGCCAATAGGCGGACATGGGACTCCTCTCGCGCATCAAGGACAAGGTCAAGTCGGGGCTCGGCGCCATCAACGAAGAGGCGAAGCACCCCGGCCGGCCGCCGGCCCACAAGGTCTCGTCGAACGCGTTTCATCGCGACGAGGCCGCGCGCGCCGCGGGCGACGCCGCCGACAAGGACCGCAAGAAGAACGCTGGCGAGGACAAGCCCTGGTACCTCGACGGCGACAACGACGGCTGGGACCACACCAACCCCACCGACGACAAGAAGTAGGCGACGCCGACCTGCCGGGGAAGCGCTCCCTCGGCGGGCCGTGCCGCGCTATCCTCCCGCCGATTCGAGGAACCCCATGGCCTTCGTCGTCACCGAAGCGTGCATCCGCTGCAAGTACACCGACTGCGTGAGCGTCTGTCCGGTGGACTGCTTCAAGGAAGGCGAGAACATGCTCGTCATCGACCCCGTCGAGTGCATCGACTGCGCCGCGTGCGTGCCCGCGTGCCCCGAGAACGCCATCTTCCTCGACGAGGACGTCCCCGCGAACCAGCAGGAGTTCATCGCCCTGAACGCCCGCTTCGCGAAGACCTGGCCCGCCATCAGCACCCAGAAGAAGCCCCTTCCCGACGTGAACGAGTGGAAGGGCAAGGCCGGCAAGCGCCCCCTGCTCTCCGAGAAGGCGGGCCGCTAGGTGCTCTTCGCGGTCCTCCTCGGGTGCGTGCGTCTGCAGGAAGGCGACTATGAGGTGGACTACGCCCCGGTCTCCGAGGACTCCTGCGGCATCTACGACGGCGCCGAGGGCGCGCCCGACGCCACCGGGACGCTTGCGTGGGAAGGCGACACCCTCGTCTTCGCGTTCGACGGGGAAGACGACGACCTCGTGTTCGACGTGTCCGGCACGACGTTTTCCCGCGAGGAAGAAGGCGCCGTCGCGCTCGACGACACCGGCGCATGCTTCTTCGCCACCGAGCGCACCGACGCCGGTCGAATGCTCTCGAACACCACGTTCGAGGGGGAGAGCTCCCTCGTGGCGGTGCTCCAGGGGAGCTGCACGGTGCAACAGCAGGTCTTCGACGACCCCTGCACCGTCGCGTTTTCGTGGGAAGGCGCGCGCGTCGAGTAGCGGCCCGGCCAGAAATCGTGCGCCCCGCGCGGAGCCCCCTTCGCGAGGGCCCGCGCGGAGATAGGGCACGGGTCCATGCTCGGTACCTTCTTCGCCCTCGTCGTGACCGCCGCGCTTGCCCTCACCCCCGCCCGGCCCACGCGCCCCGGTGAGGCCGCCGGCGCCAACGCCGCCACGCCCGTGTCCACGCAGGCGGCGCCGAGCGCCACCACGCCGGCGCCGCGCGCCGGCAAGGGGGCCGCGCCCGCCGTGGAGGGGTGGGAAGCCACGCTCGAGCGCGTGGTGCCGTCGATCGTCGCGATTCGCGTCAGCTCGACGCGCGCGTTCGACACCGAGGGCGCCGTGTCGAGCGTCGCGACCGGTTTTGTGGTGGACGCCGAGCGCGGCATCCTGCTCACCAATCGCCACGTGGTGGAGCCCGGCCCCGTCGTCGCCGAAGCCGTGTTCTACAACCACGAAGAAGTGCCGCTCCGGCCGCTCTACCGCGACCCCGTGCACGACTTCGGCTTCTACCAGTTCGACCCGAAGGCGCTGCGCTTTCTCCAGGTGACGGCCCTGCCGCTCGCGCCGTCGCACGCCAAGGTGGGTGTCGAGCTGCGCGTGGTGGGGAACGACGCCGGCGAGAAGATCTCCATCCTCCAGGGCACGCTCGCCCGCCTCGATCGCGACGCGCCTTCGTACGGGGAGGGCCGCTTCAACGACTTCGACACGTTCTACTACCAGGCCGCGTCGGCCACGTCGGGGGGCTCTTCGGGATCGCCGGTGCTCGACGTGCACGGGCACGTGATCGCGCTCAACGCCGGCGGAAGCCAGCGGGCGGCGTCGAGCTTCTACCTGCCGCTCGATCGCGTGGTGCGCGCGCTCGACCGGCTGCGGGCGGGCGAGCCCGTGCCGCGCGGGACCATCCAGGCCGTGTTCCGGTACCGCCCCTACGACGAAGTGCGGCGCCTCGGGCTCCGCGAGGAGACGGAGGGGGCCGTGCGCGCCGCCTTCCCCGAGGGCACCGGCATGCTCACCGTGGACTCCGTGATCCCCGGCGGCCCGGCCTCCGGCAAGCTGGAGCCCGGCGACGTGATCGTGCGGGTGGACGGCGCGCTCACCACCGCCTTCGTGCCGTGGGAGGAGCGTATCGACGGCGGCGTAGGCGGCACCGTGGAGATCGACGTGGAGCGCGGCGGACAGCCCCTGCGCGTGGGCGTGCCCATCGCGGACCTGCACGCCATCACCCCGTCGACCTACCTTGAGGTGGGCGGCGGCGTGCTCAACCCCTTCTCGTTCCAGCAGGCGCGCGGCTACACCCTGCCGCTCGACACCGGCGTGTGGGTCGCCTCCACCGGCTACATGTTCGGCAACGCCGGCATCCCCGACGGCGCGCTCATCC
>CAXNIN010000108.1:0-11866 GCA_964202365.1 Myxococcota bacterium | reverse complement strand
CCTGGCCGAAGCCGGGCCCGCCGGCCGCGGCGGGCGCCGTGGCGCGCGGGGACGCAGACGGAACAACGCGAGGTTCGGGGCGCGCGATCGCCTTGTCGGCCTTCGCGGCGCGGGGCTCCGGGGCGGCGGCGGGCACCGGAGCGGGCGGCGCGACGGCGGCCGCGGGGGGCGAGGTCACGTCGACCACGTCGTCGACGACCAGCACCTCTTCATCCGCGGAGGTCGGCGCGTCGGGCGCGAGCGGCGGGGGGGCGACGGGATCGGCCCCGAGGGCGGCGGGCGCGGCGGCCGGCGAGAGCACCCACTCGGCCTCGATCACGCGGATCGCGTGGAACGCCGCGACGGCGTCGAGCCCCGTCTCGGTCGCGATCTTCCGCGCGGCCTGGTACCCGTGCAGGGTCACGGTCGGGGCGCCGCACGTCGGGCAGGTCCGGTTCTGGATGGCGAAGGTGAACGTGGACGGCACGCGGTGGCCGTAGAGACAGCGGTGATCCATGGGCTCCTTAGTCGACCGTGAGGTCGCCGTTGATCGTCACGTACCCGGACTCCGCGCCGTCGAGCGCGATGGAATCGACGGCGAGGGTGAAACCTTCGATGTCGGGGATGGGCACCGCGCCGAGGCCGCCGGTGAGGCTCGGCAGGAGCATCGGCACCAGCGCGCCGAGCAGGGATTCGGCGTCCCCGCTCGCTTCGCTGCCGGCGGAGGGCACCACCACATCGAACCAGATGGTCGTCTCCCCGAGGGCGGGCGCCAACATCCCGTCGACCACGTCGAGATCGAGCTCCGTCACGATTGACGCGTAGAGTTGGAAGACGACATCGCCGTCTTCCGGGGCGCCGTCGTACAACGTGAGGCCGAGGTCGCCGATCTGGAGGTCGAGCAGGGCGTCGCCGGTGCCCGGCACGATCACCGGCGGAAGCATCGCCTCGGTTACGATGGAGAGGCTCGAGAACGGCAGGAAGGTCGAGAGCGACCCCAGATCGAGCCCGATGTCCTGCTCCGAGAGGGTGCGGTCGAGGAGGCCGCCGCCCCAGAACGCGTACAGCGCCTGGTTGAGGAAGTCGAGCGAGAGCGACGCCTGCATGCCGGGCGTGCCGGTCGCGTAGGTGGGGAGCGTGTAGTCGCCCCACAAACTGCCGGGTCCCGTCGTCGCGTGCGCCCACGTGCTCGTGGTGAAAGTGGTGCCGAGGCCGAGGGTGAGGCCGAGATCGTCCACCGTGACGCTCGAGGGGGTGGCCGCGAAGCGGTAGGTCGTGCCCTCGATGTCGAGGTCGGTCGCGATCTCGAGGTCGCCGACGGCGTCCGCGACGAGCGCGGGCACCTCGTCCTGGATCGCGCCCTCGATGGCATCTTCCATGAAGCCCTGGATCAAGCCCGACAGATCGAGCCCGAAGAAGTCCATGACGTCGTAGATCCACGAGTCCCAGTCGAACGTGAAGCCGCTCGACGACACGTCCGCATACAGCACGTTCACGCCGAGAACACCGCCGCTCACGTACGGCTGGAGGTCCATGTCGACCGTGATGGCGTCGGCGAAGATCTCCCCGTCGGCGCCGAGCCCGATACCGAGGACCGTGCCGTCGGCCTCCCAGTCGATTGAGGGATTGTAGACGGTAAACGTGGCGTTCAGCCACCCGCCCGCGTCGGGGTCGAGCTCGAGGTCGGTCGCGCCGATGTACGGGTTGGTGACGTACAGCGAGATGCCGTACCAGGTGATGCAGACCTCGTCGAAGATGAGGTCGATGCAGGATTCCGACGAAGTCGAGAACGCCGGGTTCGGGATGACGGCGGCGAGGTCCGTGCCGCCGATGAGGCCCTCGCCGAGCGTCTCGAGCGTGTCGAAGCCCGCCTGGTTGATGCGCGCCGCGATGCCGTCGTCCGCCGCGCTCTCATACGGCAGGAAGGCCCCCGCGAGCACCGCGCGCGTGTCCGTGGTGGGGTTGCCGTCGCCGTCGATGGCCTCGGTCTCGAGCACGTTGAGGCCGAAGGAGTTGGCGAGATCCGCCGAGAAGGAGCCGTCGCTCTCGACGGTCACGGGCTCCCCGTTGACGGTGAGCGAGGCGATCCCGGTGTAGGGGTCGGACACGGTGCCGGACACGGTCGTCGCGACCTCGGTCGAGAACGTGCCGCGCTCCGGGGTGTCGATGTCGAGCGTCGGGCCCATCGAGTCGATGAGCAGGGGGCCGACGCTGTCCTCGAGCGCGCCGTAGCGCGCCCACACAGTGTAGTAGCCTTCATCGAGGAACGTGATGTTCCGCCCGGAGAACGTCGTGAGGCCGCTCCCTTCGACGGAGAGATCCCACGCGACGTCCACCTCGTTTCCGTACACGTCGTAGGCGGTCGCGGACGCGGTGGCGGTCTCGTACACCTCCAGGTCGGTGTCGGACAGCGCGAGCACGATCTCGACCGCCTCCCCGGCGACAAAACGTACGGTCTCGCTGTCCATTTGCCCGTCGAGGGCGGCGGTGAGCGTGTAGATGCCGGGCACCGTCGACACGACGTTCGGCGCCACGACCGCGAGGTCGGGCGAGTCCGCGGTCACGACGGCGCCGTCCACGGGGTTGCCGTAGGCGTCGGCCGAGACAACGGTGAACCCGATGGGATCGCCCGCTGCAGCCTGCGTCGCGTCCACCACGAGGTCGATCGCGCTCACGACGCCGGGTACCACATCGAGCGTGGCGGTGGTCTCCCAGGCGCCGTCAGAAGAGGTCCCGACCACCGAGAGCGTGTGCCGGCCGGCGAGGGTGGGCGTCAGCGTGGTTTCGTCCCGCGCGACGCCGGGCTCGAGGTCCGAATCGAGCGCAACCTCCACGGGGAGCGCGTTGCCGTCGCCGTCAACGAGGCTCGCGGTCCAGGGGTGCGCGACGCCGGCAATCGCCGGACTCTCCACGGCGAAGGTGAACTCCCGCTCGTCGGCGGGGTCCTTGTCGTCGACGCGCCGGCACCCCGCGATGACCAGAAGCCCGATCCAGTGGGGTCGCACGCACACCTCGCCGCCGCCGAGTGTGCCCGACCCGGGGCGGCTTGTAAACGGGAACGGGGCAGCCGGACCGCGCGCGGCGCGCGGCCGCCGCGGCGTCGTGGGTGCCGGGAGGGGCGGCGAAGGCTCACGAGGCGGATGAACGCCCCGTCTCTGGCGGGCCATCTGGAGCCACCGCCCCCGGCGCCGCCACCCAACGTCCCGCACCGGCGGCGCGTCCCCGCGTCGGCCGGGTGCCCCCTACTCGTCCCCGATCTTCCCCCGCCCCCGCTTGACCTCTCCGCGAATCTTCTTGGCGGTATGCCGACGTTGCTGGGAGCCCCACGTCGGCCGCGTGGGACGGCGCGGCGGAGGCGGCGGCGCGCGGAGGGCGGCGAGCTGCGCGCGGAGGCGGTCGAGCGCCACGCCGAGGTTCTGGCTCTGGCTGCGTCGCTCGGACGCCTGCGTGGTGATGCCCGTCGGGCGGTGAAGCAGGCGAATCCCCGACTCGGTCTTGTTGCGGTGCTGCCCGCCCGGGCCGGAGCCGCGGAACGGCTCCACGTCGCACGCGGCGAGGAGGGTGTCGTCGTCTTCGGGGACGAGCGATTCGTGCGTCACGACGGCTCCCGCTCGGAGAGCACAGGTGCGGCCTGGGGTTCGGGGCCGATCGCACCCACGGGCACCGACGCGCGCGTAGGGAGCGGAGGAAGCTCGGCGGGGTCCTTCCCGAGCGCCTCGAGCGCGCGGGACACCCAGGCGTGCACGGCTTCGAGGCCGATCGGGCCGGGGGCGAGCTGCGGGAGGGGGTCGACCGCCACGGGAAGGAACGCGCTCTCGGGGGCACCGAGCTTGGCGCGGGCGTCCGCGAGGTAGCGGTCCTTGTCGCGCGGACGGAGGACATCCACCTTGTTCACGAGCGCGAGCACTGGCTTTCCCGTCGCGACGCATCGACGGTAGTCCGCGAGCTCACGTGCCTGTACGCCGCCTTCAGCGTTGACGATGTAGAGGTAGAGGTCGATGTGGTCGAGCACCTGCCGGGCTTCCTCCGTCACCTTCTCCATCACGTCGCCGAGGCCGGGCGTGTTGACGATGAAGAGCGCGGTGGCGCCCGGGAGGCGCTGGATCGCGACTTCCTTCGTGGAGCCCGCGATGGGCGAGACGTTGCCGGTGTCGATGCCGAAGAGGGCCTTGATCGCGGCGTCCTTCCCCGTCGACGGACTTCCCACGACGCCGATGGTGACACGGTGCACCACGCGCTGCCGCACCCGCGCCACCTCGAAGAGCACGGCGCCCACCTGCTCGGGCGACGGACGGAGCGTGCGCCACGCGAGATACGGAAGGAAGAACGGCATGAAGGGGCGAAGAAGGCACCCGACGGGGTGCACGAACATGGCGGAGAGCGCCACCCAGCCGACGGGGGTGGTGATGAGGCGGGTCACGCCGGTCATCGCGTAGTCGAAGGAACGGCCGAGGCGCGCGCGGGCGATGTCCACGGCCTCCGCGGAGGCGGCGGGCGGCACCTCGGCGAGGCCCATCTCGGACCACACGCGGGCCCGCTCTTCGGAGCTCGCGGCGTCCCACCGGGCGGCGAACCACCGGTGGGCGAGCGCACGTTCGGTCTCCTCGATGCCGGCGCTCTCCACGCCAGCCGCCCGGGCGGCGTCGGCGAGCACGTTCGCGTAGGGCTTCCCGTCCCCTCTGCGCGTCACGATGTTGGCGATGCCGTGGCTGCCCACCCGACGAACCTGCGTCGCGATGATTCGGGCGAGGTCGCCGAGGCCCAGGTCCGCGGCGTTGACGCGCAAGAGCCCGGCGAGCGGGAGCAGCTCGTCCCGATGCGCGCGATGAAGCAGGCGCTCGAGCGGATCATCACGTCCGTCGGTCACGACGTTTCCGTCTCGCGGCGCCGCTTGTACTCCCACGCCGCCATGTCGAACACCTCGCGGAGCGCGGTGCCGTCGGCCTTGCGGTCGGACTGGAAGAACGAGATCGTCGCGCGCCCGACGCCGAAGGTCGTGGCGCCGGCGACCATGGCGGAGAGCGCGAGGATCGCGGCCTCGGCGAGCTGCGTCCCCGGAATCCACCCGGCGGCCTTGAGCGCCTGCACGCCCCAGCGCACGAAGCCGCGCATCGAGCCCGACAACACCTCGCCGATGATGAAGATGGCGACGTCGCGGTCGACCGGCACCTCGAACACCTCGGCGATGTCCCGGATCAACTTCACTTGGAGCGCCGTCACGGCGGCGAGATCGGCGCCGGGGATGGGCACCGCGCCGGCGATCGACGCATTCCGCGCGGCGGCCTGCACGATCGGCTCGCACGCGGCTGCCTTGTTGCGCAGGTGCTTCGCAAAGAGGAGGTCCTTCCCGGCGGAAGAGAGCTGATGGTGCACCCAGGTCACGACGGCATCGAGGCCGATGGGCGTCTCGGAGAGCTGCGGCAGCGGATCGAACGCGCACACCACGGCGTCCTTCCTCTCCACGCCGAGCTGCTCGAGCGTGGCGGCGACGAAGGGTTCGCGTTCGTGCGGGCGGATGAGGTCGATTTTGTTGAGGCACACGAGCACGGGGCGACCGCGTTGGCGGATGCGCTCCAGATCCCGCTTCTCGTCGATTGTGGCGCCGCCTTCGGCGTTCACGACATATACGACAATATCCAATGAATCAAGTGCTTTGCGACCAACAGCATCCACCTCTGCACGAACGTCGCCGAACCCCGGCGCGTTGACGAGCAGGATGCGACCTTCGGGGTCGAGCGGGGCGACGCGGAGCTCCTGCGTGGAGCCCGGGATGGGGCTGATCTCCCCGAAGTCGATGCCGAAGAGGGCCCGGATCGCCGAATCCTTGCCGGACGACGCCGACCCGAGGAACGCGAGCGTCAGGCGCTGCGAGAGGGCTTCCCGGAGGGCTACCTCGCTTTGTTCCCAGGCCGCGGCCCCGTGGCGCGCCACCAGCGCGCGGATGTCGAGCTCGGGCAGGTCGGTCTTGTGTTCGTCGGCCATTGCGCCTCCCCGGCCCGCATATCGTGAGCGGACGCCGGACGGCTGCGTCTACGACGATGCGGCCGCCCCCGCGGCGCCGCTACCACTCCGCGCCGGCCATCACGCTGCGCACGACGGCGCGGAGCTCGTGGAGGCGAAACGGCTTCGGGAGAACCGCGCGCGCACCGGCAGCGAGCGCGGACCGGGCGAGCCCCTCGGGCCCCGCGCCCGTTACGACGAGCACGCGGATCTGCGGCCACCTTCGCGCGGCTTCGACGAGGACGTCGAGTCCGCCGCGGCTCGGCATGCGCAGATCGAGCACGAGGAGATCGACCTCGGCGCCGTTCTTGGCGAGCGATTCGATCACCGAGTCGCCGTCGTCGGCCTGCAGCACCTCCGCGAACATTCCCTCCAACGCCACGCACATGAGCTCGCGGAGCGGCCCGTTGTCGTCCGCCACGAGCGCCCGGCGCCAGCCGCCGACTACCGGCGGGCGCTTCTCCGGAACCCGAGACGGCACGACCTCGGCCATCGGCGCGCGCACGCAGATCGAGATGTTGCCGTCGGCCTCTTCCTCGAGCTGGAGCTGAACGCCCGCGCCGTACGCTCGCCCGAGGAGCTCGTTGACGACAGGGCCGGTGACGGCGCCATCGGGCAGCATCCAGCGGAGGGTGGCGCGCTCCGACGACGTGGGCGTGTACCGGATGCGGAGCAGGCCCTCGTCGTAGTCCTCGACGGCGTGGATGCGCACGACGGAGCCGGCGGCGACGCCGTCGAGCGACCGGAGCGCGAGATGGATGCAGGCGCGGACGAGGCCGTCGGGCGAGCAGCTCACCCATGGCCCCTCACGCGGGGTCTCCACCTCGATGGGCGGCGCGCCCTCCCCACCGGCGCGGCGCAGCACCTCGGCGAGGTCGCGCGCGACGCGACCCATGTCGGCCGGCCCGACGCCGCTGCCGGATGTGGACAGCGCGAGCATTCGCTGCCCCAGGCCGCCGAGGCGCGTGGCGAGGCCGAGCACGCGCTCGAGCGCGTTGCCGGCAGAGGCAGGATCGTCGGAAAGCATGGCGTGGTCGCAGACCGCGACGATCTCCCCGGCGAGGTTGTTGAGCTGGTGGGCGTGGTCGCCCTGGACCCGGGAGAGGAGGCCCACCGCGAGTTCGATGCCGCGGATGTGCTCGAGCTCGCGCTCCTTGCTCACGTCGCGCAGGGCCGTGACGAAGTGGGTGGTGCGGCCCACATTGTCGAGGATGCCGGAGACGGAGTGGTGCACCGCAACGTCGACCCCGTCGGAGCGCCGAAGGAGCGTCTCGCCGGAGTAATGGCCCATCGCGAACAGCGCGCGCCAGTACGCCTGCACCTCGCGCGACTCGACCTTCGGGCTGCGGAAGATGCGGTTCGGTCGGTCGATGATCTCGGAGCGATCGTACCCGACCAACCAGGCGAACGAGGCGTCGCACCAGAGGATGATCCCGTCGGGGTCGGTGACGACGAAGGCGTCGGGGTTGCGCGCCGCGTGCGCGAGAAACAACCGGCCCACCTCGTCCTCTCCGGAGAGGGGCTCGACTTCCGCGAGGCGGAGACGCGCACCGGTTACGCCAGGGGAGATCTCGGCGTCGAACGTCACTCGTTCCGCGCCTCGGCCCAGCCCGAAGCGCACAGATCCCGCTTTCCGGCCCACCGCGGCGCGCAGATCGGTGCGCCCCTCGAACACACGAACGAAGTCCTCCACCGGGGGGCGGAGGTTGGCGAAGCGCGTGGCCACCGCCTCGGAGCGGCGCAAAATCCGGCCCTGGTCATCGACCTCGAGCCAGAGGGCGGCCACTACGCCTCCGCGACCGGCGCGGTGTAGCTCCCGATGACGACCCGGGCAGGCCGAATGAGGCGCTTCCCGATGCGGTACCCGGCGGAGAACACGGACAACACCGTGCCGTCCTCATCGGACGACTCGACCGGCTGCGTGGCGATCGCTTCGTGGAGCGACGGATCGAAGGGGCTGCCGGCGCCGGGCACCTCTTCGAGCCCGAGCTTCTGGAGCGCGCTCATGAACTGCTGGTAGACCATGCGGAGCCCCTGCTCGGCGGGGAGCCCCTTGGAGGCCTCGAGCGAGCGGTGGAGGTTTTCCACGGGGTCGAACAAGGAGCCGACGACTTCGCCGCGGCGGATCTCTTCCTGCATCGCCGCGCGGTCCTCGAGGCGGCGCTTCACCGACTCGATCTCTTCTTGCTTCTGGCGATAGGCGGCGCTCACGGTGCGGAGACGCGCCTCGAGCTCCTGGATACGCGCCTCGAGCTGCGCGGTCGAATCCCCGAGGAGGTCGGCACCCGTCTCGGTCGTCGCTTCGCCTTCCGGCGGGGTCGTGTCGTCTGGGGTATGGGACATCGGCTCGCCTCCACGTGCGGCGCGAGGATAGGCACCGCAGCGCTTACGTCAAGCGGGGGAAGAAGTGGAACGACAGAACCGCATCCTCACCGTGCTCGCCACGGTGCTGCTCATCCTGGTCGCAATCGTGGTGTTCGGGAAGGCGCCGGAAGACGACGCCGGCGATCCCGACGCGCCGCCAAAGCGCGCGCTCTTCGAGGGGTTCGAAGAAGAAGACGCCGAGTCGCTCACGCTCGTCAACCCGTCGGGCACCCTGACGTTCGCCAAGAAAGACGGCGATTGGGTGATGACGGCGCCGAAGGAGATGGCGGTCGAGCAGCGCCGCGTCGAGGAGATCGTCGACCGCTTCGCGTCGCTCGAGGTGCAGGAGCAAGGGTTCGACGGGGAGCTCGCGGGCTTCGGCCTGGATGCCGCGAGCCGCGTCGAGGTGACCCTCGGCGCCGCGGGCGGCAAGACGCTCACGGCGTACGTCGGGCGGGACGCTCCCGTGGGCTACCGAAGCTACATCGCGGACAAAGCCGAGGGGCCGGCGCTCCTCGCATCGTCCAAGGTGGGCGACCTCGTCCGCCGCACCGCCGACGACTTCCGGTCGCGGGAGGTGTGGAAGGTGTCGATGGGCTCCGGACGGCGCATCCGCATCGAAGAGAGCGGCGCGGCCCTGGTCGTGCGCAAGGACGACCACGGCTGGTGGATCGGCGACGACGGCCCCCGCGCGGCCGAGCGCAAGGCCGACGACTGGCTCACCCGCGCCGGGATGCTCCGCGTGGACGCCTTCGAGGACGCCGCCGATCCCGCCGCCGTCGGGCTCGCTCCGCCGGCCGGCGTGCTCACGGTCGAAGACGACGCCGGCACCCACACGCTCGAGCTCGGCACCCGCGACGAGGCGGGCGTGTACGCGCGGACGAACGGCCAGGTCGTGCGCCTCGGCCCCGAGGCGCTCGAGCTGCTCGTGCGCGACGGCTGGACCGCCGACGCGCTCATGCCGGTGCGCCGCGCGCAGGTCGACGCCATCGAGGTGACCCTCGGCGCGAAGTCCGCGCGGTTTACGAAGGCCGACGGCGTGTGGAAGGACGCCGCGGGCGCCGAGACGGGCAAGGCCGAGACGCTCCTCGACACGCTCTTCGACGCGATCGCCGACCGCACGGCCGCCGTGGGGGCGCCCGGCGCCACGTGGGGCGCGATCACGCTTTCGGAGGGCACCACCCGCACGGAAAAGATCACGCTCGGCCAGGAAGTCGGCGACGGTCGCGCGGCCACGGACGCCGCGGGCGGGCCCCCGTTCCGGGTTCCGGCGGCGACCATCATCGCGGTCGAGGCGGCCCTCAACTGACGGCTCCCTTGTCGGGGAACCGTCAGTGGTCGACGTCGAGCTCCCCTTCGCGCGGAAGCAACTCGAGCGAGACGAGGCGCGGCACGCCGCGCACGCGCGCGCCGCGCACCACGGCGACCGCGCGGCGCGCAAGCCACACGGAGGCGTAGACGCCGCTCGCGAGCCCCGCGGCGCCTACCGCGAGCCCGAGGGTAGCATCTCCGACGGTGTGGAGACCCGCGCCGACGCCCACGGCGAGCGCGCTGCTGCCCGATGCGGCCGCCCATCGGCGGAGCCAGAGCTCGAGCGTCCGGGCCGCCCGACCCGCGTACGGCGGCTCGCGCTGGAGCCGCGTCACCCGACGGGCGCCGCGCCACGCCGCGACGAGCCGCCCCGCGCGTAGCGCGAGCACGGCCGCCATAACGGTCAGGAGGGGGTTGTTCGGCGCGGCGCGCAGCCCGGCGCGCACGACGTCGTGCGCTTCGGCGCGGCGGTCGGTGCGGCACAACGCGACGCTCAAGAGGTAGGCGAGGACGGGGTCGCCGGGGCGGTGGAGGCGCCCGAACCGCGCCGCGAACTCCCCCCTCTCCTCCTGCCCTTCGAGGAGCGCGACCAGCGCGGCCGCCTGCGCGAGGACGAGCCGGGCGGGAGAGACGTCGAGGCCCGCTTCCAGCACCGAGAGCGCGTCGGCCGAGTGGCCGTCGTACAGCGCGCGCAGCCCGGTGTGGAGCGGGTCCGGCGGGTCGAGCGGCTCGGCGTCCGCGGCGCCGTCCCCGCCGGGGCCGTGCCAGGCGCCCGTGCCCGCGAGCGCGAGCGCCACGTCCGGCCCCTCCGCGGCGAAGAGCAGGCGCTCCGCGGTGTCCCCGCGCGGCGCCGCCGCGAGACGCGTCACCGCGGCCCGCCACGCCTCGCGCGCGCCGCTCGGAGCGTCCGCATCGAGTCGCCACGCGTAGAGCAGCCAGACGCGGTCCGTCTCGATGCAGCGAAGGTAGAACGTGTCGCCCACCGACGACTCGATCAGGGTCAGCCGCAGGCCCGTGGGCCCGTCCCGCTCGGCCACGAAGGCGCGCCGCAGAAACGCGGCCAGCTCCGCGGCGAGCGGGCCTCCGAACAGTCCGCCGAGCTGCCCCCCCCGGAGCACACCCCATCCGTAGTGCTCGAGGTAGCTGCGCCGGAGCTGGTCGATGCGCTGCCGGCAGTGCCGCACCTCGGCGTCGACGAGGTCGCCGTCGTCGTAGCGCATCGGGGCGGAGTGGATGCGGCGGTGGTACAGCCGCACGGAGTCGTCAAAGGAGTAGCGCCGGACGGTCCCGTCGCGGCCGACGATCTCGACAGGAAACTCGACGACCTGCGAGTAGTCCTTGCGAAGATAGCGGCGTAGCCTCGACGCGCGCTCCAACGGCCACCTCGCCTCGAGCATAGCACCGAGGCGACCGCCCGGGCTCTGCCCCTTCCGGGGCGCGCCGCCCTACGGGGAGCTGCCCCGGAGCACCAACGCGCCGAGCACCAGCGCCAGCACGAGCAGCGTCGTGCGCTCGCTCCGGAGAGCCTTCTCGAGGCTCCAGCGGCCCGCTGCCGCCTCGGCGGGCGGGGCGGGCACCCAACGAGGCACGCGCGCGCGGTAGGCGACGTAGGGCGCGCCGAGTCGAACCGTGAGGTTCGCCTCCTCCCACCGGACGATGGCCGTATAGTAAAGGGCGAGCAGCGGCACCATGACCAGCGCGGCGGGCCACGCGACCACGCCGAGCCCGGCCCAGAGCAGCAGGTTGCCGACGTAGAGCGGATTTCGCACCCACGCGTACGGGCCGGAGTCGACGAGGACGCCCACGTCGGCGCCGCGCGTCCGGCTCGGGAGGCCGATGTGGCCCACCGCCGCGAGGCGCACGGCCTCGCCAAGCCCGATCAGCGCCAGACCGGCGGCCCACTGACTCGGCACGGGCGCGAGCACGAGCGCGAGCAACGGGACCGGCAACCAGCCCCGCCGCTCGAACAACCAGCCGCCGATCGCCTCGATCCGCGCGGCCACCAGACCTACAGGCGCTGGGCGTCCTGCAGGCGCGCCCGCAGGATCTCGTGGACCTTCTCGTAGTCCTCGATCGTGGCGCCGCCGAGCGTCGCCGCGAGCGAGGCGTCCACCCCGAGGGCCGACCGGAAGCCCTCGGAGGCCGCCCGGCCGTCACCGCACGCCTGGTAGGCGATCGAGCGGATCAGCAGGAGGAAGGCGCGCAGGGACGA
>CAXNIN010000107.1:0-11959 GCA_964202365.1 Myxococcota bacterium | reverse complement strand
GCGGGCCGCGCGCGCGGCCGGCGCCGCGTGGGTGCTCCTCTCGCCAATCTGGCGGTCTCCGTCGAAGCCGGGCGACACGCGGCCGCCGCTGGGGGTGGGGGTGCTCGGCGCGGTCGACGGCGCGGTGGCGCTCGGCGGGGTCGACGCGGCGCGGGTGGGCGCGTGCCGCGCCGCGGGCGCCGCGGGGGTGGCCGGCATGGGCGGGCTGTTCGGGGCGCCCGACGTGGGCGCGGCCGTCTCGGCGTGGCGCGCCGCGTGGCGCGGCCCCGATCAGAAGGTGTAGACCTCTTCGTCGTAGCAGACGCCCGCGGTCACGTCTTCGCAGGCGCTGTCGTAGATGCAGGCGAGCTCGGCGTCGAAGGCGTCGCGGAGCTGCACGTCCGACCACACGGCGTACGTCTCCTTCTGCATCAGGCACTGCTCTTCGCACTCGGTCGCGTTCATGCGCTCGGTGCCGGGCTCTTCGCACTCCACCAGCTTCACGCACACCTGCTCGCACGAGGGCTCGCAGCCCCCGAGCAACACGCCGAGGAGGACGACGAGGAGGCCGCTACGGGAAGTTCTTGACGGGAGCACAGTAGTTCTTGTCCAGGTTCTCGCAGCTCGTCTCGGCCACGCAGTCCATCCACAGGGCGGCCTGCGCATCGTTCTCGAGCGAGACGTCATCATCACCGGAGGCGCGCTCATCGGGGGTGTAATCGCCGACTTCGCCGGCGCGGTTCAGCGCGCCCTCGCAGTGGGCCACGCAGTCGCGAATCATCTCGGACCGGCCGGAGGCGCCGTCCTTGCCCGGGATCTGGATGTTGCAGAGGCCGTCGCCCTCGCCGAAGAGCCGCTCGCACGAGTCGTAGCAGCTCGGGCCGAGGGCGCACTCGGTGCCGCCGGGGCAATCGTTGTTGCACCCGCTGAGGAGCGCCGCGAAGGCAAACAGGAAGACGGGGATCGCGCGCATGGGCACCCTCTCGGGCGCCGAGAGTAGTCACTGCGGCGTACCCGTGCAAGCGCGGCGCGCGGGGGGTACCCTCCGGCGGATGCGCGTCCTGCACGTCACGCCCTGTTTCCCGCCCACCTGGGCGTACGGGGGCGTGCCGCGCGCGGTGCATGGGCTCGCGCGCGCCCAGGTGCGCGCCGGGCTCGACGTTCGCGTGTGGACAACCGACGTGTTCGACGCGACGCGGCGCGCCCCGATGGCGGCCCGGCACACGCTCGACGGCATCGACGTGGTGGTGAGCCGCACCGCCTCGAACCGCCTCGCGTGGCACCATCAGCTCTACCTCCCCATGGGCTCCCCCCCGCTCGACGACGTCGACGTCGTTCACCTCCACGCCCACCGCAACCTCCTGAACTTCATGGCCTTTCGTGCGGCCGAGGCGCGCGGAATCCCCGTGGTGCTCACCCCGCACGGCACGCTCCCCCGCATCGAACGCAAAATCGGCGTGAAACGCGTATGGGACGCGCTGTTCGACGGCGACGTGCCGGTCCGCGCGCGCCGCGTCATCGCGACGAGCAAGGCCGAGGTGCGCCAGATCCTCGCGGCGGGCGTCCCGGCCGACCGCGTGGAGCGCATCCCGAACGGCCTCTGGCTCGAGGAATTCGCCGACCTCCCGCCGCGCGGCACGTTCCGCCGCGCGCACAACCTCGGCGATGGCCCGCTCGTGGCGTACCTCGGGCAGATCACGCCGCGAAAGGGCGTCGACACCCTCGCCGCCGCCCTCGCCGACCGCGCACTCGGCGACGCGCGCCTCGTCGTCGCCGGCCCCGCGCGCGGCATGGACGTGCCCACCGGCGACCACGTCTACTACGCCGGCACCCTCGAGGGCCCCGACCGCCTCGCGCTCCTCGTCGACGCCGACGCCCTCGCCTACCCCTCGTCGCACGAGGTCTTCGGCCTCGTGCCGTTCGAGGGCCTGCTCTGCGGCGCGCCGGTAATCGTGGGGGGCGACTGCGGCTGCGGCGAGCTCGTCGCGGAGGCCGGCGCGGGCCTCCTCGTCGACGCGGGCGACGTCGGCGCGCTCCGCGGCGCGCTCCGCGCCGTTCTCGCACACCGCGCGACCGCCGCTACGATGGTGGAGCGCGGCAAGAAATGGATCGCCCGCAACCTCGACTACGGCGCGATCGCCGCCGCGCACGCCGCCGTGTACGACGCGGTGCGGGCGTGAGCCGGCCGCGCGCCGTCGCGCTCCGCGCCGCGCTCCTCCTCGCGATTCTGCTCGCGTGGCTCCCGGCGCTCGACGCCCCCTTCACGTACGACGACCGCATCGAGGTCATCGGCAACCGCACCATCCGCCGGTTCGACGACATCGGAACGATCGCGGCCTACAACACCAGCCGCCCCCTGCTCATCTTCACGTACGCCCTCAACTGGCGCCTCGGCGGCCTCGACCCCTTCGGCTACCACGTCGTCTCGCTCGCCATCCACGCGCTCAACGCGCTCCTGGCGTGGCGGTTCGCCGGCCGCCTCCTCTCCCCCGGCCGCGCGGCCTTCGCCGCCGCCGCCTGGGCGTTGCACCCGATGACCACGGAGTCCGCGACGTACATCACGGGCCGCTCGGACGCGCTCCAGGCCACGTGGTGGCTGCTCGGGCTCACCGCGTGGCTCGACTTCCGGCGCGCGGCTCCAGACGCACCGGCCCGGTGGCTCGGCCCGCGGAGCATCGCGGTCGCGTCCGTGGTCGCGGCCCTGCTCACGAAGGAGGTGGGCGCGCTCCTCCCGGTCGCGCTCCTCGCCGTCGACCGCTGGCTCGTCGCCACGCCGCGCTGGCGCGACCACGCGCCCTTCTGGATCGCGGGCGCGGGCGCCGTCGCGCTGCGGCTCGCGGTGTACGGCTGGCCCGCCGCCGAGGTGCCGCGCGGCGCGATCGCCCAGCTCCTCTCCCAGGCGGAGGTGTGGGCGCGCTACCTTCAGCTCTGGCTCGCGCCGGTCGGCCAGTCGATCCTCCACGATCATCCTGGCTTAGCCCGCGTCGCCGGGGCCCTCGCGCTCGGCGGGTGGGCGCTCGCCGCCGCCGCTCTGGCGCGGGCGGCGCGCGGCGAGAAGCCGGGCTCCCCCGCCGCGCTCCGCGTCTTCGCCCTCGCGCTGTTCGGGGCGTGGCTCTTCGCGTCGTCCGCGGTGCCGTTGCTCGAGACGATGGCGGAGCATCGCGCGTACCTCGCGGGCTTCGCGGTGCTCCTCGCGCTGTCCGCCTCGATCCAAGACAGTCGCGCATCCCGTGCGCTCGCGCTCACGACGATTCCCGTACTCTTCGCCGCCACGGTGCTGCGCAACCGCGCGTGGGCCGACGAGACCACGCTCTGGGCGGACGCCGCCGCCCAGAACCCCGACAGCGCGCGCGCCTGGTACGGCGCCGGCGAGGCGCTCCGCCACGCGCGCCGGTTCCCCGAAGCGGCGGCAGCCTACGCGCGCGCCGCCGAGCTCGACCCCGCGGACGTCGACGCCGCCATCAACCTCGGCATCGTGCGCGCCGAGTCGGGCGACGAGGACGGCGCCCGCGCGGCGTGGCAGGCCGTGCTCCGGCGCGCGCCGACGAGCTGCGCGGCCCACAACAACCTCGCGGGCCTCGCGTTTCGGGCCGGCCGGCTCGACGAGGCCACGGCGTCGTACACGGCCACGCTCGGGTGGTGCGCGGAGGACCCGATCGCCCACCTCAACCTCGGAAACCTGGCGTGGCAGCGCGCGGACGCGCGCGCCGCGGCGTTCCACTACCGCGCCTACCTCAAGGCCGCGGAGGACGGCCCGGCCGCGCCGCTGGTGCTCGAGCGGCTGCGCAGGATGAACGTGCAGTGACGCGGTGAACGCGCGGAGGGCGCGGGAGCCGTCGACGTTTCCGCCGATGCGCCCCTGGCCGCCGCGACGCGGAGCGGTCGCCCCCTCGCCTCCCGCGCTGCGCCGAGCGCGCTACGCGGTGGGCAACTCCCAGCGACGCTGCTGGAAAATTTCGGTGAGCCGCCCGCGGATGCGGGTGCTCTCTTCGGTGGGGTTCCGCAGCGCCTCGCGGAGCAGCGGCTCGGCGGCCGTGCCCTCCTGGGCGGCGATGGCCTCGATCGCGGCGTGACGCACGCCCTCGTCGAAGTCGCCGAGGAAGCGCTGGGCGCCTTCGACGATGTCGGTGTGCCGCCGGTCGGCGAGCGCGATGAGCAGGTTTCGCTTCTTTTCGGGCTTGAACTCGTTCTCGAGCTTCTCTTCGCCGAGGAGCTCGAGGAGGAGCCGGAGGGCGGCGTCTGGCCCCTCGACGCGCTCCACCACGCGCACGGCGTAGTGGAACTGCAGGTTCTCCCTTGCCCAACGTTTGGAGACCAGCGCGCCGGGCGCGCCGTGGCCGGCGAGGAGCTCGAACACGAGGTCCTTCTCCTTGCGGTCCTTCATGCCGTGCTCGAGCTGCAGCGCGAAGCGGGCGCACAGCGCGAAGAGCGCATCCTCCGTGCCGTTCTCGGAGAGCCAGTGCGCGGAGGTCTCGCGGTCCTCCGGCTGGGCGTCCCGGTTGGCGACACGGCGCGCGTGGCGCTTGATCTGGCCGGCGGGCCCGCCGAGCAGGAAATCGAAGAAGGCCATCATCGTCTCCGCGGCGGTCTGGACCACCGGCGCGCATGGCTAAGCACCCGGACGCCGACCGGGAAGGGTCCCCGCGTACCCGACGGCGAAGCCCACGTGCCAATCCGCCGCCGCGGGCACGAAGCCGCCGCCACCGTGGGCGAGCCCGTACCAGCGGGTGCCCCAGCGCAGGGCGACGTTCCCTTCCACGCGGGCGGGGTTGCGTGCCGTCGGAATATCCGCGTCGAACCTTCCGATAATCCCGAGTGAACCACGTTCCCACGCGCCCGCGGCCCGCACGAGGGGCACGTCGTCCTGGTTGGCGAAGCGGAGCGGGTTCCCGAGCACCGCGAGGCCGACCCCGAGGCGCGCGGAAAAGTCGCCGCCGCGCCACCCCGTCGAAGCGCCGAAGCGCACGTCCGTCTCGTCCGTGCCGAGCTCGCCCTCGTCCGCGGCGTTCGGGAGCTTCACGTCCCACCCGAGCGTCACGTCGAACGGGCCGGGGCGCGCCAGCGTCGCGACGGTGCCGAGGCTCAAATCTCCCGGGCCGGAGACCGTGCCGGCGGGCGTCGTGTCCGACAACCAGTTCCAGCGCGCGTGGACTTCGAACGGCGCGACGCGCATCACCCCGGCGAGCCCTGCGGTTCCGCGGTCGCGGGCCCCCGCCCGGAACGGCGGGACGTAGCCGACGGACCACGCGGCCCCGGCATGCACCGCGAACGTGGGTTGCGCCACGAAGGTTCCTGTTGCGGGTTGCGAGGAATCGGGAAACAGTGCGTCTGGAAACCAGCAGTCCTCTCCATGGGCTGCCCGGGGAAACACCATTCCGAGGCACAGCACCGCCGCGAACCCCATGCGTCCGCAGGTCGCGTCAAGAAGGTGTTGACGGTGGCCCGATCCCATCCGTACACTCCCTAACCACTTCGGTCGTCTCCCCCGACGCCCGCTCTCCGTTCACCGCTGGAGCCCACCGCGATGACTCCAATCCTCCGCTCCTCCCTCGCCCTCCTCATCCTGGCGGTGCTCCCGTCTTGCGTGCAGGAAGACCCGAACGCAGGCAAGGACGACTCCACCAGCGCGTGTGAGGGCCCCACGGTCACCGCCGGCGCCGACCTCTCCCTCACCCTCGGCGCCCTGGCGACGCCCTCGGCGACGGGCACGGTGTGCGACGGCGAAGTTACGCTCGCATGGGCCGTCGAGTCCGTCCCGGTGGACTCCGCCATCGACACCGGCGATCTCGACCTCACCGACCCCGCCGCGCCGACCTTCGCGCCGGACGTGGTGGGAACGTACGTCGTCTCCGTGGTCTCCACGGACGACACGGGCGTCTCCTCCGCCGCCGACTTCGTCGTCATCACGGTGGCTTCGGGCAACGCGGCTCCCCTCGCGGATTGCGGTCCCAACCTCACCGCCGAACTCGACCAGCGCGTCGATCTCGACGGGTCCGCCTCGTCCGACCCCGAAGGTTCGGCCCTCGAGTACGCGTGGACCCTGTCCTCCGTGCCCACGTGCTCCGAGCTCGCCGCGTCCGACGTGTTCAACGCCAGCACCGTCTCGCCCTCCGTGGTGCCCGACTGCGCCGGCGTGTTCGTCGTCGGCCTCGCGGTGAGCGACGGCAGCAACTGGTCCGCGGTGGACTTCTGCAGCATCACCGTCGCCTCGGGCGACCAGCCCCCCGTCGCCGACGCCGGCGACAGCGGCGCGCTCTCCCCCTGCACCGACCAGAGCTTCGAGCTCGACGGCTACGGCAGCTACGACCCCGAAGGCGGCGCGCTCACCTACGCGTGGTCGCTGCTCTCGGCGCCGTCCGGCTCGTCCGGGTACTTCGAGGACACCTCCCTCGCCAACCCGATCTTCCACTGGGACGAGGTGGGCTCCTACACCTTCCAGCTCCAGGTGTGGGACGGAACGGCGTGGAGCGCGCCGGACATCGTCACCTACACGTTCACCGACGAAGGCGACAACAACTCGCCGGTCGCGAACGCCGGCGACGACCAGACGGTCAGCGTCACCACCGACTGCACCACCGCCTCGTACGTCTTCTCCTGTGAAGACTGCCCGGCGGAAGACGTGGAGCTCGACGGCAGCGCCTCGGACGACGCCCTCGACGGCGACGACCTCGACTTCATGTGGACCGACACCAGCGGCGAGCTCACCATCGGCTCGCGCTACGTCCCGGTCACCACCGTCCTCACGCCGTCGTTCCCGTCGACCTACAACACGACGACGACGCGCACCTGGGAAGTCGGCCTGACCGTCAGCGACTGCGCGGACAGCGACAACGACAACGTCACCATCACCTACAGCTGCACCGGCGAGTACAGCCCTTAGGAGCCTCTGCGATGCGTACCACCTCCATGACGGCCCTTCTGGCCCTCTTCGTGGGTTGCACCCCGAGCACCGAAAAGGACGCCGGCACTGGCGACGGCGACTCCGTCGCGAATCAGAAGCCGGTGGCCGAGGCTGGTGAGACCGTCAATCAGTCGGCCGACACCGCCGTGGCGCTCTCCGCCGCGGCGTCGACCGACCCCGACGGCAACGTGCCCCTCGTGTACCACTGGACGTTCGATTACGTGCCGGAAGGCTCGTCGATCGCGTCCCGCGAAGCGCCGTTCACGGCCAACCACACCGGCGACGCCGTCGCGACCACGTTCGCGCCCGACTCCGTCGGCACCTACGTGGTGAAGCTCGTCGTCACGGACAGCCTCGGCCTCGACTCCGAACCCGACTACGTCATCATCAACGTGGAAGATCCGGAGACGGTCCCCGTCGCGAACGCCGGCACGGACGTGACCACCGACATCGGCAACCTCGTCGGGCTCGACGGCACCCGCAGCTTCGACCCCATGGGCCGCACGCTCTCCTACGCGTGGACCGTGGTCGACAAGCCCGAGGCCTCGTCGCTCACCGCGCTCACCGGCGCGGACACCGTGTCGGCGAGCTTCACGCCCGACGCGCGCGGCGTGTACGTCCTCAACCTCGTGGTCGACAACGGCATCTCGCGCTCCGCGTCGGACGCCGTCACGGTCACCGCACTCGGCACCGACAGCGCTCCTGTCGCGAACGCCGGCCCCGACCAGACGGACGCCGAGGACTGCACCACCATCACGCTGGACTGCTCCGCCTCGGCCGACCCCGACGGCGACACCCTGACGTACCAGTGGGAAGTCCAGAGCAAGCCGAGCGGTTCCGCCATCACGACGGGCAGCTTCTCGGATCGCACCGCCGTCCGCCCCACGTTCTACCCGGACGTCGCCGGCGACTACGTGCTCACCTGCTCCGTCAACGACGGCACCACCTGGTCCACCCCCGACGTCGTGACCGTCAGCGCCGCCGAGCGCCGCTCGAACGAGCGCCCGGACATCTCCGCCGGCGCCGACCTCACCCTCGCGGGCGGCTCGGCCACCTGCACCGAGAGCGGCTACACGTACGCGTGCGACGAATGTGCCACCGTCACGAGCGCCCTGGGCGCGGACGCGACCGTCATCGACGCCGACGGCGACCCCCTCATCATCACGTGGACCACCTCGAACACCGACGCGCGCATCTCGAACGCCTCGAGCCTCACCACCGACGTGACTCTCGAAGACGCCGAGCCCACCGAGCCCGGCGACTGCGAGGACACCGAGTACGAGTTCGAGCTCACGGTCCAGGACTGCACCGGCTCGACGGTCAGCGACACGGTCACCCTCACGGTGAACTGCTGCGGTGTCGAGGACACCTCGGCGCGCTGATCCTCCGGACTTCGCCATGAACGCCGCCAGTGTGGGCACCTCGGTGCTCCTCCTGGCGGCGTCTGACGTTCGGCCCACCGTGGGCGAGGCCGTGCGCCTCTCCGCCGCGTGGGACGGGCCCTCGGCCGCCGCGATCCCGTGGGAGGGGGTCGACAGCGCGACCGGCGCCGAGGCCACCGTCACGCCGCGCGCCACGGGGCCGCTAACCGTGCGCGCCGGAGACGCGACGATTGTGCTGAACGTGCAGCCCGCCGAAAACAGCGGCGCCTCCCAGGTGCGGGCCGAGGTTCGATCCCTCCCGGAGATCGAGGCGCGCAGCTGTCGCGACGATCGGTACCCCGCGCTGGCAGGAGCCTGGGTGGCGTGGTGCTCCGCGACGGGCCGTGTCGACCGCGCGTGGGACATCGTGTCGGGCGCCACCGTCTCGCTCTCCGACGCCGTCGACGCCCCCGGCCTCGGCCCCGCCGCGATCCTCGCGGACACCCGCGGCCTTTGGCGCCTCCCCGACGCCACGCCCGTCCCGAACCTCCCTCGCGTCTCCGGCGCGCCCCTCGGCCCCCCCGCGACCGACGGCGTCCACGGCGCCTTCGTCTGGGCCACCCGGGTGGAGTCCTTTGCGCTCGCCGAGTCGCTCCGCGCGCAAGCCGAAGCCGCGCCGCTCCCCTGGTACGCCGCCGCGCTCGCCTGGCCGTGGGCGGCCTGGGTGGAAGACGGCGGCACCACGCGCGAGGACATCTGGGCGCGCCGCGAGGACGCCCGCCGTGTCCCGCTGGCGCGCACCGCCCGCGACGAACGCCACCCCGTCGGCAGCGATCGCTGGCTCGGCTGGGTCGACTCCGCCGGCGTGTACGTGCAGGACATGACCCTTGGCGAACGCCGGGCTTACCCCGCCGACACCGGCTTTCTCCACGGCCCGTCGCTGTGGGGCCCCGTGGCCTGTTGGGAGGACCGCGGCGCGCTCCGCGGCGGCACCGGCGACATCGACATCCTCTGCTCCGACGGCCTCACGCTCCGCCGCCCCGGAAACCAGCGCGCCCCCACCCGCTGGGGCCCCTGGCTGATCTTCCGCGAGGCCGACCGCACCTTGCTCGCCACCGCCTCCGAGCTAATCCTCGATGACGACGACCCTCGCGCGGAAGGGGCGGGGACCACGCGCGCTGGCGGGTGGCGCGGGGCGCACCGCGACGGCGCGGTCACCTTCACGTTCGACTGGCCCGCCGCCGGATGGGGCTTCGAACGCTGGGAAGGGGGCGCGTGGGTGCCGGGCGGCCCGCTCGCCGTCGGCCGCGTCACGCTCACCCACCCCGGCGGCGACGCCGTGCGACTCGCGCCGGTGAGGCCGTGATGCACGAGGAAGATCGTGCTCTTGGGGCGGGGGGCGGGCCCCCCGCAACGCCCCCCGGAACCGTCGCGCGCGCGGCTCCGCTCCTCGCGGCGGGCCTCCTCGCCGTGGCGTTCCTCTTCGCCGACCCCGCCCGCACGCTCCACCCCGACGCCCTTCTCACGTTCGGCCGGGCGGCGCTCCCGGCGTTGCTCGCGGTGTTCGCCGCGGTGGGCGGCGGCGCGGCCGTGCTGCGCGCCGCCGCCCCGGCCGCCCTCGACGCGCCCGCGGGCTGGTTGGCGGCGCTCGGCGTGGGGGTGGCGCTCCAGGGCTTCCTCCTGCTCGGGTGCGCCGCCGCCGGGGAGCTCGGGCCCGTCGCCGCGGGCGCCGTGCTTGCGGCCACGGCCGGCGGGTGGGCCACTCGGCCGCGCGTCACGGTTCCCGCGGTCCCAGCCGTCGCGTGCGTGTTCGGCGCGGTCCTCCTCCTCCCCGGGCTCCTCGACGCCCTCGCGCCCCCCACGGACACCGACGAGGTCTACTACCACCTCGCGCTTCCGCGCCGGATGCTCGAAACAGGCGCCCTCCTCGGCGGGTTTCTGACGCCCGACGGCAGCCGGCCGATGCCGGTGCACCTCGTCTTCGCCGGGCTCATGAGCCTCGGCGGCGAGGCGGCGCCGCGGCTCTGGCACCTGCTCCTCTCCGCGGCGCTCGTGCTCGGGGTGCGCGGCCTCGCCGAGGCGCGCTTCGGAAAGGGGCAGGGCGATCTCCCCGCGCTCGCGCTGCTCGGCTCGTACTCGTGGCTCCGCGAGGCCGGCCTCGCCTACAACAACCACCTCGTCGCGCTCTACCTGCTCCTCGCGGCCGACGCGCTCCTCGCGCGGCGGTTCGTGCTGATGGGCTGGATGTGCGGCTTCGCGCTCGCGGTGAAGTACACGGCTGCGCCGGCCGTCGCCGCGATCTCGCTGCTCGCCGCCTGGGACGGCCTCCGCGTCGCCCCGCGCCGCGTCGTGTTCGCCGCGGTCGCGACGCTTGCCCCGCTCGCCCCGTGGTGGCTCCGCAACACGCTCGAGGGGCTCCACCCGCTCTTCCCGTTCGCGGGGTGGCCGGCGGCCGGCGAGGGCGGCGCGGACTTCGTGTTCGTCTACCCGGAGAAGTACGGGGCCGGGCACGATCTGCTCGCCACGATCCGGCTCCCCTTCGACCTCCTCTTCCGCGCCGAGATCGACTCCTTCCGGTTCCTCGGGCGCGTGTCGCTCCTGTGGGCGGGGCTCGGCGCAGCGGCGCTTTGGACCGCCCGCCGCGACCCCGCGGTGCGGCGCCTCGTGCTCATCGTCGCCATCGGCTTCGTCGGCTGGGCGCTCGGCGCGCGCATCGTGCGCTACCTCCTCCCGCTCTTCGGCATCGCGGCCCTCGCCGGCGCGCTCCTGCCCCGCCGCTGGCCCGCGTGGCTCCTGCTCGCCGCGTCGCTCCCCGCCAACCTGGGCCCCGTGCTCCGCCACGCCGGCGCGCGGGCCGCGGTAGCCACCGGCCAGGAGAGCCCCGAAGTGTTCCTCACCCGGGAGGTTCCCGCGTGGGGCGCGCTCTCGTTCCTCCGCGAGCACGTGCCGGTCGACGCCCCCGTCGCGCTCTTGTTCGCCTGGCACGGCTACTGGGTGCCCCAGCCCGCCATCCTGGGCTCCGTCGAGGACCACGTGCCCACGCGGTACTGGCTCTGGCAGCACGGCGACGCCTCGCTCTCCGCCCTCGCCGACCGCGGCGTGCGCTACCTCCTCGTGGGCGACGTGCACTTCCTCAAGAAGAGCTACACGTTCCTCTCGCCCGCGGTCCTCGCCGAGCAGTTCAACGAGCCTGAGGCGCGCCTCCGCGCCCTCCTCCTCCGCGACGCCACGCGGCTCTACGCCAGGGACCGCTGGGAGGTCTGGCGCCTCGACACGCCCGGCCTCGACACGCCCGGCCTCGACACGCCCCACCTCGACACGCCCCGCCTTGACGACTGACCACCGAGCCCATAGATGCCTCGGCGACCGCAAGTCCCCGCGGGGGTGGCGGAATGGCAGACGCGCTAGGCTCAGGACCTAGTGGGGTAACTCCCGTAGGGGTTCAAGTCCCCTCCCCCGCACCACCTTCTCCACGCGTCCTTGACGAACGAGGGCACGCGGAGCTTGCGAGATCCGCGCCATCTGTGGCACAACGTTCGCTCACGTGACTCCGGGCCGTCGCCCGGGTCCCTGGGTGACGTCATGCTTCGCGCGCTCCTCCCCCTCCTGCTGCTCTCCGCCTGCCAGACCTCGACGATCGAGCTGGCGGACGACACCGGCGCGGCCGATGCCGACACAGACACCGACGCCGACACGGACACCGATACGGACGCCGATT
>CAXNIN010000106.1:0-12016 GCA_964202365.1 Myxococcota bacterium | reverse complement strand
CACCGCCACCACCGCCGTAACCGCCGCCACCGTAGCCGCCGCCGGCCGGACGCGGAGGGCGATCGCCCCACGAGCCACCGCCGCCGCCGCCGCCGGGCGCGCCGCCACCGCCGCCGTAGCCACCGCTGCCACCGCCGCCGTAGCCACCACTGCCGCCGCCGCCGTAGCCACCACCGCCGCCGCCGTAGCCACCCCCCTCACGGGGGGGACCGCCGGAGCGGGAATACACCGAGGGGCCAGCGCCATCCGGACGCGGGCGCCGAGGCGGACCACCGGGACCAGCACCATCACGGGGCCGGGCGATGTTCACCTTCAGCGGGCGGCCGTCGAGCATGAACCCGTCGAGCGCGGTGACCGCGTCTTCGGCGAGCTTCTCGCTGCCCATCTCCACGAATCCAAAGCCGCGGGGGCGGCCGGTTTCGCGGTCGATGATGAGGTTTACGGAGACGACCTCACGGTCGTTCTGGGAGAAAACATCCCGCACCTCGTCATCGGTGATGCGGTAGGGGAGGTTCCCCACATAGACATTGCGGGACATACTGGCCCGTGACTCTCTCGGTTGAAGGCAGTTGCGCGATTGAGGCAGCTGTAGGATCTACAGCATTGGGGCGCCCGTCAAGGGCTCCCTGCCGGAAAGTGATCTAAGTACCTCGTCACCACTGGACCAGGGCCTCGACGCCGTATTGCGGCCGGACGACAAAAAAGCTCTTGGCGGGGGAGGTCTGGAGGACGTCGAACATCCAGGCCTTGCCGAAGATGCGCGCGCCGAACTTCCCGAACCGGAAGAGCACGTCCGCGCCGGCGACGCCGCCGATGTCGGCGCGGATCGCGTAGCGCTCGCCGTCGTCACCGCCGACGTCGGGGGCGAGGTTCGCCGCCCAGACCACGCCGCCGCCGCCGCGGAGGAAGAAGTCCCACGCCCAGGTCTTCGGCTGCGCGTGCGGGATGCGGAAGCCGGGCGTGGCGTAGACGCCGTGACGAAGCCGGTAGTAGTCGGGGGTCGACGCATCCGCGGCGCCGTCCCACGTGTACTCTTCCGGAATCGCGGCGGGCGAGGCGAACGCGCCGATGTCGAGCGCGATGATGCGGGTGAGCCGCGAGTCCAGCCCGCCGGTGATGCCGAAGCCGGAGGGGCCGTCGACCACGTTGAGGCCCACGTGCATGCGGTTCTGCGGCTCGAGCGCCATGCTCTGCGCGGAGGCCGGCGCGAACGTCGCCAGGAGGGTGGTCAGGAGCGCGAGCAGCATACCGGTCACCAATGGGCCGGCAGTATAGCCGGCCGCGCTCGGGACCGCGCTTTCAGGCGCTCGGGCCGAAGAGGTTCCGGTGCAGGCGCAACAAACCGGTGAGATCGTGTACCTCTTCGGCAAAGCGCGGCACGACCTTGAGCCACACCGAGCTTCCCGAATACCGACGAAGTTCGTCCACGCGCGAGGCCTCGAGCGCCGCGAGCTCGCGCAGGCGCCGATGCGCCGCGCCGAGGCGCGCGAGCAGCGCACCCGCCGCGGCGGCGTCGAGGGCGCGCGCGTGGTCGCCCAGGAGCGCGGCCACATCGGGGCTGGCCTGGGTCGCGGCGTGCACCTGGTTCACGATCACGCCGCCGATCGGAAGGCGGCGCGCCCGGAGCTCGTCCAGGAAGAACCGGGCGACATCCACCGACGGTTCCGTGGGCGCGCTCACGACGATGAACGCGGTCTGCTGCGAGGCGAAGAGCCGGGCCACCGCCTCGTGGCGCTCCCGGAAGCCGTCGTAGAGGTCGCGGAAGAGCGAGAAGAACACGGACAGTTCGTCGAGGAAGTCGCGGCCGAAGATGTGGCCCAACAGGCGGTACACCACGGCCGACGTGCTCATGATGAGCCGCTTTCCGAACACCTTCTCTTCCTCGTAGGGCGTGAGGAACCACTTCATGATCTGCCGATCGAGGAAGCGGGCGAGGCGGCCGGGGGACTCGAGGAAGTCGAGCGCGTTCTTCACCGGGGGCGTGTCGAGCACGATGAGGTCGTACCGATCGGACGTGTGCACGTCGTACAGGCGCTCGGTGGCCATGTACTCCTGGCTGCCCGAGAAGCTGCCCGCCATGTGGCGGTAGATCTTGTTCGCGTAGATGGCCTCGCGCGTGGCGTCGTCCTTCGCGACGCGGCGAATGACGTCGTCCAGGGTGCTCGGGGCGTCGAGCATCATCGCCCAGAGCTCGCCGGTAGCAGTGCGGTCACCGAGGTCGATGCGCACCTCGGTGTTGCCGAACTCCTGGAGTCCGAGTGAGTTCGCAAGACGACGCGCGGGGTCGATCGTGAGGACGAGCACCCGGCGCCCGCCGAGCGCGGCCTTCAGCGCGATCGCGGCGGCGCTCGTGGTCTTCCCGACCCCGCCGGACCCGACGCACACGAGGAGGCGGTTGCGCGTGACGAGCTCGTCGAGCGTCATGCGCCCCCCCGAAGGTCGACCGGGACGGAGCTCACCCGGGCGAGCGCGGACGTGAGCTGCCCGACGACGCGGAGAGCACCCTCCCCGCGCGCGAGCACCGGGAGTACGAGCACCGGGATCGAGAGCCCTTCCCGCAGGCGAAGCAGCGCGTCGGCCGTGGACTGTTCGAGCTCGGCCTCCCAGCGCCCGGCCTCGACGACCTCGCGGGCGAGGCCCTCGGTGGGCGCCGCGAGGAGGCCTTCGAGCAGCCCGCGTTCGGCGTCGGACAACGAGGGCGGCGTGGCGCGGTTGAGCACGACCATCGGCACCTTGAGCGGCGCAAGGTTGGTGCGCACCTTGCGCGTGGTCTCGATGGTCTCGTTGACGACCATCTCTTCGGGGAGCGCGACGAGCACCACGCGGGTGTCGGGCTGCCCGTAGAGGTTCACGAGGTCGTCCGCGACGCGCCGGATGGGACCGGTATCGAACAGGCCGCGCGCGGTGTGGGCCACCGACAACATCGCAACCGCGTTGCCCGACGCGGGCATGTCGACCACGACGAGGTCGTAGCTGCGCGCGAGGGCCATCACCCGCCACAACACCACGAGGTCGCGCGCGCCGGGTGTCGCCTCGAGGAACACGCTCACGAGGTGGTTCTTGGTGATCAGCCGCACGACGCGCGGCAGCGAGACGATGTCCTCGAGCCAGTCCCCGAGCGCGTTCACCCACTCCACGTTCGTGATCGAGAGGTTCTTCGCCACCTCGGCCGGCGCGTACGTCGGCTTCACGCCGAAGATGCTCGTGAGCGACGGGCGCTGGTTGTCGAGCTCGACCACCAGCGTTTTACGCCCCTGCGACGCCGCGAGACGACCGATCGCCGCCGCTACCGACGTCTTGCCGGTTCCGCCCTTGCCGCTCACGAAGAGCACGCGGGAGCGGAAGAGCGCGGCGGAGTCGGCGGCGGGGACGGACATCTACCAGCGCACCAGCGTGGCGCCCCACGTGAGGCCGGCACCGAACGCGACGAGCAGCGCGAGCTCGCCCGGCTGGATGCGACCCGCCTGGGCGGCCTCGTGCAGCGCGATGGGGATCGACGCCGCGGTGGTGTTCCCGTACTTCTGGATGTTGTGCACCACCTTCTCGGGGGGCACGCCGAGCTGGCGGGTCACCATCTCGTTGATGCGCATGTTGGCCTGGTGCGGCACCAGAAGCGTGACGTCGTCGAGGGTGAGGCCGTTGCGCGCGAGGATGCTGCGCGTGACCTCGGGGAGGCGCTCGACGGCGTGCTTGAAGACGGACTTGCCGTCCATCTTCGGGAAGTGGGCGCCGCGCGCGAGCATCTCGTCGGTGAGGCGCGGCGCGTTGCGGCTCGCGGGCGCCTCGAGCATGAGGATCTCGGCGTGGCGGCCGTCGGCGTGGAGCTCGGAGTCGAGGATGCGCCGGTCGCCGTCGGTGGCGGAGACGACCGCGGCCCCCGCGCCGTCGCCGAAGAGCACGGTCACGTCGCGGCCGCGCGTGGAGAGATCGAGGCCGGAGCTGTGGACTTCGCCGCCCACCACGAGGATGTTCTTCATCATCCCGGAGCGGATGAAGGCGTCGGCCGTGGCCAGCCCGTAGATGAACCCGGTGCACTGGTTGCGGATGTCGAGGGTGGCCACGCCGGGCACGCCGAGGCGCGCCTGGAGGAGGCAGCTCGAACCCGGGAAGTTGATGTCCGGGGAGAGCGTGGCGAACAGGATCATGTCCAGATCCTTCGCCTCGAGGCCCGCCTCTTCGAGCGCCTGCCGGGCAGCGTGCTCGCCGAGCTCGGAGGCGCCGACGTTGCCGTCCACCCAGCGGCGCTCGCGGATGCCCGTGCGCTGGTGAATCCACTCGTCGGAGGTGTCCATCCACTGCTTCATGTCGTCGTTGGTGACGACGCGCTCGGGCACGTAGTGGCCCATCCCGGCGATGCGGCTGCCGCGCATGGGGGGTTGCCTCCTTAGATGTCGAGGTTGCGCACGTTGAGGGCGTTCTGCTGGATGAAGTCGCGGCGCGGCTCCACCTGGTCCCCCATGAGCACGGAGAACACGGTGTCCGCACCGACGATGTCGTCCACCTGGACGAGCTGGAGCGTGCGCGCCTCGGGGTCCATCGTCGTCTCCCAGAGCTGCTCCGGATTCATCTCGCCGAGGCCCTTGTACCGCTGGATCTCGAAGCCCTTCTGCGCGCCTTCGAGGATGTCCTGACGGAGCTCCAGGTAGGTGTGGCGCATGGGGCCGCTCTGCACGCGGGCGGGCAGCGGGAGGGTGGCGGCGAGCTCGTCGCGCTGACGACGGAGCGACTCCTGATCCGCCTGGCTCGCCGCGCTCCCGAGCAGGGTGACCTGCTCGTTGCTCTCCTGGAGCGTGCGCACGGCGATGAGGGGCCGGCCGTCGGGGTCGGACTGGACGGCGACCTCGAGCACGTCGAGGTTCGGGGCGACCACGCCGAGGCGAGCCCGGAGCGTGCCCGCGAGTTGTTCCCAGTCGGCGCGCTCGACCGGGGGCACCGGCGCGAGGGCGAGGTACTGGTCGAGCACGACCTTCTGGTACCGGCGCTCGAGGCGGGTGAGCCGGCTGACGTACTGGGTGAGGCGCTTGGAGAAGTCCGCGAGGGCCTCGGACTCGACCGTGGCGCCCGACTCGGACACCACCGTGAGGTGGGCGGCGCCCTGCTCGAAGAGGAAGGCGTCCTTCGCGGCGTCGTCCCGGAGGTACTTCTCGAACTTGCCGCGCTTGACGCGGTACAGCGGCGGCTGCGCGATGTAGAGGTGCCCGCCCGTGACGATCTGCGGCATGTGCCGGTAGAAGAACGTGAGGAGCAACGTGCGGATGTGGGACCCGTCGACGTCGGCGTCCGTCATGATGATGACGCGGCCGTAGCGGAGGCGGGCGGGGTCGAACTCTTCGCCGATGCCGCAGCCGAGGGCGCTGACGAGGATCTGGATCTGCTCCGAGCCGATCATGCGGTCGAACCGCGCCTTCTCGACGTTGAGGATCTTGCCGCGGAGCGGCAGGATCGCCTGGTACTTGCGGTTTCGGCCCTGCTTCGCGGAGCCACCGGCGGAGTCACCCTCGACCAGGTACACCTCGCACTTGGCGGGGTCGCGCTCCTGGCAGTCGGCGAGCTTGCCGGGGAGACCGCCGCCGTCGAGCACGGTCTTGCGACGGGCGAGGTCACGGGCCTTGCGCGCGGCTTCGCGGGCGCGGGCGGCCTCGATGGACTTCATCACGATCGTCTTGGCGACCGTGGGGTTCTCTTCGAGGAAGAACGCGAGCTGTTCGTTGACGATGGACTCGGTGAGGCCCTTCGCCTCGGAGTTGCCGAGCTTCGTCTTCGTCTGGCCTTCGAACTGGGGTTCGCTGATCTTCACCGACAGCACGCAGGTGAGGCCCTCGCGGATGTCCTCCCCGGTGATGCTCTCCTGCTTGCCGCCCTTGAACAGGTTGTTCGCGGTGGCGTAGGCGTTCACGGTGCGCGTGAGCGCGGCCTTGAGCCCGCTGACGTGCGTGCCGCCTTCGACGGTGTTGATGTTGTTGCAGAAGCTGAAGATCGTCTCGGTGTAGGCGGTGCTCCACTGGAGCGCCATCTCGACCTCGAGGCCCTCTTTGCCGCCGCGCAGGAACACCGGCGGGCGGTGGACGGTCTCCTTGGAGTTGTTGAGGTACTCCACGAAGCTGACGATCCCGCCCTCGTAGTGAAAGAACTCCCCGCGATCGTCGCGGAGATCCTTCAGGTCGATGGAGAGGCCGGGGTTGAGGAACGCCAGCTCGCGGAGGCGGTTGGCCAGCACCTCGTACTGGAGCTCCACCGTCTCTTGGAAGATGGTGGTGTCCGGCCAGAATTGCACGCGGGTGCCGCGCTTGCCTTCCGACGGGCCGGCCACGGTGAGCGGCGTCACGGGGGCGCCGATCGCGTAGCGCTGCGTGAAGTGCTGCGCGTCGCGCCAGATGTCGAGCTGCAGGCGCTCCGAGAGCGCGTTCACGCACGAGACGCCGACGCCGTGCAGGCCACCGGACACCTTGTAGCTGTCGCGGTCGAACTTGCCGCCCGCGTGGAGCACGGTGAGCACGACTTCGGCGGCGGGGCGGCCCTCGGTGGGGTGGATGTCGGTCGGAATTCCGCGGCCGTTGTCCTCCACCGAGCAGGAGCCGTCTTCGTGGATGATGACCTTGATGAGCGTGCAGTGCCCGGCGAGCGATTCGTCGACCGAGTTGTCGACGACTTCGTACACCAGGTGATGCAGGCCGCGCGAACCGATGTCGCCGATGTACATCGACGGACGCTTGCGCACGGCGTCCAGGCCTTCGAGGACCTGGATGCTCGATGCGCCGTAGTCCTTGGCCGGGGCCGTGGGATCCATACCTTTTGCCTCTTCCGAACCGGGGGCGCTTAACCGGTCGCGGGGACCGGGGCATCGGCGGGCGACGCCGTGGCCGCCGCGCCGCCCGCCACCCGGAGCACCCGCACCTCGCCGGACACGGCATCCCGCGGCACGTAGCGCGCGTCGGTGGTGGTGAGAAAGATCTGCACGCCCAGCGATCCGAGCAGGCCCACGAGCCGCGCCGTGCGGCCCGGATCGAGCTCGCTCCCGAGATCGTCGAGCAGAAAGAGAGGGGCCTCCCCGACTTCACGGGCTACTTCGAGCTCGGCGAGCTTCCACGCGAGCACGACCGAGCGGGCCTGACCTTGCGACGCATACGCGCGGGCGACCTTCCCCTCGACCGCGAAGGCGAGATCGTCCCGCTGCGGACCCCCGAGGGGACGCGCGAGCTGGCGCTCCTGAACGCGTTGCCGCGCGAGCCGCTCCGTGTACCGCCCGGCGAGCGTGTCGGCGTCGCCTTCGCCGAGCCACGGCTCGTAGCCGACCGTGGCGTTCTCCGACCCGGCGAACGTGGCGTACGCCCGGATGAACGCCGGCGCGACCGAACGGACGAGCGCACCGCGTTCGAGCGTGACCGCCGCGCCGAGCGTCGCGAGCTGGGCGTCGAGGACATCGAGCTCGGCGTCGGTGGAGCGGCCCGACCGGAGCAACGCACCCTTGTGGTCGAGCACGCGCTTGTAGTCGCGCGCCACCGAGAGGTAGCTGGGGCGCACCGCGAGCACCGCGCGGTCGAGGAGCGCGCGCCGCAGCGCGGGCTCGCCGCGCACCGGCGCGATGTCGCCGGGCACGAAGTACGTCGCGCGGAAGGACGAGAGCCAGGTGACGGCGTCAATCGGGCGATCGTCCCGGCGGAGCGTGCGGGTGCCCGCGCCGAACCCCCAGGCAAGCCTCCGCACCATGTCTTCGGTGCGCACCACGCCCTCGACCTCGGCGTGGGCGTCCCCCCAGGCCAGGAGCTCGGCGCTGCGGGCGGTCCGGAAGCTCCGAAGCGTGCCGAGGAGCCCCACGGCTTCGAGCCAGTTCGTCTTTCCCTGGCCGTTGTCCCCGACGAACGCGACCAACGGGGCGTCCACGTCGAGGATGCCCCGCGGGAGGTTCCGGAAGCCGGCGACGGAGAGGCGGAGGAGCTTCAAGGCCTGGAACCTTCACGGAGTCGCCCAAAGGGGCGACCGGTAGGGAGCGACGACGGCGACGACACGCGCGAGCGGCTCGGGGCGCGGGCGACGGGGCCCCGCCCGTTTGGGCCGGGCTCGGACGGCCCAAACGGGTGGGGTCAAGGAGCCCGGGGGCGTTGCGGGGGCGGGCCCCCGCCCCATGAACCACTAATCGAGACGAACCGGCATGATCACGAAGAGGGAGCGCGCGTCGTCGGGGTCGCGCAGCAGGCACGGCGAGAGGGTGTCGCCCAGCTCCGCGACCACACGCGGGCCCTGGAGCACACCGAGCACGTCGAGGAAGAACCGGGCGTTGAAGCCCATGGTGATCGGCTCGCCGGTGAGGTCCGCGGGGAGCTCTTCGCGGGAGTCGCCGGCGTCGAGCTTGCGGGCGGTGAGCACGAGGCCGTCGCCGGAGAAGGCGAAGCGGACCGAGTGCGCGCCGTCGGTGGCGAAGATCGAGACACGACGGAGCGATTCCTGGAGCTGGTCGCGCTCGAGCACCACCTTGCGCTTGAAGCTCGTCGGGAGCACCTGGCGGTAGTCCGGGAAGTCCGCTTCGAGCAGGCGAAGGTGGAGCATGACGCCGGGGACGCGGAAGAGGGCGGCGCGCTCGCCGAACGCGATCTCCGCGGCGCCGTCGTACCCGTCGAGCAGGCGGCGGATCTCGCCGAGGGCCTTGCGGGGGAGGAGCATCTTGCGGCCGATGCCGAGCTCGCCTTCGAACGGGGCCTGCGACCAGCAGAGCCGGTTGCCGTCGGTGGAGACGAAGCGGAGGGTGCGCTCGTCGCCGGCGATGTCCTCGACGTGGGCGCCGTTGAGGCCGTAGCGGTTGTCCTCGGGGGCGACCGCGAACAGCGTCTGGTCGATGACGCGGCGGAGCTCGGCCGCGGCGATCGTGAGCACGCGGGACTGGTCGAGCGGCGGGGTGACCGGGAACTCGGCGGCCGAGTAGCCGTTGAGCTTGAAGGACGAGCTGCCGCACTTCACTTCGACGCGGAGGTTCTCGCCGAGCCGGACGGTGACGACGTCGGGCGGGAGGACCTTGGCGATCTGGAAGAAGTTCGCGGCGTCAACCGCGACCTCGCCCGGCTCGCGGACGTTCGCGGCGAAGTCGCCGAGGAACGTCATCGCCTTGTCGGTGGCCACCATGCGCACGCCCTCGGGCCGCGCCTGGATGAGCACGGATGAGAGGATGGGGGTGGTGCTGCGCTTCTCGACGATGCCCTGCACGCGCGTCAATGCGCGGGTGAGGTCGTCACGGGTGATCAGGAACTCCATCGCCGCCGCTCCAGTTTCAGGGGATCTGATCTCTCAGCTGAGATCGATCTGATGATCTCCATGAGCCCCTGTGGATTTGTGGATTTCAGGGATTTTGTCGGTTTCCACTTGATAGTGTCGCCGGATAACTCACGCACGGAACCGGGACAACGACGGGGTTCTCCCCAGGGCCCGATGGCGCGCCGCGCTCGCGCTTTGGCCTGTGGACAACCCCCCTGGTCATCCTTAGGCGCGTCCCCCAGGGGTGCCTCAGCGGTGCCCAGGGTTGTCCATAGGGCTACCCGCCCCCCCGGCACACCTTCTCGAGGAGGTCGAGCTCGGCGCGGAGGTTCGGGTTGGTCTTGATGTCGCCCTCGATCTTCTTGCAGCCGTGCTGGACGGTGGAGTTGTCGCGGTTGAACTCGCGGCCGATCTCGGGGAAGGAGAGGCCGGTGATGCGCCGCGTGAGGAACATCGCCACCTGACGGGGGTGGGCGATGTTCGCCGGCCTCCGGTTGCCGCGGATGTCCGTGGCGCGCACGTGGAAGTGCTCGGCGACGCGGCTGATGATCTGCTCCGCGCTCGGCGGGGGCGCCGGCGGCGGGATGATGTCGCTCATCCTGTCCTGGATGAACTGCATCGAGATCGGCTGCCCGTAGAACGAGTGGAGGGCGGAGAGGCGGTTCACGACCCCCTCGAGCTCGCGCACGCTGTTCCGGACGCGCTGGGCGATGGTGTACTGGACGTCCGTTGGGATGTCGAGGCGCATGGCCGCGGCTTTCGTGCCGAGGATCGCCATCATCGTCTCGACATCGGGCGGCTGGACGTCGGCGAGGAGGCCCTGCTCGAACCGGGTGCGGAGCCGCGGCTCGAGCTTGCCGATGCTGCGCGGTGGCTCGTCCGACGTGATGACGATCTGTTTGCCCTCGGCCCGCATGGCCTCGAAGACGTAGAAGAGCTCTTCTTCGGTGCGGTCGCGTCCGGCGAGGAACTGCACGTCGTCGAGGACGAGGAGGTCGACCTCGGTGCGGAAGCGCTCGCGGAACTCGGGGATGGAGCGCGTCTGGAGGGCGCGGACCATGGCGCCGAAGAAGTTTTCGGCGGTGCAGTAGTACACGCCGGCGGCGCCGCCCGAGCGGGCGATGACCCGGTTGCCGATGGCGTGCACGAGGTGCGTTTTGCCGAGGCCGGTGCCGCCGTAGATGAACAGCGGGTTGTGGGCGCGTCCGGGCGCGTCCGCGACCGCGATGGACGCGGCGTGGGCGAACTCGTTGCACTTGCCGACGACGAAGTTGTCGAACGTGCGCGTGCGGTCGAGGTGCGTGGCGGCGCGGCGCGCGGGCAACGGCGCGGGGGCGTCGTCGTCGAGCGGGGCGCCGGTCCAGGTCATCTCGACGGTGACGGGGTGCCCGGCGGTCTCGGCCCACGCGGCGACGATGTCGCCGAAGAGGTTGTCGCGAATCCAGTCGTGGTAGTACTGGCTGTCGGCACGCAGCCGCACACGGTCCGCCTCGATGGCCTCGGGGCGGAGCGCACCTCGAATCCAGATCTCCATGTTCTGCTCGCCGATTTTTCGCTCCAGCGCTGAGCAGAAGCGTTTCCACGCCTGTTCCATCGACACGTCACCCCTTCGGCCCATCGCAGCCGTTCGTTCCCCCGCCCGCCCTGCTAAGGCGAGGCTCGATGGGGTCCGTGGGTTCGGTGTACCGCAGTGATTCTGATCTCTCAAGGCCGAAGATCGCCCGCAACTACCAGCGACGACGTCGCGGATCTCGGGAAGAGTGCAGCTTCGTGCAAGGGGAGCCGCAAAGATCGGATCTCCGCGCCCTCCTGGGCGAAGCGCGAGGTGCGCGGGTGGGGCCGCCGCGGCGCTCGTGTCGGGGCGCTCGTGTCGGGGCGCGCGAGCCGTCGAACCCGCGGCGCGGTAGATAGAGGAGTCGCGAAGATCCGAAGTGGCCGAGCGGGCCACCTTGCCGGCGCGTGTGGAAGCCGTTAGATGGCGCCGCCGTGCTTCGGGCACGAACAGGGCACGGAGGTATCAGATGAGCAAGCGTACTTTTCAGCCGCACAACATCCGCCGCAAGCGCACCCACGGGTTCCGTGAGCGCATGAAGACCGCCGCCGGGCGGGCCATCCTCTCGCGGCGCCGCGCCAAGGCCCGCAAGCGTCTCGCCGCGACCGTTGCCACCAAGCGCGACTGACGCGCCTCCCGTCCGGGAGCGACTCCGGAGGAGCGGCGACTACGCACGGGTACAGGGAGAAGGGCGGCGCATCCGCTCGGCTCACCTGCTGCTCGTCGTTTCCCGTGGAACGGAGGGCGCGTCCCGGGTGGGGCTGACCGTGAGTCGGAAGGTAGGTTCGGCGGTGACGAGGAACCGGGTCAAGCGCTGGTTGCGCGAGGCGGTCCGGGCGGTGCCCGGTCCGCGAGCGGGCCCGTGGGATCTCGTCCTCATCCCGCGCTCCGAAGCCGCGGACGTGGGCCTGGTGGCCCTCTCGTCCGAGGTCGGCGAGCTGTTCGCCCGGGTGGCCCGGTGACGCGCACCGCCGTTTGTCCGCCCAGCGCGTCGAGCGCCCGCCGATGAGGTGGCTGCTCCTCACGTTGATCCGCGGGTACCAGCGCACGATGCACGGCTGGATGCCGCCGATGTGTCGTTTCTACCCTTCCTGCAGCCGCTACACCGCGGAGGCCATCCAGGGCTGGGGTCCGCTTCGCGGCTCCTGGCTCGGCGTGCGCCGCATCTGCCGCTGCCATCCTTTCTACGCGGGGGGGCTCGACCCGGTGCCCCAACCGCCA
>CAXNIN010000105.1:0-12053 GCA_964202365.1 Myxococcota bacterium | reverse complement strand
CCTTGCCCGCGGTTTGCACGCGGGCGGGCCGGGTGTCCGCTTCGTATTTGGCGATCGCAGCGGCGATCGTCGCGATGCGATCGTTGTGGCTCGCGTCGGTGAGGGCCTTCATCCGCTCCGGGGAGAGGAAGCCGGTGGAGTAGGCGCCGTCCTCGAAGTCGGGATCGCGGAGGATCGCCTCGAAGAACGGGATGGACGTGCGGATGCCGCGCACGCGGTACTCGCGGAGCGCGCGGATCGAGCGGGAGATCGCCTCTTCGCGGTCCGCGCCCCAACAGATCAGCTTGGCGACCATGGGGTCGTAGTGGATCGGCACTTCGTACCCGGCGTACACGCCGGAGTCGACGCGCACCCACGGGCCGCCGGGCTCGCGGAGGCCGGAGATGCGGCCCGGGGCGGGGGCGAAGTTGTTCGCGGGATCTTCCGCGTACACGCGGCACTCGATGGCGTGCCCCACCTGCTTCACGTCTTCCTGGCGGAACCAGAGCGGCTCGCCACCGGCGATGCGGAGCATGGCGCGCACGAGGTCGACGCCGGTCACCATCTCGGTGATCGGGTGCTCGACCTGGAGCCGCGTGTTCATCTCGAGGACGTAGAAGTCGCCGCTGGCCTGCGAGTAGAGGAACTCGCACGTGCCTGCGCCCACGTAGTTGACCGCCTTGGCCGCCTGTACGGCGACGTTAGCCATCGCGAGGCGCGTCTCTTCGGAGAGCACCGGGCACGGCGTCTCCTCGATCACCTTCTGGTTGCGGCGCTGCACCGAGCAGTCGCGCTCGAACAGGTGCACCGTGTTGCCGTGGGCGTCCGCGAGGACCTGGATCTCGACGTGCTTCGGGTCCGCGACGAACTTCTCGAGGTAGACCGCGTCGTCCTTGAAAGAGCGCGCCGCCTCGGACCGCGCCGCGCCCCAGGCGCTCGCGAAGTCCTCCGGGCGCTCCACCTTGCGGATGCCCTTCCCGCCGCCGCCGCCGGCGGCCTTGAGCATCACCGGGTAGCCGATCTCGAGGGCGATGCGCTCGGCCTCTTCCTCGGTCTCGATCGGGTGGGTGGTGCCGGGGACCACCGGCACGCCGGCGGCCACCATGCGCTGCCGCGCGCCGGTCTTGCTGCCCATCGCGTCGATGGCGCTCGGCGGGGGTCCAATCCAGATCAGGCCCGCGTCGATCACCATTTGGGCGAAGCGCGCGTTCTCGGAGAGGAAGCCGTAGCCCGGATGAATCGCGGTGGCGCCGGACTTCTTGGCGACCTCGATCACCACCTCGCCGCGGAGGTAGCTCTCCGACGAAGCGGCGGGACCGACGCAGTACGCCTCCCCGGCGTTGCGCACGTGGAGCGCGCTCCGATCGGCCTCCGAGTAGATGGCGACCGTGCGGATGCCGAGCTCGTGGCAGCCGCGGATGACGCGGACGGCGATCTCACCGCGGTTGGCGACGAGGACCTTGTAGAGGGGTGGCTTCATGGGGCCCGAGTCTAACCCGCGGCGGGAACCGGGCGGCATCTCGCGCACGCGTGATCACGCGGCGCGCGCGAGAGCCGCCCGAAACAGGCTCGTTCAGGCGCCGCGGGTGGCCAGGAGGTCTTCCACGAGGGCGCCGCGCGCCGCGCCGGTGAGCGCGGTGCGCGCGGCGTACGCGGGGTGGTCCACAACGAAGTGCGCGGCGCGGCGGAGGTCGCAGAGGGCGTCCACCTGTCCGGTTCATACCTCCTCTCCGGGGAGCTTATTCATGATGTCACGGCTGCGGAAGCCGATCTTCTGCACCTTGAGGTGGCACGGGAGGTGGTAGCCGATGCTGCCGACCTCGGCCTGGTAGTCTTCCTTCAGCAGCTTCTGCTTGCGAAGGTTGAAGAGGTACTCCATCAGGTCGAAGCTCTTCTTCGCGACGGCTTCGGAGGCCTCGGTGCCCAGGTAGTCCTTCCACTCGTGCTTGAGCATGTAGGAGCACGTGGGCCCGGGCGAGACGATGTCGCACCCCGCCTTCACGTAGCGGTCGAGGATCTCGACGTTGTGGCGCGCCCAGTCCGTGGCGCGGGGCACGTCGCCACCGTCAAGCGCGGGCATTCCGCAACAGCGGAAAGACGGCGCGAAGACGGTGAAGCCGTTGTGCTCGAGCACCTCGACCGCGGCGCGGCCCACCTGGGGCTCGTTCCACTGCACGGAGCAGGTGTAGAAGAGCACCACCTTTCGGCCTTCTACCGCTTCGGGGGCGGGCGGAGTGGGGTGGCGCTTGCCGAACCACTCGAGGAAGGTCTCGCTCGCGAAGGTGGGGAGCTGCCGATCGCGGTGGATGCCGGCCACCATCTCCATCGCCACGCGGTCGATGCGTACGGTTGCGCCGGCGTTTGCGATGGGCGGGACCATCGTGCCGAGCTTGCCGACCGTGTCGGGGTCGCCGAGGACGCGGTCCTGGAGCTTGACGCCGTGTTCTTTCGCGTCGGTCGCCTTGTGGCGCAACATGAGCCGCGGAAAGTCCACGCCGAACTCGTGCGGCGGCGTGTAGGGGCAGATCGGGTCGCACCACTTGCGCGGGTAGCAGAGGTCCACGACGTCCTGGCGGACATTATTGGAGATGCGCGTGAGCGCCTCGGCCTGGCCGAGGATGTCCGCGCGCGGCGCCGCGGCGTGGTCACCCGAGGTCGCGGCCTCGTGGTTGCCGAGAGCGTCTACCTGAACGGAAGGGCGGTCCGGCAGGGGGGCGGCGGTCTCCGCGTCGAGGGCGTCGACGGCGTCGAAGAGCGCCGGGAACTGACCCCCGCCAACAGAAGGAGGGGCAGAGGTTCCAGCAGAGCCGGCAGCCGTTGCAGATCTCGAAGACCCGCTTCTCTTCGGCGACCAGGGCCTCGCGGCTCCAGTACTCGGGGTCACGCGGGGTCGGGATGGTGTGCGCCATGACGTACCTCTGCCAACGCGCCCACGGACGCTCGGGACCGGCGGCGGAGCCGCGCGGCGGTAGGGAGGGCCCCCTTCACCCTGTTTCGGCTCACACGCATGCGGAACCGAAACGTGGTGAAGGGGGGCGTTGCGGGGGGCGAGCCCCCCGCCCCAAGAGCCCCCATTCGAACCGGGAGAGGTTCGAACGCGAGCGCCGCGAGTAGATAGAGTCGAGGCCCTTCTGGAAGCGACCGGCGTGGGACTTCTCGGCCTTGGCGAGCGTCTCGAACCAGTTGGCGATCTCGGCGAAGCCCTCGTCGCGCGCGGTCTTCGCGAAGCCCGGGTACATGTCGGTGTACTCGTAGGTCTCGCCGGCCACGGCGGCCTTGAGGTTGAGCTCGGTCTCGCCGATGGGGAGGCCCGTGGCGGGGTCGCCGACGGACTTCAGGTAGTCGAGGTGGCCGTGGGCGTGACCGGTCTCGCCTTCGGCGGTGTCACGGAAGAGGCCGGCGATGTCGGGGTGCCCCTCGACGTCCGCGACCTTCGCGAAGTAGAGGTAACGGCGATTGGCCTGGGACTCGCCGGCGAAGGCGGCCTTGAGGTTGTCGTGGGTCTTCGTGCCCTCGAGCGCCATATGGGTTTCTCCGGTTGAACGGTGGAACAGGACTGGATTTAGACTGCGTCCAGCCTTCACCGCTCATCCCATGCCTGACCTGTCCACAACCTGTTCTGAAACATTTCAAAGCGGCGCCGACACGCGACTCTGAACGGCCCTTGAACCGCCACGCGGCGCCTCGGAAAACGAAGGAGCCCTCCCCCGCTCGCGCTGGGGAGGGCCCTCTGTATTCCAGGCGAGGCGCCCAGAACCGCCGTTTCCGCGGCTACGCGTGCGCTTCGCCGCCCGCGCGCTTCGCCGCCGCCCGGGCTTCGAGCTCGGCGCGGATCTCGGCCTTGCGGGCGTCGAGGTTGTCCTGGCCGAACGCGTGACCGAGCACTTCTTCCATGCGGGAGCAGAAGTGGAAGGTCATGTCGTCGCGGATCTCCTTGGGGACCTCCACGAGGTCCTTCCGGCACTTGTCCGGCAGGAGCACCGTACGGATGCCCGCGCGGTGGGCCGCGAGGACCTTCTCCTTGATGCCGCCCACCGGGAGCACGGCGCCGCGGAGCGTGGCTTCGCCGGTCATCGCGATGGTGGGATCAACGCGGAGCCCGGTGAGGAGGCTCACCATGGCCGTGAGCATCGTGACGCCCGCCGAGGGGCCGTCCTTCGGGATGGCGCCGGACGGCACGTGCACGTGGATGTCGACGTTGTCGAACACGTCCGGGTCGATGCCGAGCTCGACGGCCGAGGCGCGGATGTAGCTCCGCGCGACGCCGACGGACTCCTTCATCACGTCCCCGAGGGAGCCGGAGAGCTGGATGGCGCCCTTGCCCTTCATCTTCGTGGCTTCAATGAAGAGGATGTCGCCGCCCGCGGCGGTCCAGGCGAGGCCGGTGGCCACGCCGGGGACGCTGGTGCGCTCCGCCACTTCCGCGAAGAAGTGAATGGGGCCCCGGATCTCCTCGATCTTCTCCGCGGAGAGCACGAGCTTCTCCGTTTGCTTGCCGGAGGCGACCTCCTTGGCCGTCCAGCGCGCCACCGCGGCGATCTCGCGCTTGAGCGAGCGAACGCCGGCTTCACGCGTGTACGCCATGATGAGGTGCTTGAGGGCGGCGTCCGGGAAGTCGAGGGACTCGCCGGTGAGGCCGTGCTCCTCGAGAGCTTCCGGGAGGAGGTACTGCCGGGCGATCTTGAGCTTCTCTTCCATCGTGTAGCCGGGGATCTCGATGATCTCCATGCGGTCGCGGAGCGGACCGGGGATGGGATCGGCGAGGTTCGCGGTGGCGATGAAGAGCACCTTCGAGAGGTCGAAGGAGACGTCCAGGTAGTGGTCCATGAACGTGTCGTTCTGCTCGGGGTCGAGCACCTCGAGCAGCGCGGAGCTGGGATCGCCGCGGTAGTCCATGCCGAGCTTGTCGATCTCGTCGAGGACGAAGACGGGGTTGTTGGTGCCCGCCTTCTTGATGCCCTTGATGATCTTGCCGGGCAACGAGCCGATGTACGTGCGGCGGTGACCGCGAACCTCGGCTTCGTCACGCACGCCGCCGAGCGAGATGCGGACCATCTTGCGGCCGAGCGCGCGGGCGACGGACTTCGCGAGCGAGGTCTTGCCGACGCCGGGGGGCCCGACGAGGCAGAGGATCGGGCCCTTCATGTCGCGCTTCAGCTTGCGCACCGCGAGGTACTCGAGGATGCGCTGCTTCACCTTCTCGAGGCCGTAGTGGTCCTCGTCGAGGATGCGGGCGGCCTCGTTGACGTCCATGAGGTCGTCGCTGCTGGTGGCCCAGGGGAGCTCGATGAGCCAGTCGAGGTAGGTGCGGCTCACGGTGTACTCGGCGGCGCCCGGCGACATCCGGGACATGCGCTTGAGTTCCTTGAAAGCGACCTTCTCGACATCCTTCGGCATGCGGGCCTTCTTGATGCCCTTCTTGAGCTCTTCGAACTCTTCCTGCCGGTCGTCGACCTCGCCGAGCTCCTTCTGGATGGCCTTGAGCTGCTCACGCAGGAAGTACTCCCGCTGAGCCTTGTCCATCTCGCCCTTGACCTCGGTCTGGATCTTGTTCGAGAGCTCGAGGACCTGGATCTCCTTGTTGAGCAGAGCGATGACCTTGGTCATGCGCTCCTTCGTGTCGAAGGTCTCGAGGAGCTCCTGCTTCTCTTCGACGCCGATCGACAGGTTCGACGCGACGATGTCCGCAAGGATGCCCGGGTTGTCGATGCTCCGGACGAGGAAGCTCGCCTCGCTCGGGATGTGGGGCGAGAGGTCGATGATCTTCTGCGCGAGCTCGCGCATGGTCGACATCAGGGACTCGAGCTCGGGGGTGGACTCGGTGCCCTCCTCGAACACGCGGACCTGGGCCTTGAGGCAGGGGTCCGTACCGTCCCAGCGCTCGACCTTGATGCGCGCGAGGCCCTGGATGATGACGTTGAGCTTGTTGCCCGGCATCTTCACGGACTTGAGGATCTTGACCACGGTGCCGGTGCTGTAGAGCTCGCCGACGTCGGGGTCTTCGTTCTTCGCGTCCTGCTGGGCGACGATGCCGAGGAGCTTGTCCCCGGCCAACGCGCGCTCGACCGCTTCGAGCGACTTGTCCCGACCGACGTTGATGGGGAAGGCGAGCACCGGAAAGATGACCGTGTTCCGGATGGCCAGGATCGGAATGTTGAGCTCCGACGGGAGGTTCGCAGGGGCTCCCTGATCGTAGCTCGGGGGATCGAATGCCATTTGTTCTCCAGACGCCCGCTTCGGGACGCTCTATGGTGGGGAAGCTATTCCCCATGCTCGGGCCGACAAGCGGCCCTTTGGCCGTGGCCGCGTTTATTTCCGCTGCGTAGGCTCGGTGCGCTCACGAACGCCGCCGGTGCGCCCCAACTTTTCGAGTTGGCGCTCGTATGCGGGCATGCCCACGTCCTCCCAGGCGCGGTCCGCGAGGTTCTCGGTGGTGGCCGCCCAGGAAGGCTTCGGGACGTACCTGCCCTCGAGATCCCACAGCACCGCGTCTCCGCCGACGCCGACGGGCCCCGCCTCGAGGATCTCCGAGATTGCGTCGATGGTTTCCTGGAGGCGCGTCGCCTTCTCGAACGAGCCGGGGTTCAGCTCGAGCTGGCGCTCCAGCTCGGTCGAGAGCAACGACCGGCGCAGCACGACCCACCGGAAGCCGTCCTTCTCCAGTTGTGTCCTGTCCTTCTTCTGGATCGTCCGTGGCTGGCCCGGCGTGATGGCGACGCCGCGCAGGGCCCGCACGAACGACGTGTTCACGCGGTGGCGGAAGTTCTTCGGCCAGAAGATCGGGGCGGACTCGCCCATGCCCCCGAAGGTGGGGAGCTGGAACTCGGTCTGCCACATCAGCGCGTCGTGCTGGATCATCATCGGGAGGAACAACACGGCGCCGCCCTGATTCTGCAGGTCGGCCATCATCGCGGGTGCGCGCGCCACGCGGTGGTTGAACGGCCAGGTGCCGACCCGGAGTTGTCCGGCGAGCCCGACGACGACCAGCGCGCCGAGCGCCCACCGGGGGCGCGCGAAGACGGAGCAGGCCGCCCCGAGGAGGATCGCGGCGGGGATGAACGCCACCGCCGCCATCCGGTACGGGAACCAGAGACGGTCGAAGAACGGTAGATACCGGTACAACACCATGTACTGAGGCATCACGAACGTCGTCTCGTCCCAGCGGAACATGGTGCCGCCCGCCAGGGAGAGCACGAAGAGCAACGCGACGATCCAGCGCGCGCGCCCGCCGGGGATCGGCAGGTTGCGAAGCCAGGGGACGACGAGGAGGGGCAGGCCCCACGCGGGGTTGAAGAACAGCGGCGCGCCGTAGAGCTCCATCAGCCAGATCCCGTGGAGATCCGCCGACACGTTGTTGGCGATGGCCTTCGGCGCCTCGAAGATGCTGCCCTCTGTGGGGTCCATCCCCACCACGCGACCGCCCTCGACGGCCCCGAGCATGCTGTAGATGCCCGGCGCGACGAGCGCCGCGCACACCACCACGCCCAGCAGCCAGCGCGCCATGACTCGCCCGCGCTCCGAGGAGACGCGCAGCTCCCACACCGCCAACGGGAGCATCAGGAGCGCCAGGAAGTAGCCCGTGAACCAGTAGGTCCACCCGGAGACCGCCACGGCAATCCCGAGCCACACGCCGTTGGCCCAGCCGGGCTCGCGCGCGGCCTTGAGGAAGTAGAGGAGAGCGACCGGAAGGAACCAGCACATGGCCTGAGTCGGCCGGCCCGCGGTGATCTCGAAGAACACGAACGGATTTATCATCCACAGCAGCGTGGCCGCGAACGAAGCGAAGGTTTCACCCAGGACATACCGAGCCAGCGGGCGGAACGCGACCACGTTCCCGAGCTGGAGGAGGATGGTCCACACGGGCGAGTAGAGCGTGTGCCCGAAGATCCACTGCAGGGGGACCGCGAACACGGCATCGACGAAGTTGTTGCCGGTGTGCGCGAAGATGTCCTTGCCCGACGGGTAGAAGAACAGGTTCGTGAACGACGGGTCGCCGAAGTGCTCGATGCACGTGCGAATCCACCAGTAGAACCAGTGGGTTCCGAACGCGTCGACGCCATCGCCGACGGTCGACCCCGGCACCAGCAGCGTCGGGAGCACGCCGATGACGGCGATGACGACGTAGAGGGCAACTTCGACGCGACGGGATGGCAACATCTCCCCCGCACCCTAACGCCCGCGCGCCGCGCGTTGCGCACGCCGGGGGGATCTCGTAGAGTCGCCCCCCTTCGGAGCCCCAATGCGCGCCCTCGCCCTCCTCGCGCCCTCGCTGCTGCTCTCGGCCTGCACCGCCAGGGGTGACGCGGACACCAGCGACGCCGGGCCCCCGCTCGGGATGACCCTCGCCGACGACGGCCAGCTTTACGCCGGCGTCGCCCGCGTGGACATCACGCCGACCGACTTCGAGACGTACTCCGACCTCAACGGAAACCACAGCTTCGACGGGTGCATCACGGACCCTGAGGCGAGCCGGAGCGGCTGCGAGGAGCCGTTCGACGACAAGAACGGCAACGGCCGCTTCGACGGCGTGTGGATCGCGGGCTTCGGCAGCGCCCGCGCCGCGCTCGGCGTGCACGACCCGGTGACCGTCACCGCGGTGGTGCTGTCCCTCAACGGGGAGTACGTCACCCTCGTTGGCATCGACGCCCTCGGCGTGCTCGAGAACCGCATCCGCGACACCCGGGACGCGCTCGAAGCGCTCGGGTACGACCGCGACCGCATCATCATCAGCTCGTCGCACAGCCACCAGGGCCCCGACACCGTGGGCATCTACGGCATCGACGAGGACCTGCTCACCGGCGTGTACCCGCCCTTCGTCGAGAGCATCCCGACCGCCATCCTCGACGCCGTGCAGACCGCGGCGGGCTCGATGGTGGCGGTCAGCCCGACCCAGGGCATCGTCCAGATGCGCGCGTTGGACGCCGCGTTCAACGGCGCGCCGTTCGGCGGCACGAACCCCGACCCCTCCGTTGAGGGCGGGATCAACGACATCCGCGACCCGCTGATCGTCGCGGATCAGGTGCTCGCCATCGCGCTCGACGGCCCCGACGGCCGCGTCGCGACGAGCGTGAACGCGTCGGGCCACCAGGAGGTGGTCGGCGACGAGAACAGCGAGATCTCGTCCGACTACGTGGGCTACCTCCGCGACTACACCGAGCGGCGCAGCGGGGGCCTCACCGTGTTCCTGTCGGGCGCCCTCGGCGGCATGCAGTCCGCGCTCGGCGGCACGCTCCCCGCGATCGACGAGGACGGCGTCCGCATCCTCGACGCCAACGGCGACCCCACCTGGATCACCGACCAGGCCTCCGGCCCCGACTGGGAGTTCGCCCGCACCTGGGGCACGCTCGTGGGGCAGGCGGCGGAGGCCGCGCTCACCGACTCCACCCCCTGGACGAGCCTGCGGGTACGGAAGAGCGAGTTTCTGATCCCCGTCGACAACGCCTCGTTCAAGCTCGCCTTCCAGGTGAAGCTCCTCGACACGCCCGACGAATACGTGGTCCAGGACGCGAGCTGCCCCGGGTACGGCACCAACCGCGACCTGTTCGGCTGCGTCCCCGCCGCCTCCTGGGTGCTGGAGCTCGGGCCCGTCACCTTCGGGAGCGTGCCCGGCGAGCTGATGCCCGAGCTCTTCTGGGGTGTGCCCGACGAGGACGCCATGGTGGACGCCGACCTGCGCGAGACCGACCGCCGCTGGGTACAGTTCGACCCCGACTGCGCGGACGTACCGTTCGAGAGCTGCAAGGATAGCTACGGCGAGGTCGACGGCTGCGACTGCCTCCAGCACCACGCCGCCCCCTACCGCATCACCGACGAGGCCGGGCTCGACACCATCGAGGCCATGCTCCCAGGCACGTTCAAGGCGCCGATCGGCGTCGCCAACGCGTATTGCGGCTACATCGTGCCGCAGCCCGACTACAACACGTCCGTCTCCGTGCTCACCGACGACGGCGACCACTACGAGGAGACGAACTCGTGCAGCGAGTCGTTCGCGCCGCTGGTGCTGGCCGCGTTCGCGTCGCTCCGGGAGTAATCGTCAACGCCGGCCGCCGCCCGGGCCCGGACCACCGGGACCGCGGCCGCTCGGGCCGCGCGGAGCACCGGACGGGAGCACGACCCCCTTTTCGCCGGGCTTCAAGTTCCCTGCGTCGAGGCGCGACAGTTCCTTGCCCGTGCGGCGCGCGTCGGGCCCGAGCCCGGGGGCGTCCGCGGGCGCCGGCCGGTGGAGGTCCCAGAGCGCGAAGCCCTTCTGGTTGATGGCGGGCTCGCCGAGCTCTCGGACCAGGCGAGCGTATTTCCCGTCGGTGTCGTACCCGGCGGCGCGCCACGCGGGCGGGCCGTAGCGGCGGTCGAACCACACCCAGCGGTAGGTGGACGTGATCGCTTCGCGCTCGGCGGCCGTGTACTGGATGGGCACGTCGGTGTCGTTCAGCGTGCCCCCGAGCATCACGACGAACCCGTTCTGCAGCCGCTTCTTGTAGCCGGGCGGCCGAAGATCCTCCTCGCGTTCGCCCATCCCGCCGAAGATGGGTTGACCGTGGAAGGTCTGGTGCACCATCGCGTCGTCGTTGGCGCCGAACGGCAGGTAGATGACCGCACCTGGGTTGTCCCGGATGTGCGTGGCGGCGGCCGGCACGCCGCTGCGCGTGGTTTGAACGGGCAATCCGCCCCGCCAGAACCCCTCCCCGACGAGCACCACCGCGAACATCCAGGCATACACCTTGTCGATGCGCATGAGCCCGAGCGCCGCCGCAAGCGGCAGGAGAAGGAAGGTGCCCATGGCGGCGCGGTCGGGGAACCCGAGTCGCGGGAAGAGCGGGAGGTTCTCCCACAACAAGACGAAGAATCCGTTCGTAAGCGGCGGATCGGTGATGTCGAGGCGGCCGCCGACCGACACCGCGATCGTGATTGCCGTGCCGACGAGGAGCGGCCAACTCCTCCGAAGCGCCAGCGCGGCCAGACCGAACGTCAGGAGCCCGGCCGAGCTCGCCATCTGGTCGACGATGAGGTGCCAGCGGCCGTCTGCGGCCGCGGGGCTCTCTTCCCACGACCCGAAGCTCAGGCGGCGAACGTTGCCCGAGTCGATCTCGGACGCGATGCCCACGAGGAAAGGCGCGGTCACGGCCACGGCGACCGCCACCGCCAGCGCCAACCGCGGGGCAACCACGCGCGGCGCGCGCACCAGGAGCACCACGGCCAGCGGCAGGAGCGCCAGGGTGAGGAAGTACACCGTGAACCAGTACGTGAGCCCCTGGAGCGCGGTGTAGAGCCCGAACAGCGCGGCGTCCTTCCACGTGCCCGTGGGCACGCGCAGCAGCGAGCGCGTCGCGAGCACGGCGAACCAGAGCATCACCTGAGTGGGGCGCCCCTCGTTCACCTGCTGGAGCACGAACGGGTTCACCTCGAACGCGATGGCCGCGGCCCAGGCGGCGGCCGGCGCCGTGCCGCCCGTGATCTCCTTCGCGAGCGCCTGCATGCAGAGCGCGTTGCCGACGAGCAGCACCACCTGGAGCGCGTCGAGAAAGTCCGGTACGCCGAACAACCACTGCAGCGGCGTGCCGAGCCAGGCGTCGATGAAGTTCGCGCCGGTGTCGGTGAAGAAGTTTTTGCCCTCCGGGTAGAACAGGAGGTCGGTGTGGATCGGGATCGCGCCCTGCTCCACCGTGGTGCGAATCCACCAGTGAATCCAGATGGTTCCCGGCAGATCGATGCCCCGACCCGCCACGACGTCGGCGGTGAACAGCGTCGTGGGCCCGATGACCGCGACGGCGACCAAGATGTAGCTGACGAGCGCGAGCAGTCCGAGCCGGCGATCAGGCATGCGCCTCCGCCCGCCACGGTACGACGCGGCGAGCGTGCCCGGGAAGGGGCCCGGCCACAGACTCTGCAAGGTTCACGCGTTGCGCTACGCACGCGCCCTGCAGGAGAGCGTCCGCGACGGCGACGACACCGCGCGCGGGGAGCGGATCGAGCCAGGTTCCGCGCACCCAGTCGTTGAACAAGCCCATCGCGGGGCCGCACCAGATCTGGTAGTCGCGCTTGCGCGTGGCGTCGCCGACGCGCGCCCAGCGGCTCGA
>CAXNIN010000104.1:0-12080 GCA_964202365.1 Myxococcota bacterium | reverse complement strand
CAGGAGCACCGCCTGGTTCACGACCGGCAGCCCCGCGTCCACGAGGCGCGCGAGGGCGTCGGTCACGGCGGGGGTGAGCTCCGCGGGGTGGTTGGCGTGCACGAGCACCCACACCGGCCCACGCGCCGCCAGCCCCGCGACGAGCTCGGGCGTGACGCGGCGCGGGTACGTGATCGGCGCCCGGGTGTGCAGCCGGACCACCGGCACGGACGGCCGTAGCGCGTCCATCGCCTCGAACAGGCGGTCGTCGCTCACAGCCAGGGGGTCTCCGCCGGAGAGGATCGCCTCGCGCGCGCCGCTTGCCGCGGCCCAGGCGAGCAGGTCGGACCACTCCTCGTCCGTCGGGTCCTCGCGGTCGCCGGGGCGATGGTTCCGACGAAAGCAGTACCGACAGTAGAGGTGGCAGCGCTTCGTGAGCAGCAGCAACACGCGATCGGCGTGCTTGCGCACCCCCCACGGAACCGGGCTGCGGAGCGCGTCGCCAACGGGATCGTCGCGGTCGCCGGCGTCGGCCTCGAGCTCGCGCGCGTCGGGCAGGACGGTCAAGAGCCGCGGATCGTCGGGGAGCACCGCCCCTTCCACGTACGCGCGCGGGATGCGCACCGGGAAGGCCGCGTCCGCACGGTCCCAGTCAACGTCGGCGAGCCAGGGCCAGCGTTCCAACGCCTCGGGCCGCCCCACGAACGGCCCGCGGGCTGGCGATTTCCGTTCAGGAGGATAGACGGCGGGCTCCAAGCGACTGCCCCCACCCGATGGAGCGATCCCCATGGCGTATGAAACCTCGGACTTTCGTAACGGCTTGAAGGTTGAAGTGGAGGGCGAGCCCTACGCCATCGTGTACTTCCAGTTCGTCAAGCCGGGCAAGGGCACCGCCTTCACGCGGACCAAGCTCAAGAGCCTCCTCACCGGCTCCGTCATCGAGCGCACGTTCCGCAGCGGGGAGACCGTCGGCACGCCGGACGTCGAGGAGCAGCCCATGCAGTTCCTCTTCAACAACGGCGAGACCTACACCTTCATGAACACCGAGTCCTACGACCAGGTGGAGATTCAGGGCAAGGTCCTCGGCGACGACGCGAAGTTCCTCAAGGAGAACCTCGAGGTGTCCGTGCTCTTCTACAAGGGCCGCGCCGTGAACATGACGCTCCCCAACTTCATCGAGGCCCAGGTCGTGCAGACCGAGCCCGCCGTGAAGGGCAACACCTCCGGCAACGTGCTCAAGAACGCTACGCTCGACTGCGGCGCCGAGATCGGCGTGCCCATCTTCGTGAGCGAAGGCGACTGGCTCAAGGTCGACACCCGCGACGGCGGATCGTACGTCTCCCGCCTCCAGAAGTAGGCTTCGTACGCCAGGAGGCGGGTCGTGATGTCGCCCATCGACGCCACCCGCCTCCGCCAGCGCGCCGCCATCGTGCAGGCGCTCCGGTGCCAACTCGCGGACGACGGGTTCCTTGAGCTTCACCCTCCGGTCCTCGTGACCGGCCCCGCGCTCGAGGAGACGCTCGAGCCCGTACGCGCCGACGGCGGGTATCTCCACACGAGCCCCGAGTTCGCGCTCAAGCGCGCCCTCGCCGCCGGCCTGCCGCGCATCTACGCGATCACGCCGTGCTTCCGCGAAGAGGAGCTCGGCCGTCACCACGCGCGGGAGTTCACGCTGCTCGAACTCTACCTCGCGAACGCCGGCTACCTCGACCTCATCCCGGTCGTGAAGCGCCTCGTCGCCGCGGCGGCGCGCGCCGTGGGGGCCCCCCTCCCCTCCTGGCGCAGCCGCACCGTCGCCGACCTCTACGGCGGGACAATCCCGCAAGACGACGACACCTTCTTCTTCCGCTGGGTCGACACCATCGAGCCCACGCTCACCGAACCCACGTTCGTACTCGACTATCCCGCGCGTCACGCCGCGCTCGCCGAGGTCCGCGGCGACATCGCCGAGCGCCTCGAGGTGTACCTCGGCGGCATGGAGCTCGGAAACGGGTTCTCCGAGCTGCGCGACCCCGACGAGCTTCGCGCCCGGTTCGCGCGGTCCGCCGAACGCCGGGCCGCCGCCGGTCGGGTCCCCCACCCCACCGACGAAGGCGTCATCGACGCCTCCGCCCGCATGCCGCGCGCGGCCGGCATCGCCATCGGGCTCGACCGCCTCGTCCTCGCGCTCACCGGCGCGGACGACATCGCCCGCGTCCAGATCCCGCGGTAGAAGGGGCGGCTCGGAGACATCATGGAGCTGCAGGGCAAGGTCGCGGTGGTCACCGGCGGGAGCCGCGGAATCGGGCGCGCGATCGCGCTGGAGCTCGGGCGCGCCGGGGCGCACGTCCTCGTGAACTACCTCAAGAACGCCGAGGCCGCGGAGGCCGTCGTCGCCGAGCTCGGCGGGCGCGGCGCCGCCATCCAGGCAGACGTCTCCACGCAGGAAGGCGTCGACACCCTCATCGCCGCCGCCGAGGCCGGGGGTGGCGTCGAACTGCTGGTGAACAACGCCGGTATCACGCGAGACGGCCTGCTGCTTCGCATGAGCGACTCCGACTGGGACGACGTCCTGGACACCAACCTCGGCTCCGTCTTCCGTACCTGCCGCGCCGCCGCGCAGCACATGCTCGGCCGCAGGCGCGGCGCCATCGTCAACCTCACGAGCGTGAGCGCGATCGCCGGCAACGCCGGTCAGGCCAACTACTCGGCCGCGAAAGCGGGGGTGATCGCGATGAGCCGTTCGCTCGCGAAAGAGCTCGGCCGGCGCAACATCCGCGTCAACTGCGTGGCGCCCGGCTTCATCGACACCGACATGACCCAGGCGCTCCCCGCCGAGATCCTCGACGGCGTCAAGCAGATGACCCCGCTCCGCCGCCTCGGCCGCGCCGAAGAAGTCGCCCCGATCGTCCGTTTCCTCCTGGGGCCGGGCGCCAGCTACATCACGGGCCAGACGTTCGTGGTCGACGGCGGGCTAAGCTAGCGGGCCGAAGCTCCGCCGAGCGAACGCGCGGCGTTCATCGTTTGATGGGCACCCGGCGCGGCCGGTGCGGAGGCGCCGGTGGCGCCGCGAGGCGCAGGTGGCTCCAGAACCTCCGCCGCCCCCTCCCGCGCACCCCGCCTCCGCACCGCGAAGCGGGTGCCCCGAGCACGCCCCCCGGCCGCCGAAACCCCGCGCGGGCCTTGACGCCCCCTATAATTCGTTGACCAACGCCGTGAGCTTCGCCCGAAGCATCGGGACGACCTCGGCGACCGGCGCGTGGAGCACCACCCCCGCGGCCTTCGCGTGGCCCCCGCCGCCGACGTCCAACGACCGCGCGAGCCGCGCGACGTCCACCCGGCCGCTCGACCGCAGCGAGAGCTTCACGCGACCGGGCCCCCGCTCCACCACCACCACCGCGAGATCGACGCCCTCGGTGTGCTGGAGCATGTCCACCACGCCCTCGAGATCGGCCTCGGACGCCCCGAGCTCCGCGAAGTGGCCGCGCGTGCAGGCGGTCAGCGCGAGCCGGCCGTCGGGAGAGAACGTCGTCTCGGCAAGCAACCTCGCCAGGAGTCGTACCGCCGTCTGCCTGCGTTCCACCAACACCTTGAGCATGATCCGGGCGTGGTCGATGCCGGTCTCGACGAGGTCGGCCGCGAGCCGGTGGGTCGACGCGACGGTGTTCGAGTACCGGAACCCGCCGGTGTCGAAGATCACGCCGACGTAGAGCAGGGTCGCGAGGTCGGGGTCGAGGGGCAGATTCCAGGCGCGCACGAGCTGGCTGATCATGCCGCACGTGCTCTCGGCGGCGGGATCGAAGAAGGCGACATCGTACCCGTCGAGCTCGGTGGACCGGTGGTGGTCGACGATGCCGGTCCACGCCGCGCCGGCGAACGCCCGCGCGACCTCGGGGTAGAGCCGGTTGCGGTCGCCGTCGAGCACGATCACGCCGTCGTACGCGCCGACGGCGGCGTCGGGCACCATCTGCGCCGCGCCGGGCAGCCACGCGTAGCGGGCGCCGGGGCTGCCCGCGACGTCAACGCGCACGCCGGGGGCGTGCACCGCGAGGAGGCGCTGGAGGGCGAGGCACGCGCCGATGCTGTCGCCGTCGGGCCCTTCGGGCCCCGTGAGCAGGACGGCGCGGCTCTCGCGCACCCGAACCAGGAGTTGTTCCGCGATCTCGACCATGGGTTTCCCGCGAACCCCAAAGCCTATTGCAGCTGGACGCGCGCGCAAGCGGCCGCCGGTGGCGATGTCGCGTCGTTTGGGATAGAAGCTTCGCCTTTGCCGAGCGAAGGCGCTCGGCTTGCTGGAGAGAAAGTTGTCCGAACCCGAAGATACGAATCCCCCGACCCCCGAAGCTTCCGCGCCCCTCGACGGCGCGCTCGAGGGCACCCCCGTGGAGGCGTCCGAGCCCGTGCTCGCCGCCGCCGCCGAGCCGGCGCTCGACGCCGCCCCATCCGAAGCGGCAACGCCCGCTGCCGAGCCCGCCGCGCCCGCCGCGGTCGCCCCCCGCCTCCCCACGGGCACCGACTACGTGTCGGACCGCGCGTTCGCGGACTTCCCGATTTCGTCCGAGGTCCTCGCGGGCCTCGAGGCCATCGGGTACCGCATGGCCACGCCCGTGCAGGCCCTCATGATCGACCCCGCGCTCGCCGGGAAGGATCTCCTCGTCCGCGCGAAGACCGGCACGGGCAAGACCTGTGCGTTCTGCGTGCCGGTCGTCGAGCGCGTCACCGCTGGAGACCGCAAGGTCCGCGCGCTCATGCTCGCGCCCACCCGCGAGCTCGCCATCCAGATCGCCCAGGAGTGCACGAACATCGCGCGTTTCAAGGATCTCCGCATCGCGGCGATCTACGGCGGCGTGGGCTTCGGCCCGCAGGAACAGGCGCTCCGTGACGGCTGCGAGATCGTCGTCGGGACCCCCGGCCGCGTTCTCGACCACGCCAAACGCGGAAACCTCGACCTCTCGGGCCTGCAGTTCGCGGTGCTCGACGAGGCCGACGAGATGCTCTCGATGGGTTTTCTCGAAGACGTGCGCAAGATCCTCGACCGCGCCCCGAAGGACCGCCAGAACATCCTGGTGTCCGCGACGATCAACGAGGGGATCAAGGGCATCATCCGGGCCTACCTCAAGGAGCCCGAAGAGATCTACCTCTCGGTGGACGGCGACAACGTCGACTCCATCCAGCACATCCTCTACGAGACGAGCCCCGACTACCACAAGGCCCGCGCCCTGCTCGACCTCATCGAGCTCGAACGTCCGGCTTCGGCGCTCATCTTCTGCAACACCCGCGAAGACGTGAACACCGTCTACACCTTCCTCGACCGCCAGGGCCTCGGCGTCGAGATGATCAGCGGCGAGCTCGCCCAGGCGCGCCGCGAGAAGGTCATGGCGCGCATCAAGGCCGGCGCCGTGCAGTTCCTCGTCGCGACGGACGTCGCCGCGCGCGGCATCGACATCACGAACCTGTCGCACGTCATCAACTACGCCCTCCCGGACGACGCCGCGGTGTACCTCCACCGCTGCGGCCGCACCGGGCGCATCGGCAACACCGGCATCGCGATCACGCTCGCGGGCGGGGCCGACTTCAGCACGCGGCTCACCCTCGAGCGCCAGCACAAGATGGTGTTCGAAATCAAGAAGCTCCCCACGCCCGAGGAGAGCAAGAAGCTCCAGGCCGACCGCATCGCGCGGTCGCTCAAGGAAGCGGGCGGCTCCATGGCGTTCGAGGCGTACATCGACGTGGTCCGCGCGATTCGCGAGCGGCCCGACGCCGACCAGATCCTCGCCGTCGCCCTCCGCGGCTTCTTCCAGTGGGACCGCGCCCGAAAGGCCGCGTCGGCCGAGCCGGAAGAGGCGCCCGCCGGTGGTGGCACCGGCGAGCCCCGCGAAGCGCGCGAAGAGCGCCGCGACGGTGGCCGCGACCGCGATCGCGATCGCGGCGGCCGTGACGGCGGGCGGGACCGCGAGCGCAGCCGCGACGGCGGGCGCGACCGCGACCGTCCTCGCGAGGGCAACCGCGACCGCAACGACCGCCCCCGTGAAGGCGGCGATCGCCCCCGCGAAGACCGTCCGCCCCGCGTGGAAGGCGAGCGCTCCGAGCGCCCGCCCCGCGTGGAAGGCGAGCGCTCCGAGCGTGCACCTCGCGCCGAAGGCGAGCGCTCGGAACGTGCGCCCCGCGCCGACGGCGAGCGCTCCGAACGTGCGCCCCGCGCCGAAGGCGAGCGCTCCGAGCGTGCGCCCCGCGCCGAAGGCGAGCGTGCGCCCCGCGGCGATCGCCCGCCCCGCGGCGACCGCCCGCCCCGCGAGGACCGCCCCCGCCGCGAGCGCACCGCACGCACCGACACCCCCGCCCTCGAAGCCCCCGCCGTAGCCCCTGGCGACGACGTGGTGCCCGCCGCCGCCCGCGCCGCCTCCGACGAGGAAGGCGACGAGGAAGGAGACGACGAGGGCCCCGCCGGCGAAGGTGGCGAGGGCGCGGACGGCGCGAAGCGTCGTCGTCGTCGTCGTCGCCGTGGTCGCGGCCCCCGCACCGGCGAGGCCGCTGGCGCCGAGGGCGCGGCCAGCCCGCCGCCCACCGCCGCCGAGTAGGGTCCCCCTCCCCGCTCGTTCCGTTATGCTGCACGGATGACGCTCCTCTTCGCCGCGCTCTCCGTGCCGCTCGTGCTCGCCCAGGACGAGAGCCTCAGCTACGAGGGCGGCCTGGGCGGGAACGCCCCCGGCTACGTCGTCGGGAAGCCCGTGAGCGTGTCCCACGCCTCGGGCAACCTCCAGGTGCGGTGTATGGACGTGGAGTCGCTCTCGGGGCGGCTCCAGTACACCGTGTTCGGCAGCGCCGAGGGCCCCGTGGAGTCCTTCGGGAAGGGCATCGGCATCGCCGTATCCGGCGACAGCAAGGGCGGCAGCGTGCGCACCCGCGTGCCGTCGGTGTCCTCCGGCGTGGCCCGCGCGCAGATCGACCTCACGGTGAACATCCCGCGGGGCGCTGCCGGCCTCACCGTGTCGCACACGGGGAGCGGCTGGGTGCAGGTGGTGGGCTGCGGCGGGCCGGTCAAGGTGACGGCCGGCGGCGGCGGGGCCTACGTCGGCGGCCCGATGACGAGCTTCGTGGTGTCCGCCACCGGCGGAGACGTGAAGCTCGAGGTCGAAGAGACCGTGATCGCGGGCACGTCGTCGGCGACGTCGCCGGGCGCGCTCACCGTGTCGCTCTCCGCCGCACAGAACGGGAAGATCGCGGTCAAGGGCGAAGAGGTATCCGTGCGCCACCTCGTGATGGGCACGAACGACCCCTCGCTCGTGAGCGGCCAGATGGGCTCCGGCGGGCCGAGCATCACGCTCACCGCGAAGGGCCGCGCCGAGGTCGTCCAGCCCTGAATCGGGCGGGCGGCCTCGGCGCGCGCCGGTTCAGGTTCCGCGGGTGTTGTCCATCGACCAGACGGACATGGCCTTCACGCGCGCGCCGCTGCCCACGATGCGGGCGTGGCACGCGAGGCGAATATTCTGCTTGTCCTTCCACTTCTCGTCGAGCAGCTTCTGCTCGGCGGCCGTGGGCGCGGCGAGACCCGCGGGGTCGAACACTTCGACCGCGCACCCGCCGCAGCCGCCGTCGGGGCAGCCGGTGGCGATGGGCGTCTCGAGCGTCTGCGAGGCCATCACGATCGTGTACCGGGGCTCGGCCGACACGGTGTGTTCGCTGCCGTTCGGCAGCACGATGTTGAGAGAGAGCTGGTCCTCGGTCGACGAACCGCCGCCGCCGCCGCTGACCAGGCCCTTGATCCGCTTCCGAATGCCCCAGGGGGTCATCGTGCCTCCTCCCGCTCGTTGGACTCCAGCGCGTTGACCAGGAAGTCGAACGCGTCGTCGACCGAGTCCGTCCGGTGGACGAGCTGGAGGTCGCGCTCGGCGATCGTACCCCATTCCACCATGCGCTCGAGGTTGATGATCGAGTCCCAGTACTCGGTGCCGAAGAGCACCATGGGGAGCTTCTTCTTGATCTTGCCGGTTTGCCTGAGCGTCAGGATCTCGAAGAGCTCGTCGAGCGTGCCAAAGCCGCCGGGGAGGATCACCATCGCCTTCGCGAGGTAGGCGAACCAATACTTCCGCATGAAGAAGTAGTGGAACTGGAACGCGAGCTCCGGCGTGACGTAGCTGTTCACGTTCTCTTCGAACGGGAGCGAAATGCCGAGGCCGACGCTGCGGCCGCCCTCGACGTCCGCGGCGCCGCGATTCGAGGCCTCCATGATGCCCGGCCCGCCGCCCGAGCACACGAGGTAGCGGCGGCCACCGGTGCGGTCGAGGGTCCACCGGGTGAGACGCGCCGCGAGCTCGCGCGTGTCCGCGTAGTAACGGGACAGGCGCAGAACACGCTGGGCCTGCGCGAGCTCCGCGAGGGCCCGAGCGCGCCCGTCTTCGTCCGTGACGGCGTCCACCGTGCGCTGGGCCCGCTCGATGTCGGCGCGCGCGTGCTCGGGGTCCCGCACGCGCGCGGACCCGAACATCACGATGGTGTCGCGGACGTGCTCCTCCAGGAAGCGGCCGCGGGGCTCCTCGTATTCGCACAGGATGCGAATGTGCCGGGCGTGCGGGCTGTTGAGGAACTTGAGATTCTTGTAGGACTTCTCGGTCGGCGGCACCGCCTCTCCTGGGAAAAGTCCGGCTTCATAACCCGCCGACCGCGATTCGCGAGCCCATCGGAAATACCGGCTCGAATGGTAGCGCCACCTCGGGCGTCCGGTGTCTACAGCTGCGGAACCCCCCCGTGCTGGTTCCCCCCTGTTCCCTCGAAGGAGACCCGATGGCTCGACTCGTGCTTCTTGCTCCGCTCTTGGCCGCGCTCAGCGGCTGCATCATCTACGACACCAAGTGCCCCGACTGCGGCTGGGACGACGACGGCAGCGGCCGCGGCGACCGCGACGACGACACCGCGACGGACGACGACGACGACGACGACACCGCCACGGACGACGACACCGCCACGGACGACGACACCGCGACGGACGACGACACCGCCACGGACGACACCGGCGACGTCGACGCGGAGACCCCCGCGTTCGTGCTCGACCCCGCCGAGGCCGCCCCAGGCGAGGCCCTCATCGGCTCGCTGACCGCGGAGGTTGGCTTCGACTACGGAACCATCGACGACGTCGAGCTCTTCGGCGACGTGACGCTCGAAGCCACCACCGTGCGGGACGACGAGGTGCTCCTCGCCTTCACGGTCGCCAGCGACGGCGCCGGCGCCGTCGATCTCCTCGTGCGCTTCACCGACGGGTCGGTGGCGTTCGTCGAGGGCGTGCTGACCATCGCCGAGTCCGGCGCGGGCTGCGACGCCGGTGACGGCACAGGGGACGGCTCAGGCGACGGTTCCAGCGGCGACGGCACCGGCACCGACGACGGAACCAGTGGCGACGACTGCCCCTGATCGCGGCGCGAACGGCGGGCACACCCTGGCCGGCGCGGGCGGCCAGGGTGTCGTCGCCGTGCTCGATGCCTCGACGCCCGCCCGGCTACCGGGTGCGCGCACCGAGGCCCCGCGCGTGACCGACCCGCTCGACGTCACCGCGCTCTACCGACGCTACGGCGATCTCGTGATCGGCCGATGCCGCACGCTCCTGCGCAACGAGGCGGACGCGCAGGACGCGACGCAAGAGGTCTTCCTCAAGCTCCACCGCCACGCCGACCGTTTTCGCGGCGACGCCTCGCCGTCGACCTGGATCTTCCGCATCACGACCACCACCTGCCTCAACCGGATCCGCACGCGCCGCCGCCGGCCCGAAGATCCCGTCGAGGAGCTCCCGCAGGTGGGCAGCACCGACAGCCTCCTCGACACCCTAGCCGTGCGCGACCTCGTCGAGCGCCTGCTCGCCGGCGAGGATGAGCGCACCCAGAGCTGTGTGATCTACCACTACGTCGACGGCATGACGCACGACGAGGTGGGTGAGCTCCTCGGGATCACCGGGGCTGCCGTTCGGAAGCGCATCTCCACGTTCCGCGCGTCCCTGCGCGCCTCCCCCCCCCCATGGCTGTCGGAGATCGACCCATGACCCACCTCTCCACGCTCCAGTTGCACCGCCTCCGGCTCGGTGAGCTCGGGCCCGCCGAACGCGCCCCCTTGGACGCCCACCTCGACGCCTGCGCCGCCTGCGCCGGGCGCCTGGGCCACCAGGAAGCCACCCGCACCGCCTTTCTCCGCGCGCCCGTCCCGCCGGCGATCGCCGCCATCGGCGCGCCGAGCTGGTGGGAGCGGCTGGGCAAGCTCCGCGCGGCCTTCCTGCTCGTTCCCGTCGCGTTCGCCGCCACGTTGGCGCTCCGCGCGCCCGAGGTCGCGACGCCCGACCCCGTGGTGTCCACCGAACGCACGAAGGGTGACGCCGCCCCCGGCGCCCGCGCCCGCGGCGCGACGGCCCCGCTCGAAGCCTGGATTCAAACCGGGCAGAGCGCGCGTCCGCTCTACACCGGCGAGCGGGTTCGCGCGGGGGCCCGCATCCAGCTCCGGTACGACCCGGGCAACCGCCGGTTCGTCACGCTCGCCGGGCGCGACGCGCGCGGGACGGTCGAGGTGTACGGCACCCACGCGGCCGCGGGGCCCGGCGTCGCGCCGGCGCCGTTCGCCCTCACGCTCGACGACGCCGAGGGCGAACAGGCGTTCTACGCCATCCTCACCGACACCCGGCCGGCGCCCGACGCCGTGCTGCGTGCGCTCGAAGTGGAGCCCGTCCGAATGGAACGGGGAGAGATCACGTCCGTGGTGCTGCGCAAGGAGTAGGCGTGTTCGCGTTGTGGACTTCCCTCGCGACCGCCGGCGTGATGCGCCACGCGCTCATCGTGGGCGCCAACACGGGGGGCGGAAACCTCGACCCGCTCCGGTACGCGGAGATGGACGCGGAGCGCGTCGCCAACGTGCTCGTGGAGCTGGGCGGCTTCGACGCCGCCCACGTCACCGTGTTGTACGGGCCCACCGCCGCTGAGCTCCGCGCCGCGCTCCACGAGCACGGCACCACGTCCAAGGCGTTCGACGCAGATCTCTTCTTGTTCTACTATTCTGGCCACGCCGACGCCCGCGGCCTGCGCGTCGGGACCGACCTCTACCCGTTCGAGACCCTCCGCGGCGACATCCGGGCGATGGACGCCGACGTCAAGCTCGGCATGCTCGACGCGTGCCGCTCCGGCACCATCACGCGCCTCAAGGGCGCCGCGCTCTCCGAGCCGTTCCTGGTCGACGACCGCCTCGCGGCCGAAGGCGAGGCCTGGATGACCGCCACCTCCGCGGACGAGAGCGCGCAGGAGTCCGACAAGCTGCGCGGCAGCTTCTTCACGCACTACCTGCTCTCCGGCCTGCGCGGCGCCGCCGATACCGGCGACGGCGAGGTGAGCCTCGACGAGGCGTACACGTACGCGTTCGATCGCGTGGTCGACCACACGGGCGGCACCGAGGCAGGTGTCCAGCACCCCAACCGGGACATCCGCCTGAAGCAGGAGGGCTCCCTCACCCTCACGCGCGTGTCCCAGGGCCGCGCCACGGCCACGCTCCCCGCCGAGATCGCGGGTCAGATCACCGTGCTCCGCATGCCGGACCGCACCCCGGTGGCCGAGGTGCTGAAACAGGCACACCGACCCGTCACGCTCGCGCTCTCGCCGGGCACGTACCGCTTTCGCCTCGCGCAAGGCCGCGATCTCCGGGAGACGGAGATCTGGCTCTCCGACGGGAGCCGCGTCACCGTGTCGCGGTGGGGCGCGCTCAACGCGGAGCTCGGCTCACCCAAGGGCGAAGGGTTCGCGCGCGACGCCGTGGAGCTCGCCCGCATCAGCGCGCAGGGGAGCCGAAAATGGGGCGCTGAGGCGTGGAACGCGCCCGACCTCCGGCACTCGCCCGCGCTCGCCGGCGGCGCGAGCACCCTGCTCCCCGGCGCGGGCCAGTTCTACAACGGGCAGTGGGTCAAGGGCGGCGCGTTCTTCGTGGGCACCGCCGCGTTCCTCGGGAGCTCGGTCTTCGCCGCGGGCGCGAGCGACCAGTTCTGGGACGGCAGCATCACCGGGCCGGACATGCTCCGCCTCACGGCCGCCATGATCTATGGGGCGTCTATCGCCGATGCTTCGTATCAGCCGCTGCGCCGGGAGGCGTTCCGCCCCATGCGCGGC
>CAXNIN010000103.1:0-12114 GCA_964202365.1 Myxococcota bacterium | reverse complement strand
GTCGCCGCGCACCTTCCCCTCGGCGTCGACCGAGGCCGCGAGCTGGTCCACGTAGCCGGCGAGGATTGCGCTCGTGGCGCCGGCGCCGGGCAACACGGTGTGGGCGAGCACCGCGAGCGCAGTGGTGCCGATCCAGGCGCGGCCGTCGGTGCGGGCGGGGTCGAGGACGTAGGCCCGGCCGTCGGCGGTGCGGCCGGAGCGGTCCTCGAGGTGCGCGAGGGCGGCGGCGGCGGCGGTGCGGGCGGTTGGGTCGCCCGTGGCGGCGGCGACGCGCGCGAGGAACCAGGCGGTGCCGGCGTGCCGCGGGTAGTTGTAGCCGCGCCCCGGCTCCCCGGTGGGGCCCTTCACGATGTAGGTGAAGCGCCCGTCGTCGCCCTGGCCGTGCGCGAGGTGGGCGGCCGCCGCGAGCAGGGCGGCGTCGATTGTGGCGGGGGTGGTCTCGGCGGGGCCGGGCACCCAGCCGCGCTCCAGCTCGACGACACCGTCGGCCGAGGCGAGCGCGGAGCGCCACCGCACGGTGGGCTTCGCGGCGGTGGGCACGAACACGTAGGGGAGGGCCTCCACGCGGGGCGTGGAGCGGGCGGTGACGTGCGGGGAGGGGCCGTCGAGGGGGGCGTCGACGCCGGGGCGGGCGAAGCCGCGGGGCACGTCGTGGACGGCGATGTCGACGAGGAGGGCGTCGCGGGGGCCCGGCGGGTACGACGGCGGCGTGAGCCCGGCCTTCCCGGACTCGACCGTGGTGACGACGCCGGCGCGGAGCACCGTCACGCGCACCGGGCCCGCCGCCTCCGGTGCCGCGGTGCCGCCCTCCCAGGCGGCCCAGAGCGCGCTTGCGAGGGCCTCAGGGGAGCTCGCGCCGGGCTGGGAAGGGTAGGCGCGCAGGCCGTCGAGCGCGGGGAGCAGCGCGAACGGGAGGAGCAGCGCGACGCGCCCCGGCGGGCGCTGAACGAGCCGCACGAGCGGGAACGCGAGCACCCACGGGAGCGCGCCCGCCGACGTGGCGAGGAGGTTGAGGGCCTGCTCGCCGGTGAGCGGCCCGAATACCCGGGAGATGTGCAGCATCACCGCCGCGAAGCGGCCGTACACCACCAGCACGAGCGCGAGCGTGCCGAGGTGAAGGAAGGGCTCCCACCGCGGCCGGCGCAAGACGCCGACGAGCTGGAGCGCGCCGGCGAGGCCGATCAGCGCGGCGTCTACCTGCCAGCGGCGCGTGAGCTCCCACGCGAGGACGCCGTAGACGCCCGCCTGAAGCAGGTGGAGGACGCGGAGCCCCACGCGGTTAGAACTGGAAGACGGTCCCGCCGGAGATCTGCGGGATGAGACCCATGTCCTCGATGCCGGGCTGGGTGTCGCCGAGCTTCTCGCCCCACATCAGCCCCGCCGAGAGGTTGAGGTTCAACCCGAAGTTGTCGGCCACCATGAAGTCCGCGCCGGCGCGCGCGCGGGCGCCCACGGCGAGGTCGAACGTCTCGGTGTAGGGCGTGAGCGTGAAGTCGAGGCCCACGTACGGGCGCACGGACTTCGAGGCGTTCTTGTAGACGACGCCCACGTTGAACGGGAGGATCGTGTTCCACGGCGAGGCGTTGATCTCGGCGGGGTCGACGTCGGCTTCTTCGGCGAGCTGCTTGACCACCTGCTCCGAGAGCTGGCGCTGCGTCGAGAAGCCTTCGAGCCCCACGAGGATCTGCACCACCGGCGCGACCGGGATGGCCAGCTCGGCGCCGTACGTGATGAAGTTGAACTCGTAGTAGCGGGAGTACCCGACGCGGCCGGCGAACGAGACGCTCGGCGCCTCGTCGGACTCGATGGTGGCGGTGGAGCGGCGCGGGCCGTCGAGATCGTCGAAGCGGCTGGACGAGCTGCCGGAGCTGCTCGAGCGGCTCGACCCGCTCGTGGAGCGGCTGGAGCTGCTGCTTCGGGACGAGCGGTCGTCGTCTTCGTCTTCGTCGAAGGACGACGTGCGCGAGCGGGAGGACGAGCGGGGCGCCTCCTCTTCGTCCTCGTCGAACGACTTGCGGGTGCGGGGCGCCTCGTCTTCCTCCTCGTCGAGGTCGACGAGGTCCTCGTCGTCTTCGACCGGCTCGTCCTCGTCGAGGTCGCGCGCGACCGGCGCCCGCGTCGACGCGCTGCTCGACTTCGAGGTCGACGCCTTCGAGGCGCTCGACGAACCGCTGGAGGACTTCGACGTGCTGCTGGACGAGGACCGCGAGGAGGAGCGCGCGGGCGGCTCGTCCTCGAGCTCGTCCTCGTCCTCGCTGTCGGCCTCGATCGCGATGAGGCCGGCCGAGGAGCCGAACTCGAAGTCGTCGCCTTCGTCCTCTTCGGGGGCGGGGGCGGCGCTCTTCGTGCTGCTCTTCGCGGAGGCGGCGGCGTCGCGGGCGCGGCGCGCGGCTTCGGCCTGCGCGCGTGCTTCTTCGCGTTGCCGCTCCTCTTCTTCCTCTTCCTCGCGGGCGAGGCGCTCGGCCTCGGCGCGGGCGGCCACCTCGGCGGCCGCGCGGGCCTTCGCCTCGGCTTCGGCCTTCGCCTTCGCGGCGGCCTCCGCCTTCGCGCGCGCTTCGGCCTCGGACTTGGCCTTCGCGGCGGCTTCGGCCTTGGCCTTGGCCTCCGCCTCGGCCTTCGCCTTCGCGGCGGCGGCGACCTTGGGGTCTTCCTTCTCGAACTCGAAGTCGTCGTCGGCGGGGGCGTCGTCCTCGAGCGCGCGCGGCGCGGCCTTCGTGGTCATGCGCGTGTTCGTGGGGACGTCGGAGGCCTTCGCGGTCGACGTGCTCTTCGACGTGGAGCCGCTCTTCGACGGGGCGGCCTTCGGGGCGGACTCGAACGCGAAGTCGTCTTCTTCGTCCTCCGACGAGAACGACGGGGGGGCCTCCGCGGCGACCGCGGCCGCCGCGGGCGCGCCCGACACGATGGCCTTCACCCACTTGCCGGCGTTGTTCGCGAGCGCGGAAGGATCGGACGCGACGTCGAACGTCTGCTTGCTCTTGATGGCGTTCTTCGTGGCGTCGTACAACACGAGCTGCACCTGCAGCCCGGAGCCGCCGGCCGAGACGATGCCGGTGAGCACGGCATCGACGCCGCTCGCCTTCGCGATGCCCTGGAGGCAGCTCGTGGACGCTACGCACTTCTCGTTGAGGCCCGCGGGCGCGGTGGACAGCTCGGTGACCGTGTCGTACGCGCCCGAGAAGTCGAGCTCGGAGCTGACGAGCCCCGTGACGTTCCCGGCGATCTTCGCGTCGAGGCCCTTGGCCACGAGCGGGGTGACCACGGCGGACGCCGCGTTGGCCACGCCCGGCGCGAAGAGCGCGAGCAGGAGGGGGGCGATTCGGGCGGCGCGGGGGGCGCGAGGCGGCATTTCGATACCTCGAAGCGGTGGACAGTAGCCCACTGCGGGGACAAACGGTACTGTGCCACACCGGGCGAGAAGTTGCACGGGGCGGGCGTGAGTCGCTGGCGGCTCGGGCCCGCGCGGGGCATGAAGTCACCCGATGAACGACGTGCCCTCTCGCCGGCTTACGGTCCTCGCGCTCGCCTCCGCGGCCGCCGCCGCGGGCGCACTTTTCGGGAGCGCGGAGGCCGCGCGGGTGGTGGTTGGGGAGCGCCTGCTGCTCGGCGACGGGCAGGTGATCGGGCTGCTCGCGGCCGGGGCCCTCGGCGCGGGCGTCCTCTCGCTGCTCGGCGCGGCGCCCCTCGCGCTGCTCCCGCCTCGTCCGCTGGGGCGCGCCCGCTGGCTCGGCTTCGTGTGGGGGCTCTACGTTCCCGTGACCGCCTCGCTCGCCGTGGCGTGGTTCACCGACCCGCCGCCGTTCACGGAGCCCTTCCCGTTTCAGGGCAACCTCCCGGTGTTCGCGGCCGCAACCCTCGGGATCGGCGTGCTCCTCGGTGTCGTGTACCAGGGCGCGCGGGGCGCGCGCGCCGTGGCGGGCGCCGCGCTCTCGCTCTCCGTCGCGCTCGCCGTGTGGGGCTACACCGCGTTCGACCCCGTTCCCGCCGGCGCGAAGCCGCTCCCGGCCGGCGCGCCGAACGTGCTCGTGGTCACGCTCGACACCGTCCGCGCCGACCGGTTCGGCGCCTACGGCAACCCGCGCGTCCAGACCCGCGCGTTCGATACCCTCGCGGCGGAGGGCGCCCTGTTCACGTCGGCCTCCGCCGTGGCGCCCGTCACCGGGCCGAGCCACGCGAGCATGTTCAGCGGCCGCGGCCCCTGGGACCACGGGGTGTTGCTCAACGGCGTCCCCGTCCCCTCCGATCACCCGCTCCTGGCCGAGCTCCTGCACGATCACGGCTACGCCACCGCCGCCTTCGTGAGCGCCTACGTGCTCGACAGCGCCAACGGCTTCGCGCGCGGCTTCGAGGTGTACGACGACGCCTTCGGGTGGCTCCCCGGCGCCGATTCCCTGCTGGTCGCGCGGATTCTGGGGATGGCGCGTCGCCACGCAGACCCGAACGAAGTGCTCGACCGCCGCGCCGGCGACACCGTCGATCGCGCGCTCTCCTGGCTCGACAGCCACCCCGGTGGCGCATGGTTCGCGTGGGTACACCTCTTCGATCCGCACGGGCCCTACGCCCCGCCGCCGCCGTACGACACGCTCTACTACCAGGGCGACGCCCGCGACCCCGCGAACACGTCGATGGCGAACGTCCAGAACGTCGCGCCCTACCTCGAACGCAGCCTCGAAGGCATCACCGACCTCTCCTACGTGCTCGCGCAATACGACGGCGAGATCAGCTACACCGACTCCCAGCTCGCGCGGCTGCTCAATGCGGTGGACACCAAGAACACGCTCGTGGCCGTGATCGGCGACCACGGCGAGTCCCTCGGCGAACACGACGTGTGGTTCAACCACGGCGACGATCTCTACGAGACGAGCCTGCACGTGCCGTTCGCCCTGCGCTGGCCCGGCCGCGTGCCCGTGACCCGCGTGACCAGCCCGGTCGAAGGCACCGATCTCGCGCCCACCCTGCTCGACCTCGTGGGGATTCCCGTGCCCGAGGGCATGACGGGCGAGTCGGCGGTGAACGTGCTGAACGGGCGGGACGGCCGGGCCATCGCCCACGCCATGTGCTTCGACCGCCCGGCCAACCAGGCCGCCCGCGCCAGGGGCGAGATCACGGGCCCGAAGTACCGGGTGGCCGGTCTCCGCGGCCCCGGGAGCCGCTACGTCGAGCGCGAGGTGGACGGCAGCGCGACGTTCTTCGACCTCGCCGCCGATCCGCTCGGCGCCACCGACGTGAGCGCCGCCGCGCGCGCCACCCCCGAGGGCGTCGAATTGCTCGGGCTGTTGAGCGCCCAGGCGAAGGGCCTGTTCGCGGGCGACGCGACCGAGCGGAGCGGGGTGGAGGTCTCCGCCGAGGAGCGCGCTCGCCTCGAGGCGCTCGGGTACATGGAGCAGTAGATGGTCGTCGGCGAATCTCCGGCGAAGGACCTCTATCGGCGCGTGGTGTGGGGCCCGTGGCGCGCGGCGCTCGAGCGCGGGCCGTACGGGCTCGAGTACGTGGCCAACCGGGGCCTCGGGCTCGCCGCGGGCCGCTTCGCGCGCGGCACCCGTGCGCACGTCGAAACCAACCTTCGCCGCGCGTTTCCCGAGCGCACCGATCTCGGGCGGGTGGCCCGCCGCACCTTCGGCGCGCACTTCGTGAACCAGTACGCGAGCTTTGCGTTCGGGAGGATCGACGCCTCGAACTGGGAACGCTACCTCTCGTGGGAGGGCCTCGAGCACGTGCACGCGGCGCGCGCGGCGGGGGAAGGGCTCGTGCTCGTGCACCCGCACATGGGGCCGGCGCAGCTCCCGCTCTGCGTGCTCGGCGCGGTGGGCTTTCCGGTTCACCAGATTGGCGGCGGTGAACCGCAGATCGAGAAGTCCGAGGCCGGCCGGTGGGCGAGCGAGCTCCGCCACACGCTCGAAGCCCGCATGCCGGTCACGCTTCACGACGGCACCGGCTACCTTCGAAAGGTTGTCCGAGCGCTTCGTGACGGCGAGATCGTGCTCACGGCGTGCGACGGCACCGGCGGCGGAAAGGAGATCGGGCGCCGTCTCGAGCGAACGGTGCTTGGCCAGCGGATGCGCGTTCCTGTGGGCGGGTTCTGGCTCGCCGCGCAGGCCGGCGCGCGCGTGCACCCGCTCCACGTCGTGCCCGACGGTCTCCGACACAAAGCGATCGTCGGCGAACGCATCCCCCTCCCGACGAAAGCGGACGCCGCCCTCGAGGCCGGGGCCGACGCGAGCGCGGCCTTCCTCACGCGCGTGCTCGGCGCGCACCCCGAGGAATGGCACTTCTGGGACGCCTTCGAGCCGGGGAAGTTGCTGGTATGAGGTGCATTTCCTCTTGGGGCAGGGGGGCTCCGCCCCCCCGCAACGCCCCCCCGGCGTGGCGGGCAGGGTGTCGCCGATGAAGGCGAAGAACACGGGCGTCGGGGGGGGCGTTGCGGGGGGGGCACCCCCCCGCCCCATCACCGTCCGAACCATCGTTACGCGCATGAGCACGGCGGCGGCTTTCCTGGGCTCGCTCGCGGTGGCGTACGCCGATGTGTACAACCCCTTCTTCAACGATCTCGGGGTGTTGATGATGGGTGGCGCGCTGGCGACCGCGCTGATGACCGACCGCGTCGCCCGGCTCCTGATGTTGGCGGCCACGCTCGTTTGGGCGGCGTCCGGGTTCTCGCCGCGCGGCCCCACCGGGACGAAGCTCGTGGTGATGGGCGTCGATGGCGCCACGTTCGACAAAATCGACACGCTCGACCTCCCGAACTTCGAAGCCCTCGCGGAGGACGGCACGCGCGCCACCCTCACGTCGATGGAGCCGATGTTCTCGCCGCTGTTGTGGACCACGCTCGCGAGCGGTCGAACCCCCGCGGAGCACGGCGTGCGCGGCTTTCGCGTGCAGGCGACGGACTGCACCGTGGCGCGGTTCTGGGACGTTGCCGAGACGAACGGGTGGTCCGTCGGGCTCTACAAGTGGCTCGTGGACTACCCGCCGCGCGAAGTGGCGGGCTTCTGGGTGCCCTCGTGGCTCGCGCCCGGCCCGGAGACCTGGCCGGCGGATCTCTCCTACGTCAAGGAGCTCGAGCTCTCGAAGCGCCTGCGCCGAAAGCAGGTTGCAGCACGGCATTCCACGCCGGAGCTCGCCTGGGGGCTCGTGCGCGCGGGGGTGCGGCTCTCGACGCTCGTGCGCGCCGCGGCCTGGTCGGTGGAAGAGCGCACCGTGGGCGCCAAACCCGCCCGCGCGAACCTCGTGATGCAGACCATGCGCGGCCGCATCGACCGCGACGTGTTCATCGCCCAGCTCCACGCCCGGCGCCCCGCGCTCGCGACGTTCACCTACTACGCGACCGACGGCCTCGCGCACCTGTACTGGGACAAGCCGGAGATTGTCGCGGAGGCGTACCGGCAGGCCGACGGCATCCTCGGCGATATCCGCGCGCAGCTCGGGCCGGAAGCGCGGCTCATCGTCGTGAGCGACCACGGCTTCAAGGCCATGGACGGCACGGGGCTCGCCGGGCAATTCGCACCGTTGACCGAGCGGTTACGCGACCGGATCTCCGCCGAGGTGGGGAAAGCCGACGTGGCGAAGGTGGGCCACAAGCTCACCGTGGGCCTCGCGGACCCCGCGCGGCAGGCGGCGGCGGTGACGTGGCTCGGCGGGCTCCTCGACGCCAACGGCGCGCCCTTCTACAAGGTGGAGGATCTCGGCGGAGGATCGATCGGGCTCACCCTCGCGGACGAGCAGATCACCGGCGCCCGCCTCACGGCCGACACCGTGGGGGGCGAACCCCTCACGCAGTACGTGAAGCTGACGGACGCCTACACCGGCACCCACGAGGCGCGCGGCGTGTTCTACGCGGTTGGACCGGGGGTTTCGCCGGGGGTCAAGCTCGATGCGGTGGACATGCTCGACGTAGCACCCACCGTGCTCGCCGCGATGGGCTTGCCCGCTTCCGAGGAGATGCCCGGTAAGGCGTTGATCTTCCCGGCGGTTTCGCCCCGCGTGGCCGATTGGGACGGCGTGCTCGCCAACCTGAAGTGGCTTGGGGGCGCCGCGGGCCAGAACGACGACGCGCTGAAGGCCCTCGGGTACCTCGAATAGGGGCTACTCGGCGTAGCGTTCGGTGAAGGTGGGCGTGACGGTCGCGATGCCGCGCGCGGCCGGCACCTGGCGCCACCACGGGAGCCGCTCGGCCGCCGCGAGGAAGGCGGAGTCGAGCTCGCCGGGCGGCGGGCGGGGCGGGGCGGCCCAGTCGGCGCGGGTGACCGAGAGGCGGCAGTCCTGGGCCAGCTCCAACGCCGCGGCGAAGGCCGTGAACGGCTCGGAGAGGTCGCGTTCGAGCGGGTAGGGGTCGGCGAGGGGGCCGCGGACGAGCGAGAGGACATGGTCCGCTTCGGCGAGCGCGCCGCACGTGCCGTAGCGCGGCACCCCCTCGGCGAGCACGGCGGCGCGCACCTCGGCGGGGGTGGTCGGCATCCAGACGCCCGCCATGCCGAGCGTGACGTCGCCGAGGAGCGCGAGCTCGGCCTCGGAGTACGGGCGCCAGGCGTCGGGCGCGAGCGTCCCCGCCGCGACGGCGCGCTCCCAGGCGGCGCGCTCGTCCTGGAGGAGGGTGACCGCGACCAGGGCGGCGACGAGCGACTCGGTGGTGTACACGAGGGTGGCGAGGTGCCGCGCCTCTTCGAGGGCGGGGACCATGTCGCCGCGGTGCAGGCCCTGGAGGAGGCGGAGGCGGCCGAGCGTGCGGACCGACTCGAACATCGGGAGCGGGCGCTCGAGCGAGCGCACGTTCGGGTTGCCCGCGACGTGCGCGGCGAGCGTGCCGGCAGCGTACAGATCCCAGTGATCGTACGCGCGAAGGGTCGCGACGAGGGAGAGGTCGAGATCGGCGGTGTCGGCCGCGCGCTCGAGCCAGCCCTCGCGCCACTCGGAGGTGCCGTAGGTCTCCGTGGAGGCCCACCACGCGGCGCGCTTGCCGGCCAGGGCGCCGTCGTAGGCCACGAGCGCGTTGAGCACCGCGCCGGCGTCGCGGGCGCGGCCGGCGTCGGCGTAGATCCCGAGCGCGGCGAGCGCGGCCTGGTCGGCGTGGAGGCGCGCGACGCCGGCGGCGGTGAACGCGGTGCCCCCGACGGGGTCGAGCTCCGCGTCGAGGAGCGCGCGGGGGAGCGCGATGGCGACGCCCGCGAGGAGGATCGGCAGGGTGAGGAGCGCGATGTTGGCGAGCTTCACGGCGTTCTCCGGCGGGGCAGGAGGAGCGCCGGCAGGAGCAGGAGCGCCGCGGCGCCGGTGCCGCAGCCGGTGGCGGCGGGGTCGCGGGCGACGGCGACGAGCAGCATGGGCCGAGTTTAGCGCGATAGAGGGCAGGGGATGCGCATCCTGATGGTCGCACGCCGCTACACGCCCGACGTGCGGAGCGGCACCGAGACGGTGTTCGCCGCCCTCTACGCCGAGGCGCGCAGGCACCACGACGTTCGGCTCGTCGTCGGGTACCGCACGGGGCGCGATCAGGTGCCCGCCGAGGCTGTCGCGGTGGACCTGCGCGAGAAGGGCGCTTCCGGCTACCTCGCCATGGGCCTCGCCGCCGGGCGGGAGGCGCGGCGCTTCCGGCCCGACGTCGTGTTGTCCAACTCGGTCGAGATCGCCGTCCCGGGCGTGCCGAACGCGCTCATCGTGCACGACCTGAACTTCGGCCGCGCGACGCGCGACGCCGGGACGGTGCTCCGCGAGCAGCTCTACAAGGCGCAGGGGAAGCGGCTCGACGCGGTGGTGACCGTGTCGGAGGCGTCGCGACGCCAGCTCCTTCGGATCGGGGTGCCCGAGGGCCGGGTGACCGTGATCGGCAACGGCGTGGATATCCATCGCTTCGTGCCCCGCGCGCCCACGCCGGCCGCTCCCGTGGCCGCGGCGGGGTTCTCGCTCCCCGCGCTCCCGCCGGTGCGCTTCGTGTACCCGGGCCGCATTCTTCCGGGCAAAGGCCAACACGCGGCGATCGACGCGCTCGGGCGGATGCGCCCCGATCAGAAATACCGCGCCCACCTCACGCTCGTGGGCGCCGTCGCCGATCGCATCTACCTCGACCAGCTCCGAATCCAGGCGTTCAACCAGCCGGTCACCTTCGCCACCGACGTGGACGACATCGTTCCGTACTACCAGGACGCCGAGGTGGTGCTCTTCCCCACGTTGATGGAGGAGGGGTTCGGCTTCACCGCGGTGGAGGGAATGGCGTGCGGGAAGCCGGTGATCTACTACGATCAACCGGCGATTCGCGAGGCAACGGGCGGGATTGGCGTGGCGGTGCCCCGCGATGACCCGGACGCGCTGCGCAACGCGATGCTCGCGCTCATCGCGGACCCCGCGGAGCGGGAGCGCCTCGGGCGCGAGGGCCGCGCCTACGTGGAGACCCGCGCCTGGGACCGCGTGTGGGCCCGGTACGAGGCGCTCCTGGCGGGCATCGCGCGGCGGTAGGCGAGGGCGCCGCCGGACGAGCGGCCGGCTATGTTGGGCCTCGTGTTGACCTTCTCTTGCGACCGGGGCCGCGTGGATGTCCACGCCGCGTGGACCACCGCCGAGGTGTTCGCGACGATTGAGCGCATCGTGGCCGACTGGGAGCAACTCCTCCCGGCGAACCGCGACGCCCGCATCGTCGTGAAGCCCAACTTGAACAACGATCTCGTCGCGCTCACGGGCAACTGTGTCGACCTGCGCGTGCTCGAGGGGATCTTCGCCTCGCTCCGGCGGCGCGGGTACACCGACCTCACCGTGGCGGACGGCTCCAACGTGGGCGTCGCGCGCCGCGACATCGACACCTTCAAGCGGCTCCGCGTCGCGCCGATCGCCGCGCGGCACGGCGTGCGCGTGGTCGATCTGAACCGGGACGACGGCCGAGAGGTGGTGCTTCACGAGAACGCCCACCCCGCCATCGCCCGCACCGTGCTCGACGCCGACTTCCTCATCAGCGTGCCGAAGGTGAAAACGCACGCGGAAGCCGGAATGTCCTGCGCGATGAAGAACTGGGTGGGCATCGCGCGCGGGCAGGACAAGCGCCACATGCACTACGATCTGGGACGCAACATCTTCGCGCTCAACGAGGTGGTGCGGCCCGACCTCGTGATCGTGGACGGCCTCGTGGGCATGGAAGGCAACGGCCCCGGCGACGGCGACCCCTTCCGCTTCGGCCGGATCATCGCTTCGAACGACGCCTTCCTCAACGACCTCGTCGTGAGCCGGCTCATCGACATGCCGTGGCGCGAGGTTCCCTACCTCGTGCACGCCTTCGAGTCGGGGCACCTCTCCGATGCGCTCTGGGCCGCGATCGTGGCCGCGATGCCCGTGATTCGCCCGATCCGCAAGGCGCCGCCGCGCTCGAGGCTCGCCGAGCTCGCCGAGGCGCGGTCGCTGATGTGGCTGAAGCTCGCGGTGCGCCCGTTGGTGGAGAAGCCCGCCGTGGCCGAGGCGGCGTACAAGCTCAAGATCATCCAGGACGTGTACGTGCGCGCCGACGACACCCTCCGGGTGACCGCCCGCAACGCCGACGCGTGCGGGGATTGCCGGAAGTGCGCGGACGCCTGTCCGACCGGCCTGCCGCTCGAACAGATCGGCGTCACGACGAGTGAGCCCGACTGCGTGCAGTGCCTGTACTGCTGGTGGGTGTGCCCGAAGGACGCCATCGCGCTCGGCGGTGAGCAGAACGCGATGGCGCGGCAGATCCAGCGCTACAAGGGGCAGATCGAAGGGCTCTGATCAGCCTTCGTCGTTCCCGCGGCCCTCTTCGTCGCCCGAGTCGCGGTCGTCATCGCTCCAGTCGCGGTCGTCGTCGCCGTCGGGCTCGTCCGTGTCGTCGGGCTCGTCGGTGTCTTCGGGCTCGTCGGTGTCGTCGGGCTCGTCGGTGTCGTCGGGCTCGTCGGTGTCGTCGGGCTCGTCGGGCTCGCCCGTGTCGTCGGGCTCGTCGGTGTCTTCGGGCTCGTCCGTGTCGTCGGGCTCGTCGGTGTCGGCGCCCGAGTCATCGTCGTCGTCGTCATCCCAGTCCCGGTCGCCGCCGGAGTCGTCGTCGTCGTCGTCGTCGTCGTCCCAGTCGCGGTCGTCGTCGTCATGGTCCCAGTCGCGGTCGTGGTCCCAGTCGCGGTCGTGGTCCCAGTC
>CAXNIN010000102.1:0-12331 GCA_964202365.1 Myxococcota bacterium | reverse complement strand
GGGCCGGCGCTGGTCGGACGGGCTCCACCAGGCGATCGAGGCGAAGGAACGCGTCAAGGTCGAGGCCGAGAGCCAGACCTACGCGACCATCACCTTCCAGAACTTCTTCCGCATGTACGGCAAGCTCGCCGGCATGACCGGCACCGCCGCCACCGAAGCGGAAGAGTTCGGGAACATCTACAAGCTCGAGGTGATGCCCATCCCGACGAACCGCGGCATCCAGCGGCTCGACCACCACGACATCGTCTACAAGACGCAGGGCGAGAAGTTCAAGAAGGTGATGCAGGAACTCGAGGAGTGCTACGCCAAGCGGCAGCCCGTCCTCGTCGGCACCACCAGCGTCGAGAAGTCCGAGCTCGTCGCGCGCCTCCTCGCCAAGAAGGGCATCCCCCACGAGGTCCTCAACGCGAAGAACAACGCGCGTGAAGCGGAGATCGTGGCTCAGGCCGGTCGCCTCGGCGCGATCACCATCTCCACGAACATGGCGGGTCGCGGCACCGACATCAAGCTCGGCGGAGACCCCGACGGCCTCACGCGGATGGAGCTGGGCGCCCCCCAGCTCGTAGACCCCGAGGTGTGGCGCACCACCGCGGAGAAGTACCGCGTGCAGTGCGAAGCCGAGCGTGAAGAGGTGATGCGGGCGGGCGGCCTGCACATCCTCGGTACCGAGCGGCACGAGTCGCGCCGCATCGACAACCAGCTCCGCGGTCGCGCCGGTCGCCAGGGCGATCCCGGCTCCTCGCGCTTCTACCTGTCTCTGGAAGACGACCTCCTCCGGATCTTCGGCAGCGACAAGATCATCGTGTGGATGGAGCGGATGGGCCTCAAGGACGACGAGCCCATTGAGCATCGTTGGATCACGTCGTCGATCGAGAACGCGCAGAAGAAGGTCGAGGGGCACAACTTCAACATCCGGAAGAACCTCCTCGAGTACGACGACGTCATGAACCTGCAGCGCAAGGCGGTCTACGACCTGCGGCGCCGCGCGCTCACGGGGGAGAACGTCCGGACGATGATGCTCGAGAGCATCTCCGCCCTCATCGACGACCTGATGGACGAGTACGTGGCGGAAGGGGTGAGCGCGGAGGCCTGGAACACCGAGGTCCTGCTGCGCCGGCTCGACGAGATCTTCGCGATCCGCTGGGAGTCCACCGCCGAGCAGCTCAAGGAGCTCTCGCGGGCCGAGCTCAAGCAGCGCATCCGCACGGACGCCCAGGCCGCGTACGAGGCGAAGGAGAAGGAAGTCGGGGAAGAGGGGATGCGGCAGCTCGAGCGCATGCTGCTCCTCCAGTTCGCCGACCAGTTCTGGAAGGACCACCTCCTCGCGATGGATCGTCTCCGCGACGGCATCGGCCTCCGGGGCTACGGGCAGCGCAATCCGCTCCTGGAGTACAAGAAAGAAGCCTTCCAGATGTTCCAGCTCATGAACTCGCTTCGCGACGAAGCGGTGGTGAGCCGGCTCCTTCGGATTCAGATGCAGGCCGCCGAGACGGCCGCGAGCGCGCCGAGCAAGTCGATGGCCAAGCGTCTCTCCTCCGGCGAGCTCGACGATGAGCTCGGCGGAGCGGACGAGCCCCCCCCGGAGTACGAGCCGCTCCCCGTGCTCACCTCCGCGCCGGCCCGTGAGCTCCCCGCGAAGGGAGCCGAGACGCGGCTCTTCGCGCTCGAGAACGGCATCCGACGTAATGATCCGTGCCCCTGCGGGAGCGGTCTGAAGTTCAAGAAGTGCTGCTACGAGGAGCCCGCGGACGCCTCGGCGTCCTCCTGAACGCCCTCCTGCGGTGACCGATGCCTACGGTTGCCGCGGGGGCGCTCCTGCGTTAGCTGGCCGTGCCTTCGGGGTTTCCCGAAGAGATCCACGCCGGGCTTCAGGCCCGCGCCCCTCGGTGCCCCTGTTCACAGGGGTCGGGGCGCGACCTCCGGCGGTCGCAAAACCATCTGTGCGGGCGCGCCCCGCAACGAGTTGATCAAATGGTAAACGTCTCGCTCCGTGAGCTCCTCGAGGCCGGTGTCCACTTCGGCCACCAGACCCGCCGCTGGAACCCCCGCATGAAGCCGTACATCTACGGCCAGAAGAACGGGGTCCACATCATCGACATCCAGCAGACCGCTCGCGCCCTGGTCGAGGCCTCCCGCTTCATCACCAGCCTCACCAGCCGCGGCCAGCCCGTGCTCTTCGTCGGCACCAAGCGCGCCGCGCGCGACATCGTCGCGGAAGAAGCGCGCCGCTCGAACATGTTCTTCGTCAACGATCGCTGGCTGGGCGGCACGCTCACCAACTTCCAGACGGTGAAGAAGTCCATCGAGCGCCTGAACTTCCTCACGAAGTCCCGCGCCGAGGGCAAGTTCGAGCAGCTCACGAAGAAGGAAGCCCTCACGCTTACGCGCGAGATCGAGAAGATGGAGAAGGCGCTCGGCGGCATCAAGGACATGCGGTCCCTGCCCGGCGCGCTCTTCGTCATCGATCCCAAGAAGGAGCACATCGCGGTCATGGAAGCCGGCAAGCTCGGCATCCCGGTCGTCGCCCTCTGCGACACCAACTGCGATCCCAACGGCATCGACCACGTCATCCCCGGCAACGACGACGCCATCAAGTCGATCCGCCTGTTCACCGCCGCCGTGGCCGACGCCGCCGCGGAGGGCGTGAACGCGGGTCGCACCGAGGCCGCCGCCGTCATCCAGGCTGACGACGGGCGTGGTGTCGAGGTCTTCCGCCGCTCCGGTGGCGATGATCGCGACTCCGAGTACCGCGAGCCCGAGGCCAACTAGGTCCGCTGACGACACTGGAGGAAACATGGCTTCCATGGAAATGATCAAGGAACTGCGCGAGCGCACCGGCGCCGGCATCCTCGACTGCAAGAAGGCTCTCGGCGAGAACGGCGAGGACCTCGAGAAGTCGATCGACTGGCTTCGCACCAAGGGCCTCGCGTCTGCGGCGAAGAAGTCCGGCCGTATCGCGAGCGAAGGTCTCGTCGAGTCCTACATCCACGCCGGCGGCAAGATCGGCGTGCTCGTGGAGCTCAACTGCGAGACCGACTTCGTGGCGATGAACGAGAAGTTCAAGAGCCTCTGCCGCGAGATCGCGATGCACATCGCCGCGGCCTCCCCCGAGTACCTGTCCCGGGAAGACGTGCCCGCGGACGCGTACGAGAAGGAGAAGGCCGTCCAGCTCGAGAAGACCATCGCCGAGGGCAAGCCTGCCCAGATCGCGGCGAAGATCGTCGAGGGCCGCATGAGCAAGTGGTACGAGGAGGTCTGCCTCCTCGACCAGAAGTTCATCAAGGACGACTCGAAGACGGTGGACGCCGTCATCAAGGAAGCCGTCTCGACCATTGGCGAGAACATCAAGATCCGCCGCTTCGTCCGTTTCGTGATGGGCGAGGGTCTCGAGAAGAAGAAGGACGACTTCGCGGCCGAAGTGGCGGCGCAGGCGGGCCTGTAAGGAGGAACGCGTGGCCGAACCCGCATACCGCCGAATCCTGCTCAAGCTTTCGGGGGAGATGCTCGCTGGGGACGCTGATTTCGGCGTCCAGCAGACGGTGCTCGGCCGCTTTGCCGACGAAGTCATCGAGGTGCACAAGCTCGGTGTCCAGATCGGCATCGTCATCGGCGGTGGGAACATCTTCCGGGGTGTTCCCGCCTCCGAGGGCGGAATGGATCGTGCGCATGCGGACTACATGGGCATGCTTGCGACCTGCATCAACGCGCTCGCGCTCCAAGACGCGCTCGAGCAACGTGGCTGCTACACCCGCGTGATGTCGGCTCTCCGCATCGAGCAGGTGTGTGAGCCCTACATCCGCCGCCGCGCGGTCGCGCACCTGAACAAAGGACGCGTCGTCATCTTCGCGGCGGGCACCGGCAACCCGTACTTCAGCACCGACACGGCCGCGTCCCTGCGCGCGGCCGAGATCCACGCGGACGTCATCCTCAAGGCGACCAAGGTGGACGGCGTGTACGACAAGGACCCGAAGAAGCACGCCGACGCCGTGCGCTACGAGTCGATCACGCACCTCGAGGCGCTGAAGCTCGGACTCAAGGTGATGGACGCCACCGCCATCAGCCTGTGCATGGAGAACCGGATCCCGCTCATCGTGTTCGACATGAACCGCCCCGGCAACGTCCGGCGCGTGGTTCTCGGCGAGGCGGTGGGCACCCACGTGAACTCCCCTCTGCCCTGACCCCGGAGGCCGCCCCGATGTCGATTGTCGACGAGTACCTCTCGAGCCTCCCCGGCGACATGGACAAAGTGATCGACTCGCTCAAGCGTGAGTTGGTCGCCGTCCGAACCGGGCGCGCCTCCCCCACGCTGATCGAGAACCTTCCCGTGCACATCGAGTCCTACGGCTCGACGATGCCGCTCAAGCAGTGCGGAAACATCACCGCGCCCGACGCGCGGCTCCTCGTCGTCAACCCCTGGGACAAGACGACGCTGAAGGACCTCGAGAAGGCCATCGGCTCCGCCGGTCTCGGGCTCAACCCGAGCAGCGACGGGCAGATCATCCGGATCCCCATCCCGCCGCTCACAGGCGACCGTCGCCAAGCGCTGGTGAAGGTGGTCAAGAAGTCGGCCGAGGACGCCAAGGTGCGGGTGCGCGGGGTTCGGCGCGAGTACAACGAGCTGCTCAAGACGGCGTACGACGACAAGGAGATCACCGAGGACGAGCTCAAGCGCGCCACGGACAAGATCCAGCAGTCGACGGATCTCCACGTGAAGAAGTGCGACGAGGTCGCCGCGGTGAAGGAGAAGGAGGTTCTGGAGGTTTGAGCCAGGCCGTTCCTCGTCACCTGGCCATCATCATGGATGGCAACGGACGTTGGGCCCAGGCCCGCGGGCTCCCGCGCGTGGCCGGTCACGAGGCCGGCGCCGAGAGCGTCCGCGAGATCACACGGGCGTGCCGCGCCGCGGGCGTCCAGGCGCTGACGTTGTACAGCTTCTCCACCGAGAACTGGAAGCGGCCCGACGACGAGGTGAAGGCGCTCATGGGGCTCCTCGCGCGTTTCCTCGTCGAAGAGCGCAGGGAAATCCTCGAGAACGATATTCGGCTCAACGCGATCGGCCAGATCGATCGGCTCCCGATTCCGGTCCGCGCGGCCCTCAAGGAACTCTCCCACGCCTCGCGGAACAACAAGGGGATGGTCCTGACCCTCGCGCTGTCCTACGGCGGGCGCGCCGAGATCGTCGAAGCGGCGAAGTCGCTCGCGCGGAAGGCGGCCGCCGGTCGGCTCCGTCCCGACGCCATCGACGAGGCCACGTTCGCCGCCGAGCTGGGCACTGCCGGCCTTCCGGAGCCCGATCTCCTCGTGCGTACCTCCGGCGAGCTCCGACTCTCCAACTTCCTCCTGTGGCAGCTCGCGTACGCCGAGATCTACGTCACCGACGTGTTGTGGCCGGACTTCCGGCGCGCCGAGCTCGAACAGGCGTTCGCGTCGTTCGGTACGCGGGAGCGTCGCTTCGGGAAGACCAGCGCTCAGGTTCGAGCCTGATGCTCACCCGTCTCGTGTCGGGGCTCGTCGGGCTCGCGATCGTCCTGCCGATCCTCATCTGGGGTGGTGAACACGGCGTGTGGTGGCTGATGCTGCCCTTCCTGCTCATCGGGCTGGACGAGTACGTGCGGATGGCGGCGCCCGAGCTTCCCCTCGCGGAGCGTGGCGCCTACCTGCTCACCGGGCTCGGCGTCGCGACGGTTGCCGTGCACGCGACAGCGTGGCTGGGCGTGGTGCTCCCGCTGGTCACGATTGCGTTCCTGCTGGTCCCAATGTTTCTGCGACCCGACGTGGAGCGGGCCGCTACTCAGGCTGTCCGGCTCGGCTTCGGGTTGGTGTACGTTCCGGTGCTCATGGCGCCGCTCGCGCTGATTCGTCAGGAAGAACATGGCCTGGGGCTCATCTTCTTCCTCCTCGCATCCACCTGGCTCGGCGATACCGGCGCGTACTTCGCCGGCCGCGCGTTCGGCAAGACCCCGCTCTTCCCGCGCGTCTCTCCCAAGAAGACCCGCGAGGGCGTGTTCGGCGGCCTCCTGCTCGCGATGGCCGGAGCGGCGGGGTTCAAGTTCGCCTTCGATCTCGATTTCTCCTGGACGCTCGCGATCGTGCTCGCTGGGGTGCTCGATGTCGCCGGGGTGCTCGGCGACCTCGCCGAGTCGATGCTCAAGCGCGCCTTCGGCGTGAAGGACAGCGGCTCGATCATGCCGGGTCACGGCGGTGTCCTCGACCGGATCGACTCGTTGTTGTTCACCGGGCCGCTGCTCTGGGCCGTGCTGCAGGTGCGGCCGCTCCTGACACCGTGAATACTGAGGCGTGATGTCCGGCGTCGCCACCACCATCGCCGCGGTCGCGCTCATCGCGATGCTGATCACGATCCACGAGTTTGGCCACTTCATCGTGGCCAAAGCGTTCGGCGTGCGCGTTCGGGTATTCAGCGTCGGCATCGGCGGCAGGCTGGTCGGCTTTCAATGGGGCGACACCGACTACCGCATCTCCTGGTTTCCCTTCGGCGGCTACGTTCGGATGGCCGGCGCCGATCCGTACATGGAGGGCGGGGCCGACGAGGACGAGGACACGCGCGACTCCGGCGCGTTCATGTCCAAGCCCGCGTGGCAGCGCCTCCTGATCGTTCTCGCCGGGCCGGCGATGAACCTCGTGCTCCCGTTCGTGGTGTTCACCGCGCTCAAGGTGGCGGGCGATCCGCAGCCGCGCGCCGATGTCGGCACGGTCTACGCCGACCTGCCCGGCGCCGCGGCCGGCGTGCTGCCCGAAGATCGAATCACCTCGGTAGAGGGAACCGCGACGCGCACCTGGCCCGACGTACTCGATGCGTTCGCGGCGAGCACCGATCGCACGCTGGACCTCGTGGTCGACCGCCAGGGAGCTCTGGTGCCAATCGCGCTGCCGGTCGAAGATGGCGCGTACGGTGAGGTGCGTGATCCGTACGACTTCGGCATCTTGAACTCGTCGCCGGGCCCCGCCGTCGCCGTAGATGACCCCGCTTCGCCGGCCGGCCGCGCCGGGCTTCGGGCGGGCGACACGGTGTCGGCAGTCGCCGGCGTGCCCGTGCGGACGTGGAACGAAGTCCGGCGGCTCGCGCTTGCCGGCGCCGGCGCGCCGCTGTCGCTCAACGTCGCGCGCACCGTCGAGGGCGTCACGCAAACGGAGACGCTCACCCTGCGCCCAGATCCCACCTGGGTCCCCGTTGCGACCGAAGCGGACGACGCCGCGTGGAGCACGTGGGGGCTTGCGAGCGCGATGGTCACCGTCGGTGACTTCGGGCAGTCCGAATCGTCCGCCAAAATAGCCGGCGTCCTGGCCGGCGACAGGCTGCTCGCCGTGGACGACCGCCCCATTCGCGTCTGGCAGGACGTCGTTCGCGCCGTGCAGTCGGCCTCCACGGGGGAGGGGAGCGAGCAGACCACGCGGGAGATGCGCCTCACCGTCCGGCGTGACGGGGTGGTGCAGGTGATCGCGGTGACCCCGAAGGTCGTGCGCGACACCGATGATCTCGGCCGGTACCGGTGGCGCCCGCTGCTCGGCATTGCGAGTGGCGGTGTGACCGTCGCGGCGCCGCTCGTCCCTCGGCCGTACCCGGTCGCCGAAGCGCTGGGACGCGCGAGCGACGAGACGGTGCTGATCGGCAACTTCATGGTCGAGCAGATCGGCAAGATGATCACCGGCGAGGCCCCTCCCCAGGAGAACCTCGGCGGGCCGGTCGCGATTTTCCGCGAGACGCGGGCGGCCGCCGAGCGCGGCATCTACGACTGGGTTCGTCAGCTCGGCCTCTTCTCGCTGAGCCTCGGCATCATCAACCTCCTCCCGATTCCCGTCTTGGATGGCGGGCAGTTGATGATGTACCTGGCGGAGTGGATTCGCGGCCGGCCCCTGCCGGGCGTGCTTCGGGAGCGGGCGCAGCAGGCGGGCATCATCTTCCTCGTGCTGCTCATGCTGTTCGTCTTCGCGAACGACCTGCGGCGGTGGGCCGAGGCGGCGTGAAGCTGGTCCTGGTCGACACCGCCGGGCCTGTCGTCGGGGTGGCCGCCTTCGATGGCGCTGTTGCCGTGTACGTGGCGTCGATGCGCGTGGCCGCCGGGGCGGAAGCCTGGTTGGCGATTGAGCTGGAGCGTGCCCTCGTCGCCGTCGGCGACGTGGAGCGCGTCGCCGTGACCGTCGGGCCGGGCACCTTCACCGGCGTCCGAGTCGGCGTTGCGGCCGCGCTCGGGCTCGCGTTCGCGCGCGGTGTCGACGTCGTCCCGCTCTCATCGCTCGCGCTCCGCGCGGCGCTCCTCCCGGACGAGCCGCGCGTCCTGGCGCTCCTCGACGCGCGAAAGGGAAAGGTCTACGCGGGCTGGTTCGACACCCGGGGTCCGGTGCCCGTGCCAATCGGCCCTGAGCAGGACCTTGCGCCGGCGCAGGCCCTCGTCGCCGCGCCGGGCGTCGCCGTTGGCGAGGGGGCGGACGTGTACGCTGCGGCCGTGGTCGCCGCAGGCCATCGGCTGGCGGCGAACGCCAGCGCTTCTCCGGTCGAACACGGCGCGGCGCTCGCTCGTTCGCTCGAGGCCCGCACGCCGGAAAGGGTGGGTCTCCGGTACCTTCGCGAGCCCGACGCACGTCCGTCGTCTGTTTGACATACGGAAACGGGCCCCTGTAGACTGCTGCGGCAACCCTGATCGGGAGGTCGAATGGAAGCCGCAGAAATCGAGTTGATTGGTCGACTTTCGGATTCGCACGACGAGCTGCGCCACCTCTACGGCAAGCACCAGGAGCTCGAGCGTGAGCTGGGTCGCTTGGAGCGCATCCGCCACCCGTCCGAGGCGGAGCGACGCGACATCAACCGCATCAAGCGCCTGAAGCTCCGCGGGAAGGACCGCATTCAGGGCATCCTCGCCGACCACCGATAGGCCCGTACTCGGGAGAGGGGGGCGGCGCGCCTGTGCGCCTGCCGCGTCCTGTTTCTTCTCCCGGGTGGGCCTCGCTCGAACGCGGCGGATAGGGAGCGCCCGATGAGCAGCACTTCGTTGGATCTGGCGCTGGTGGGTGTAACGGGCGTAACGGGAGAGCAGGTGCTTGCCGCGCTCGCCTCCTCGGACCTCGTAATCGGCACGCTGCGCGCGTACGCCTCGGCGTCCCGCTCGCCACGGGTCGACACGGTCAACTTCCGTGGACAATCGGTGGGCGTCGAGCCCGCCTCGGCGCTCGCGAACGTGCGTCCGGACCTCGCCATCCTCTGCGTCCCCTCCGCGGCGGCTGCGAAGCTCGCGGCATCCCTCGTGGCGCGTGGCGTCGTTGTCATCGACGTGGGCAACGCGACCGCCGGCGTGCTCGAAGCCCCCGTCGCCTTGCCGGGCGTCGCGGAGCTCACCGCCGAAGCCGTCGCGAAGGCCGGCGCGCTCCGCACGCCGTCGTCCGTGGGCGCCCTCCTCGCGCCCGTCTGCGCAGCGCTGCGCCCCGTAGGCCTCACCGGCGTTTCAGCGGTCGTCTCGGTGGCCGCGAGCGCCCGCGGTCGGGCCGGGATGGAGGAGCTCGGCCAGCAGGTGGTGGCGACGCTCAACAATCAGGACCCTCAACGCCGGATCTTCGTCGATGGCCTGGCGTTCGACACCCTCCCCGAGGATGTCCCTACCGACGAGTGGAGCACCGTCGAACAGGTGGCGATGTCCGAACTCACGGCGTTGACCCGGCTGGACCGGGTGGTGGTTCAGGTGGCGACGCAGCCGCTCTTCGCCGGTATGTCGGCGGGGCTCCACCTTCGTGGCGTCACCGTCGAGGCCGCCGAAGAAGCCCTTCGCGGCGCTCCGGGCCTCGTCGCCGTCGCCCGCACGGCGCGCCTGCGCCCGCGCACCTTCCTCGGCAAGCCGGGCGTTGTCTGGGGCCGCCTCCGGGCCGACCCGTCGGGCGACGGCGTGCACCTCTGGGTGGTCTCGGATGATCTCGCCAGCGCTGGCTCGAACGTGGTCCGCGCGGTGACCTGGCTCTCGGGAGCTGGTCTTCTGGGGGTCGCGTGATGCTCCTCGCGCTCGCTGCGGCCGCGCTCGCGTACCCCGACCGGCTCGCGGCGACCTACCCTGTGGGCACCGACGTAACGGACATCGTGATCGACGCCGAAGGGCTGCAGGTGGGCTGGTCGGATTCGGGTGCCGGGACCCTCACCATCCTCGACACCGGCACGTTCGACACTACCGTGCTCAACGCGTGCCCGGGCGCGCGCGGGGTCGCTGTACACGGCGGCGCCGCGGCCGGGTGGTCCTTCCTGGTGGGCTGCGCGGACGGGACCGTCGCGACCATCGATGTGTCGCCGGAGGGCCTTGCCACGCGTGCCACGGAGACGTTGAGCGTCGGTACCGGTGCCGTGTACGCCCTCGAGACGGACGGAATGAACCTCTGGGCCGTCGTCGGAGAAGGCGACGACCTCGTACTCCAGGCGGTCACGCTGGGGTCTGGCGCGAAGGTCGAGGGGTTCGGCCAGGTGCTCTCGAACGACACCCTCGAGGACACCGCGCTCACGAGCGACAGCATCCTCGTCGTGCACGGGGGGGATGAGGTCTCCAAGGTCTCGAAGACCGTGGGCACCGTGATCACCCCCCAGAGCAGCCTCGGCCGCTCGCTCGTGGACGCCTACCCCTACCCGGACGCCAATGCCGTCTACCTCGCGGACGAGGGCGGCGGGCTCGTCCGCTTCGAGTCGGACAACGACTACGTTCCCCTCACGATCGACGCGGCCACCACGACGGCGGTTGGCATCCGCGCGAGCGAGGGGTGGATGGTGCTGGGCGCCGGCAACGACGCGCTGCTCTACTCCTTCGACGGCACGACCATCGGGGAGCTCGACACCATCTCGGGGGCGGCCAACCTCCGCGAGCTCGTCACCATCGACGGGTACGCCCTCGGCGCCACCGAGGACGGCTCGGTGGTCGTGCTCACCGACCGCCCGTGGGTCGACGTATCGCTCGTCAGCCCTTCCGAGGCGGTAACGGGCGACACCGTGACGGTGACCTTCTCCTCCGACATCGGCGGTGACTACTCGGTGTACGCCGGCGGCACGGTCGACGCCCTGGGGACCTTGCTCGACACCGGCACCATCGACGCCGGCGCGTCCGCCACGTCCGAGTTCGTCGTCGACGGATCTGCGTTCGCGGAGGGCGCGAACCGCATCTGGGTGTTCGTCGACGATGGCGGAAACGTCGGCCGGGCGGCCGGTGGGCTGAGCGTCGACAACCCGCCCGAGCAGGTCCAACTCGGGCCGGACGGCGTAGGGTTCGGGAACGGCGCCCTGACGGTCGCGTTCGACGGCCTGACCGCGGCCGACATCGCCAGCTACGTGATCTTCGTCGACACCAAGCCCTTCGAAGCGGAAGACTTCCCCAGGGGCGGGCCGCTGTTCAGCGGGGACGACCTTATCGAGGCGCCCATCGTGATCACGGCCGTGCCGGGAGAGTCGGTTAGCAGAACGATCGCGCCGCTCACCAACGGCTCCACCTACTACGTCGCCGTTCGTGCGTACGACACGGGCGGCCTCGAGGGTCCCATGTCCGAAGTTCAGTCCGAAACGCCCGAGCAAACCTGGTGCGCGACCTGCCTCGCCGGCGACGAGGGAGGGTTCTTCCCTGCCACGTGCGGTGTCGTCGACGGCACGCGCGCAGGATTTTTCGCCGTGGTGCTCGCCGGCGCTGCGCTCCTCCGTCGCCGCCGGGTGGCTGTCGCCGCGGCCGGACTCCTCGCCGTCGCCGTGCCGCTGGACGCCCGCGCGTCGACGGACGACGACCAGGGCCCCCGGACGATGAACGTCCAGCTCCGGTATGGCCCCACCACCATCACCGAGCCGTACGTCCAGCAGATCTTCGGAGAAGACACCGAGATCCTGTGGTTCGAGTACGGGTACGCGTCGCGCTTCGTCGACGCCAACCTCGGCATCGGGTTCTTCCAGGAGCTCGGGTTCCTCCAGACCCTGGACGGCCGCGTGAGCGCCGAGCACGACATGCTCACGATGGTGCCCCTGGCGCTCAGCGTCACCGGGCGCCTCGATTTGCTCGACGAGCAGCCCATCGTCCCGTTCGGCCGCATTGGCGTCGACTACTGGATGTGGCGCGAGAATTGGTACGTCGCGGACAAGGGCGCCACGGAGTTCGAGCGCAGCGGCGGAAAGTACGGCTGGCACTACGGCGGTGGCCTCATGCTCCTGCTCGACGTGCTCGATCGGCGCGCCGGCAGCCGCCTCGAGGCCACCACCGGCATCAACGACACGTACCTCGTGGCCGAGTACCGCAAGACGAACCTCGTACACGGCGACGACCAGGTGAACCTGTCCTCCTCCGAGTTCAGCTTCGGGCTCAAGTTCGACTTCTGA
>CAXNIN010000101.1:0-12362 GCA_964202365.1 Myxococcota bacterium | reverse complement strand
GATCTTCCCCATCTGGGACCCCTCCCCCGCCTACCTCGTGAAGCTCGGGCGCGCCGCGGCCGCCCGCGGCGGGACGGCCGTGCTCCTGCCCCCGCCGCTCGTGGTGCCGATGTCGGACGACGCGCTCGTGGACTGGTTCCGCTCGGTCGCGGAGCACGTCACCGCGCCGGTCCTCGCGTGGCACCACCCGCGGTTCGGCACCCCCCTCTCGCCGCGCGTCCTCGCCCGACTCCAGGCGGAGTCCCGCATCGCGGGCTGGTACGACGCTTCGGGAGACGCGCACCGCGTTCGGCGCCTCGCCGAGGCCTGGCCCGGCGTCGGCTGGACCACGATCGACAACGGGTTCGCCCCCGAAGACCTCGCGTCGCTTGCGGCCCTCCCCACGCTCGCCGGCGGCGTCTCCGCGCTCGCCAACGCGTGGCCCGATCTGGTGAAGCGCGCGTGGGACGGCCGCGAGCCGGGTCTGGGCGACGGCCTCGCGCGGCGCGCGGCCACGCTCGAGCGCGCGGGCGGCATCGCGGCGCTCAAGCGGCTGCTCGGCGTCGGCGCGCGGCTCCCCATCGCCACGGTCGACGCCGCCGAATTCACGCGCCTGCCCCCGTCGACCTTCCGCTGACGCGGGCGGTCAGAACGCGGACGACAGCGAGACCTTCGCCCCCTCGAACCCCGGCAGCGAGCGGCACTGGCCGCCAGCGCACCGGATGCCGGCCCGGTAGGCGCCGTAGAACGCCTTGAGCGTCATCGACGACGACGGCATCCACTGCACCTCGAGCGCCCCGTAGAGGTTCTCGCCGGACTCGCCGAGGAGCCCTTCGAGGTTGCCGGTGCTGCGGATGAGCGGGTTGTCGGAGTAGTCGGTGTAGAGGATGAACGCCCAGGGCGCGCCCACCTTCACCGCCACCGCGTTCGAGAAGTCGGTGAAGTCGTGCTGTTGCTGCTCGTTCTCGCCCCACTGAAAGCGGAGCAGCGCCGGCGCGAGCTCGATGGACACGGTGTCGGAGACGTGGAACGACAGGTCGGCGTCGAGATGGAGCAGGCTGTCGGCCCCCTGCGCGCTGCCCTCGAAGTCGTCGCGGATGTCGACCCGCTGGCCCGCGTTCGCGAGCAGGTGGAGGTCGTGCAGGAGGTACTGCACGCCGACCACGGGGTGCACGATGGTCTCGGGGGCGCGGTTGAAGTGGAGCCCGCCGAGGTCGGCGTCCCGGAACACGGCGACGCTCGCATACGGGACGAACGTGATCGCCTTGGAGGTGTCGCCGAGCCGCAAATCCACCCGGGCGCGCCCCCCCGTGATGTCGTTGGAATTCACGGCGGCGGCGCTGTCCTCGGTGACGACGCGCTCATACTCGAGCGTCGGGCCGCTCGCGATCTCGTAGCCGTCGGAGAACGAGTTGATCCACTCGGTGTCCTTGCTGCGCCGGAGCTCGACGAGAATGGACGCCTTGCCGGGATACGCCGCCGCGCTCGCGTAGAGCGCGTGCCCGAGCTCGGTCGCGATCTCCTCGGCTTCGTAGCCGTAGATGTCGGCCTCGGCGAAGAGGTCGAGCCCCGCCACGCCGAGGGCCTCGGCGCTCGCGCCGGCCACCCACGCGTCGACCGGATGCCCGTAGGCGCCCCACCCGTCCTGCCCGGGCACGCGGGAGCGGCTGTACTGCACGAGCACGCCGTGCGCGCCCACGTTCAGCGGGCCGAGCCCGTATCGATCGACCCGGAGCCCGGTGACCGCGTGGGCGGTGTCGGGCTGGATGGAGAGGTTCGGGTTCTCGAGCGCCACCTGCTGGGGGTTGGTGGTGCCGGACGCCACGGTGAGGTCCCAGTCGCCGAGGTGGGCCGCCGCGCGCACGCCGCGCACCGAGGTGTCCACGTCGATGTCGGTGTTCTTCACGAGGTTGAGCGCCATGCCGCGCCCGAAGGAGAGGTAGCTGTCGCCGATTGTGAAGGTGACGTCGGGGGTGCGGTACTCGGCCCACACCTTCTCGATGTCAATGTAGGCGCTGTCGAACGGCGATTCGAGCCCCGCGCCGAGGAGCGCCCGCTCGTCGGTGAGGACGCCGTCGAGGATGTACTGGTTGGCGAAGAGCCCGACGGCGTCCATGCGGACGCCCACCCCCACACGCTCGTTCCCGCCCGAGAGGTCGAGGCGGTTGACGACCTCGACGTAGTCGAGGATGTCGCGGTCCTCGAAGTTGGTGAGCTTCTCGGGGACGTGCCAGTAGCGAACGCGCAAATCCTCGGTGCCGTGCACGCCGGCGAAGATCGCCGGGGGCGCGGCGGTGGCGGCGGCGCTCGCGGACGCGCCCTCGACGGGGGCGTCGGCGGGGGGCGCGTCCGCAGGGGGCGCGGCGGCGGGGAGCTCGGGGCTCTCCGCGAAGGCAAACCCCGCGAAGACGAGGAGCGCGAGGGTCATTTCGCGGGCGCGGCGAGGAGGCGCTCGACGGCGGCCTTGAGCTTGACCTCGTCGCCGGGGTTGTAGCCGCTGAACACCTGGTCGATGTTGCCCGCGCGGTCCACCAGGACGTTGTAGGGCAGCGTCTTGCTCGGGTTGAACTGCGCGACCACCGTGGTCTGCGGGTCGAGCAGGATGGTGTAGGTGAGGCCCTTGCTCACGACGAGGGGCTTGACCTTCGAGGCGTCCCGCGCGGCGTCGGCGGAGACGCCGAGGACCACGAGGCCCTTCGGGCCGAGCTCCTTGTTGAGCGCCTCGAGGTGCGGCATCTCGACCTGGCAGGGGCCGCACCACGTCGCCCAGAAGTTGATGAGCACAACCTTGCCCTTGTACTGGGCGAGGTCGTGCGAGGTGTTCGCGAGATCCCGCAGGGTGAAGTTGGGCGCCTGCTTCCCGGCGGCGTCAGCCGTGCCGATCGCGAGGGTGGCGACGAGGGCGAACGCGAGCCAGATCGAGCGCAGGGACAAGGAGCCTCCGGGTTGGGGACGAGCCTTCCGACGCGCAACCCTATCCCCATCTTCACCGCGTCCGCACCCGACACCGTTCACGTCGGGGCGCTGGCGCCGACAGCGGCGGTCCGTGCTACGTTTCCCGCCCATGCGTTCCCGCGTACTCGTGGTCGACGACGAGCCGTCGATCCGGAAGGTTCTCCAAGCTCACCTCACGCGGGACGGTCACGCCGTGGAGCTCGCCGCGGACGGCGCGGAGGCCATCGACCTGCTCGGTCGCGAGCCCTTCGACCTCGTCATCTCCGACCTCAAGATGCCCGGCATCGGCGGGCTCGAGCTCCTCGCCCACGTCCGGCAAACCCTCCCGGGGCTCCCGCTCATCGTGATCACGGCCCACGGCACGGTGGACTCCGCGGTGGAAGCGCTGAAGCTCGGCGCGCACGACTACATCACGAAGCCGTTCGACCACACCGAGCTTCGGGCGGCCGTGGAGAAGGCGCTGCGCGTGGAGCGCGCGGGGCGCCGCTCGCTCCAGGAAGACCCCAAGGTGAAGGGCCGCTTCGACCTCGTGGGCGTGACCCCGTCGATGCAGCGCGTCTACACCCTCGTGGAGAAGGTGGCGGACTCCCCGACGACCGTGCTGCTCGTCGGCGAGAGCGGCACCGGCAAGGAGCTCGTCGCCCGCGCGCTCCACGCGCAGTCGGGCCGCCGGAACGCCCCGTTCGTCAGCGTGAACTGCGGCGCCATCCCCGAGAACCTCTTCGAGAGCGAGCTGTTCGGGTACGAGAAGGGCGCCTTCACCGGCGCGGTCACGTCCAAGCCCGGCCGCTTCGAGCTCGCCGACGGCGGCACGCTCCTGCTCGACGAGATCGGCGAACTGCCCCGGGACATGCAGGTGAAGCTGCTGCGGGCCCTGCAGGAGCGGAAGATCGAGCGCGTGGGCGGGCTCCGCCCGCAGCCCGTGGACGTGCGGGTGATCGCCGCCACCAACGTCGATCTCGCGGCGGCGGTCGCGGGCGGCCGGTTCCGCGAAGACCTCTACTACCGGCTCAACGTCATTCAGATCCGCCTCCCGCCGCTGCGCGAGCGCCGAGAGGACATCCCGCTCCTCGTAGAGCACTTCCTGGCCCGCTTCAACGAGCGGCTCGGAAAGCGCGTCGGCGGCGTCGACCCCGACGCCATGGCCGCGCTCCTCGCGTGGACGTGGCCGGGGAACATCCGCGAGCTGGAGAACGTGGTGGAGCGCGGCGTGCTCCTCTCCGACGGCGGAGACCTCGGCGTGGACGCCCTCCCGGGCCTCGGCGCGGGGCCGGCTTCCAGCGGCGGCTCCGGAGGCGGGTCCGACGGTCTCGGCCTCAAGGAGTACGTGCGCGTCCACACGGCGAAGCTCGAGCGCACGCTCATCCAGCGCTCGCTGGAGCAGGAGGGCGGCAACGTCACGCGCGCCGCGCGGCGGCTCGAGATCAGCCGCAAGAGCCTCCAGCTCAAGATGAAGGAGTACAGCCTCCGGGAAGAGCCCGAGCGAGACTGAACTACCTGCCTTGTAGGCTCATTATCCTTGCAAGCCCCGCCAGCCCGGATAGAGTACTGCCGCGCTTGGGAGCGGTCATGGAGGTCGGAGAGAAGGTTCGCGCGTGGGTCGCGCGGATGGTGGAGTTGTGCGGGCCGGACGAGGTGGTGTGGTGTGACGGCTCCGCCGACGAGCGCGACCGCCTCACGCGCCGTGCCGTGCGCACCGGCGTACTGCTCCCGTTGAGCGAGGAGCTCTACCCGGGGTGCCACCTTCACCGGAGTCACCCGTCCGACGTCGCGCGCACGGAGAAGTCCACCTTCGTGTGCACCTCCGACCGCGAGGACGCCGGCCCGAACAACAATTGGATCGCGCCCGACGAAGCCCGCGCCACGCTCGAAGGCATCTGCACCGGCGTCATGCGCGGCCGCACGATGTACGTGGTTCCCTTCCTCATGGGCGAGCCCGGCTCCCCGCTCGCGAAGGTGGGCGTCGAGCTCACGGACAGCGTGTACGTGGCGCTCTCGATGGGCACGATGACGCGGATGGGCGCGGTGGCGCTCGCGGAGCTGGGCCCGGACGGGGTGTTCACGCGCTGCGTGCACGCGACCGCCGCGCTCGACCCCGAGCTCCGGTACATCTGCCACTTCCCGGAGACCAACGAGATCTGGAGCGTGAACTCCGGGTACGGGGGCAACGCCCTGCTCGGGAAGAAATGCCTCGCGCTGCGGCTGGGCAGTTGGATGGGCCGCCGCGAGGGCTGGCTCGCCGAGCACATGCTGATCGTGGGCATCGAAGACCCCGAGGGCCGAACCACGTGGATCGCGGGGGCGTTTCCGAGCGCCTGCGGAAAGACGAACCTCGCCATGCTGGTGCCGCCCCCGGAGCTGCGGCAAGCCGGCTGGAAGGTGTGGACCGTGGGCGACGACTTCGCGTGGCTCCGGCCCGGGCCGGACGGCCGGCTTTGGGCGAGCAACCCGGAGGCCGGCTTCTTCGGCGTGGTGCCCGGCACCAGCTGCAGAACGAACCCGAACGCAATCGCGACGATCAGCCACGACACGATCTTCACCAACGTCGCCCTTCGCCCGGACGGCACGCCCTGGTGGGAAGGCCACGACGATCCGCCGGTGGAAGGCACGGTCGACTGGCGCGGCGCGCCGTGGGCGCCCGGCTCCGGCACCCCCGCCGCGCACCCGAACAGCCGCTTCACCGCCGCGGCGAGCCAGTGCCCGTCGATGTCGGCGCGGTGGCAGGACCCCCGCGGCGTGCCCATCGACGCCATCCTCTTCGGCGCCCGACGGGCCGACACCGTGCCGCTCGTCTGCGAAGCCCGCGACTGGCGCCACGGCACGCTGATGGGGGCGATGTTGACCTCGGAGACCACGGCGGCCGCCACGGGCGCGCTCGGGGTCGTCCGCCACGACCCCATGGCCATGCTCCCCTTCGCGGGGTACCACCTCGGAGATTACTGGTCTCACTGGCTCGACGTAGGGGCCCGCCTCACCCAGCCGCCCCGGGTGTACGCCGTCAATTGGTTCCGGACCGGGGCCGATGGCAGGTTCTTGTGGCCGGGCTTCGGCGACAACTTGCGGGTGCTCGCCTGGATCGCGGACCGGTGCCGCGGAGAGGGCGACGCCGTACACACACCCATCGGCCGACTGCCCGCGAAGGATGCCCTGAATGTGGCCGGTGCGTCGATCTCCGCGGACACCCTCGGACACCTGTTGACGGTGGACGCCGACTCCTGGCGCGCGGCGCTGAACGAGCAAGCCGACTACCTGCGCGGCTACGGCCCGCGCGTGCCCGAGGCCCTCTGGGAGGAGCTCAACGCGATGCGTCGCGCTCTGTCACGTTCCCCGGAGTGAGCCGAACCGGGCTTTGAACCGCTCATCTGTGTCACTACGTTCGTCGCCGGTAGGGTTCCCGATCGGGGGGATCGGGGACGAAACACGACGCAGAGGAGACGTAGCATGCCACAGGAAAAGGAAGGAACTTCCCGCGGGGGGCGGGGCTTCGCCGGCATGGACCCGGCAAAGCAGAAGGAGATCGCCAGCAAGGGGGGCAAGGCTTCCCACGAGAAGGGCACCGCCCACGAATTCACGCCCGAGGAGGCCCGTGAGGCGGGGCGAAAGGGCGGAAAGGCGGCCCACGCCAAGGGCACGGCCCACGAGTTCTCGCCCGAGGAGGCCCGGGAAGCCGGGCGCAAGGGCGGCCAGGCCAGCGGACGCGCACGGGCGGCGGCGGCTCAAGCCAGCCGCCAGCCGACGCGCGCGAAGGAAGAGGTCGGGGACTAGCTCCCGGCGCTCGGTAGGCGGGCGCGCACGGCGCGTCCGCCCGCCACTCCGTCGGTAGGAAGAGAGGTTGGCGGCAGGCCATGGGAATCGAACCCACCGAGCGGCCCCTCTCGAGGCGCTCCGACCGGTTTTGAAGACCGGGGCCGGCACCAGCGCGGCACGGCCTGCCACAGACCAACGGAACTACGGAGGCGGCGGACTCGAACACTGTACCGCGTCGCGGAACACGCCGCAGGTGTACGCGCCACGGTAGAGCACCTCGACGTCGCCCACCACCTCGCGGCCTTCCGCGAGGGTGGTCACCTTGCACGGTCCCGCGGGCACGTCGTACACGTAGCACTGCGGGTCACACGTGACGGGCGCCGCCTGAACGCACTGTACGCGCCCCGCAACCCCGCCTTGAAACACGAACTTGGCTTTGTCCACGCGAATGTCGGACACCGGCGCGGCCGCCACGGGCACCGCCACAGCGCCGGCCCCCGCCGACACCGCCGCGGGCTTCCGCTTGGCGGCGAGCTCCAACGTGGGGTCGTACTTGCCCTGCACCGTCGGCAGCTGCGCGCCGCCCGTGGCGTTCGGGACCGCGACCACGAGGTACCCGTTGAGCTCGGAGCCCGTCACGGCACCGTCTCCGTTGGTGTCGGCGGCGCCGCTGATGGCCTCGATGAACGACTTTGCGAACACGCCCGGCCGCACCACCTGTCGCGGCGCCGCGCTGGACAGAACGAAGCTCTTCTGGCCGAGGACCGGCCAGTCGTTCCCGGTCGGGCCCAGGAGCGCGAGGCCGTTGAGCTGCCCGTCGTTCGCGGCGTCGGTGACCACCATGTACCGGCTCGCGGGCACGTACCGCTGAAGCTGCTCGGCGAGAGCGGCGACGGTGAGCGAGGTGGTCTCCAGGGCATCGGGGTCGGTGTCGTAGAACAGCAGGCGCGGCTCGCCGAAGTCGCCCCCGACGCCGTGGCCGACGAAGTACACGACGAAGAGGTCCCTCCAGGCCACTTCTTTCGACACCTGCTCCTGGAGCACGGACTGCACGTTGCCGAGCGTCGCGCTCGCGTCGGTCAACAGCCGCACCTGGTCGTACCCGGCGGAGTGCTCGAGAGCGGCCGCCACGCGCGCGGCGTCGGTGCGCGCATCGGCGAGCTGGAGCTCGGCGGGGAGGCGCGCGTAGCTCGAGACGCCGATCACGAGCGCGATGCGCTTTCCTTCGGGTTCCTCCGCGCCAACCGGGCCCGCCGCGAGGGCCAGCCCCGCCGTGGCCGAAGCCAGCATCATCCGCACGCCGACGCGCATCTATTCTCCACTCGCTCCGATGCTAACTCATTCGCGGGTGCGCACCTTCCCCACGACTGCGCCCCGCCGCGCTACGTGGCGGCGTGCACCGCATCCGCGATCCCATCCACGGCTTCATCGATCTCCGCCCGGTCGAGGCCGCGCTCATCGACACCCGCGCCTTTCAGCGCCTTCGCCGTGTCAAACAGCTCGGCCTGACCCACCTCGTGTACCCCGGCGCCGAGCACAGCCGGTTCGTGCACAGTGTGGGCGCGTGTCACGTGGCGGGCCTGCTCGGAGCGGCGCTCACGCGGGCGGGATGGGTCGGGAACACCGAGCTGGTGCGGATCGCGGCGCTCTTGCACGACCTCGGCCACCCCCCGTTCTCGCACGCGGGCGAGCGCGGCGTACCGCACGAGGACATGACGCTCCTCTTGGTCCAAACCGGGGAGATCGCGGGTGTGCTCGCCGCCCACGGGGTCGATCCCGTCGCGATCGCGTCCATCATCGGGGGCGGGGGGCCGGCCCCCCGCAACGCCCCCCGGTCCTCCGACTCCGCGGCCTCCGACCCCATCGCGCACGCCCTCGTCTCCGGTCAGCTCGACGCCGACCGCATGGACTACCTGCTGCGCGACGCGCGGATGTGTGGCGTTCGGTACGGCGAATACGACCTCCCGCGCCTGATCGAGTCGATTGTGCCCGGTCCGGAAGGCGGGGTGGCGGTGCGCGGGGCCGGACTGCACGCGGTGGAGGGCATGCTCCTCGCGCGGTACTCCATGTTCCAACAGGTGTACTTTCACCGCACCCGTCGCATCCTCGACCTGCTCCTCGAGGAAGTGCTCCCCGACTGGCCCACCGACCCCGAGGCGTTCCTCGACTGGGACGACGCGCGCGCCGGCGAGCTCCTCCGCGTCGACCCCCGGCCGGCCGCGCGGGCCGTGTGGGAGCGCCGCGTGCCGGCGTGCGTCGCGGAGCTCGAAGTCAGCGAGGACCCCGCTCAGCGGGCCGAAGCCGACGCGATCGCGTCGCACCTCGCGGACATGCTCGGTGTTCCGCCGCGCGTAGACAGCTCGGCGCGGCTCGTGACGTTCCGCCCGGCGGGGGACATCCCCATCCTCGACGGGGGCCGCACGCGGAGCGTGTTCGCGGCGTCGCCGGTGCTGCGCCGGATGGACCCTACGGTGGAAATACGGCGGATATACGTCGATCGTCCGTATGCGGACGCCGCCCGGGAGTCCGTGGCGGCGTTCCGACGCGAGGCCGTTCAGCTCCGCCTGTTCGGCGGCTGACCGCCGGGCCTACTGGCCCGCGGCGGCGGCCTTCTGCTTCGGCTTGAGCACGGTCGTGGGGTCCTTCCCGTCGAGCACGGCCTGGCCGGACTCTTCGATGTAGGTGAGGACACCCTCGAGCTCGGGCGTGCTCGGCACCCCCGAGCGAATCCGCGCGACGAGCGCCTTCTCCTTCGCGATGGTGCCGGCGACATCCATGTCGGCGTCGTCCAGGTTGCCCTGGTCGCGCAGGAGCCGCGTCATCTGCGAACACTCGCGCGACAGATCGGAGCCCGCCGCGCCGGTGAGCTGCGCGGCGCGGTTCCAGAACGCGGAGACGTACGCGAAGTGCTGGTTGAACGGGCGCGCGAGGCGAGCGGCGTGGGCGATCTCCCCTTCGTTCATCGGGCGGAGCGTGCCCGACGGCGGGATGGGGTTGGCGCGGCCCTCGGCCACCACCTCGGCGGGCGTCTTCGTCTCGCCTTCGGTGCGGACGAGGTCCATGCCGTCGGCACCCATGTCGACAACGGTGCGCACCTTCTTCTCGCCCTTGTCGGCCTTCTCGGCCTTGACGGGGCGCTCCTTGGGAGCGGACCCCATGCCAGGCCCGAACGCGACGACAGCCACGCCGATGCCGAGCACCGCCGCGACGAGGTAGGGAAGCCACTTCTGCATCGGTTCCTCCAGGCCCGGAAAGGCCGGCCTTAGACGAGGTTCTTGAGGACCGTCACGACGGACGTGCGGTCGTCGCCGCCCATGTTCGCCGCCACCGCGTACCGCGGCGCGTGCGACACCTGGTAGGCGCCGGCCTGGCCCTTGAGCTGACGGAACAGCTCCACGACCTGCTTGACACCCGTCGCGCCCACGGGATGCCCGAACGCGATGAGCCCGCCGCCCGTGTTCACCGGAATGCGCCCGCCGATGTCGGTGGCGCCGTCGCGGAGGAGGGCCGCGCCCTGCCCGGGGGCCGCGAAACCGAGCGCCTCGTACATGAGCAGCTCGGTGACCGTGAAGCAGTCGTGCACTTCGGCGACGCCCACGTCGCCGGCGGCGATGCCGGCGGAGGCGTAGGCCTTGTTCGCCGCGGAGCGCGTCGTGTGGAGCTGGGTGAGGTCGCCGTCTTCGTAGAGCGACGCCGTGCTGTGGCCGTAGCCGAGGATCTCGACGGCGTCGGCCTCGGTCTTGCCCATCGCGCGGAGGCCTTCCTCACTCACGACGATCGCGGCGGAGCCGCCGTCGCTCACCTGCGAGCAGTCCGACATCTTGATGTACGGCGCGTACTCGGCGTTCTGGAGGAAGCAGGGGTTCTTCTCGCTCGACGCGGCGGCCGTGTCGAGGTCCATCTTCCGGGCCTTCATGTGCGCGAGCGGGTTCTTGTTCGCGTTGCCGTACGCCTTCACCGCGACGCGCCCGATGTCCTCTTCGGACACGCCGTAGGCCTCGCGGTAGATCTTCGTGCGACGCCCGAAGAGCGCGGGGAACGTGAAGTCGTCGATGCCGCGCTGCCGCTTGTAGTGGGAGGCGCGCGCGAGGTAGTCGGCGCCGGTGCGGGCCGACTCGTTCGTCTGGATCTCGACGCCGGCGACGAGGATGGTGTCGAAGCCGGCGCGGATGGCGTCGACCGCGCAGAGCAGGGCGAGCCCGCCGGAGGCGCAGGCGCCTTCGGTGCGCGTCATCGGCTTCCCGGCGAGCGCCGGGTGGCTGCCCGCGAGCGCGGCGCCGAGGTGGCCCTGCTTCGAGAAGAGCTCGCCCACGAAGTTGCCGATGTAGCCCTTGTCGATGCGCTCGGGGTCGACCCCGGTGACCTGGATAGCGGCGGCCACGGCGGCTTCGAGCGTCTCTTCGATGCCCGGGTTGTCGCGCTTGCCGAAGTCCGGGTGGTTCTTCCAGATGAAGTCCGGATGACCCTTACCGATGAAGGGGGTGTTCGCACCGCCGACCAGGAAGACACGACGCGCCATGGGGACCTCGGTTGTTCGAAAGGGGTGGTGGGTCGGGCAGGGGGGCCCAGCCCCCCCGCGACGCCCCCCGGACTAACCCGACTCGGGCAGGGCGGCGCCGCGCTTCGTGCGCGAACGTCCCCCCCCCGTCCCGTCGGCGGCCGCGCGCGCAACCCGTCGTGCGCGGCGCCCGTACAGACGGCGGTGCTACCCGACCTGCGCCACGACGGGCGCGCGGCGCTCGGCGAGGAGGCGCTCCACCTCGGGGTGCACCTGGTACATCGTGATGACGGTGCCGAACGTGTTCTTCCACTGCCGCACGCGCTCGCGGCTGACGCCGAACTCGTCGGCGACGACCTGCCCGCTCTCAGCGCGCGCGAGCGCCTCCAGGAGCCGGCGGAAGCGCGCGCGCCCGAAGGTCTTGATGAAGTTGCGCGCGACCCGCTCGCGGCTCCGGGCGTTGGCGATCGGCATTGAGGTTCCCTCCTCCGGTGGTCCTGTTCTCGCGAAACGTTCAGGGAACGCTTCACCCCCTCAGAGTACCACCCTCCGTTGACGTGTCAATCCTGTCCCCTCATGAAATACCCGCCTCGAAGCTGGGTTTCATCCAGATTCTCGGATCGATCCCGTAACCTCCCATAACTCCACGGGACTTGCCTCTTCGAGGAGGCGCGCGTGCCACACCCGCTGCTCGTCGCGCAGCGAATCGCCCGGTCCCTTGATCTCTACCAGCAAATCGGGATCGTCCAGCCGCGCCGGCACACCGTCGGGCACCCGCGCGGCGGGCCCGGAAAAAATGTAGAGGTCGGGCAAGCCGCGCGCGGCCCCCCAGCCCTCCCGGGCGAGGCGCGCGAGCACCGCCGCCGCCGTCTTCCCGGGGATCGCCGAACAGATTCTACCCACGACCTCCCCCGCGCCGAGCCCCGCGAGCCGCTCCCCCGCCCATCCGGCCGCAAAAAACGCAGGTCCCTCGATTGCGAGCGCGGCCAGGCGGGCGTCGACCGCCGCGCGGCGGCGCGTGTAGAACCCGGGTGTGCCCACGTCGAGGGGCCCGTCGCGGCGCGCCGTGGGCAACATCCCGGGCACGGGGAGGAAGTACAGGTCCCGGAAGACGAGCGCGTAAAGCGAGGTCCAGAGCCAATTCTCCGCGTGGAGCGCGCGGCGGCCGCACGCGCCGAGGAGC
>CAXNIN010000100.1:0-12366 GCA_964202365.1 Myxococcota bacterium | reverse complement strand
GGGCTCGGGGAATTTTACCGCGACGTCGCGCCCGTCGACCGTGTCACGCGCGCGCCAAACGCGCCCGTACGCGCCGCGGCCCACCGGCGTGAGCACGCGCCACCGCCCGCCGACGAGGTCGATCGGGGGAATTCGGGGGGCGGCGGTGGAAGTGTGGCGTCCACGTCGCGATGCTACACCGCGATGCGACGTGGAGCGCTACGGCGCCTCGCCCGGGGTGACGCCGCTCGCCGTGACGCGATTCGAGACCAGGCCGGCGTCGTCGTACACCTCGGCGGTGAACTCGTACGCGGTGGTGTAGGCGAACCGGTCGCCGTCGACCTCGAAGAGGATGCCGTAGGTGGCCTCGGCCGTGCCGCAGGTCTCTTCGTTCATCGCGTAATAGCCGGCCTCGTTGCCCACGCCGGAGGTGTCGACCGTGCCGTCGATGATGTCGTCCCACCAGACGATGAGGTTCATCCGGTGGAGATCGCTGTCGGCGTCCTCCGCGGTGGCGGCCACGAGCAGGGCGGGGGCCTCGCCGTCTTCGAACGGGTAGAGCTCGCCGTAGTCGCCCACCTCGAGCTCGGTGAGCACTGGGGCCGTGCCTTCGCACGTGACGACGGCGGTGTCGGTGTCCTGGGCGACGCTGCCGGGGTCGCTGCCCGTGTCCTTGGTGTCGCCCGAGCAACCGAACAAAAGCGCCGTCAACAACCCGATACGCATGTGGCTCTCCGTCCTCGAACGGCACCGTAGCATGGCGCGCGGGGCGGCGGCGTCGTGGAATGGAGGGCGCGCGCGCCCGATGCGCGCCGTTCGAGATAGGGGATCGCGTGGTGAATACCCCGACGTCCCCCCGCCGCCTCTACCGCGCCCTCCGGGACCAGCTCGGGAGCATCCGCAAGGTGTACGGGCGCGGAAACCGCGTGGCCCGCCGCGACGACTTCGCCCAGTACGGCGAGGCCGTGCTCCTGCTCCACGGCTTCTTCCAGACGCGCAACGTTTGGGAAGTGATGGAGGATCGCCTCCGCTACGACGGCATGGGCGTGTTCAGCTTCGACCTCGGCGGGCTCTTCGCGACGTTCAACACCGAGCGCCCCGGCGCGCTCGCGGAGCACATCGCCGAGAAGCTCGAGCGCATCTGCGCCCGCACCGGCCTCACCAGCTTTCACATCGTCGGCCACAGCAAGGGCGGGCTCATCGCGCGGGAGTACGTGCAGCACTTCGGCGGCGACGCCCGGGTGAAGTCGCTCATCACGCTCGGCACGCCCCACCACGGCACGCCCACCGCCGCCATCGGCGTGTGGCTGATGGGCGCCGGCATCCTGTCGCGCAGCCCCTACGACCTGCTGCCGAACTCGAAGTTCGTGCAGCGCTTGCGGGAAGATCCGTTCCCGTCGCAGGTGCCGCTCGTGAGCGTCTACAGCCGCCACGACCTGGTGTGCCCGTGGTGGTCGTCCGTGCTGGTGCCGCGCGCAGGGGAAACATCGCTGCACAACCGCCCCGTGCACGGCGTGGGCCACACCGCGCTCACGTACGACCCCGGCGTGTACCAGATTGTACGCCGGGAGATCCACGCCGCGGGCGCGGCATGGAACGCGCGCCACGCGCCTGAGCGCGACGCGGGCTGACGGTCCGCCCTGGCTTTCGACCGGCCCCCGCCACCGGGAGGTCCGCGCCCGCTCCTGCTCCGAGCGAGCCGGCGGTTCGTTACTTGGGCGCTTCGACTGGGGCCGCCGCGCCTTCCGGGGGAGCCGCGCCTTCGGCCGGGGCCGCGCCTTCGCCCGCGCCCACGGGGGCCGGCGCGCCGGCGTCGCCATCGACACAGCAGCGGAAAGAGAGCGTGCGGTCGGTGAGGGCCGCCGAGCGTTCTTCGACGAACGCGCAGCGGCTTCCCTTGATCGCTTCGCCGGTCTTGCCGCCCTTGACGATGCGGAAGCGGTCGTTGCTGGCGCCGGGGGTGGCGGTCCACTCGCGGGGGCCGCCGGACATGTCGAACACGCCCCAGCCGCTCGTGCACTTGTCCAGGCCGCCCGAGGTGGAGTCGGCGCGCTCGTCGCGGTCGGCGTCGGGGGCGAGGTCGGGCCCGCAGGTCTCGGGGACGAAGGTGTCGCCGTAGGAATAGATGCGGTTCTCCGGGCCCTTGCAGGCGCGCTCCCACTCTTCGCTGCTGCAGAGGCGCTTGCCCTGAGTGGCGCAGAGCTCGACCGCCTTTTCCTGGCTGACGTTCACGACGGGGTGGGCGCCCTTCTGGTTCTCCCACTCGAAGCGGTCGATGTAGAAGGCGCCGACCTTCGCCTTCTCGGCGAGGGGCTCCTTCGCGGAGGCGGTGCGGCCGTCCTCGGCGTTGAGGCGGCCGCGCACGAAGGTGCCTTCGGGGATGTAGACCATCTCCTCGCGGCCCACGAGCTTCTGCTTGATGAGGTCGGCAGGGGGGAGCGGGTTTTCGCGCGCGATCTCGGCGCGGAGCTGTTCGTCCTTGCGGCGGGCGCCGGCATCCGGGTCGGTCGCCATGAGCACGCCGGCCGCCACCGCCACGAGCACGAGCGTGCCGCCGATCACCGCCGCGATGCTCCGCTTCGAGATGCCGCCGGCGGGCTTCTCGTCGTCCTGGAACGTGCGCTGGATGTCGTTGATCATGTCGCGCGCGGTGGGGTAGCGATCTTCCGCGTTGGCCGCGAGGGCGAGATCGACGATGTCGTCGACGTGCTTGGGGAGGTCGTCGCGGATCTGCGTGGGCGCGAGGTAGGTGCCCATCGGCGTCTGGCCGCAGAGGAGCTCGTAGAGCATCACGCCGGCGGAGTAGACGTCGGACTGCGGGGTGCCGCCGGACGACGGCGAGGAGAGCTCGGGCGCGAGGTAGCCGCCGAAGCCGCGCTCGAGGGCGGCGTCCTGCAGGACGGTGGGGTTCACGAGCTCGGAGAAGCCGAGACCGACCACGCGGATCGTGCGGACGATCTTGCCCTGGCCGGGGCCGACGGCGCGCGACTGGACGAGCACGTTCGTGGGCTTGAGGTGGCGGTGCACGACGCCCCGCTGGTGCGCGGCGTCGACCGCCTCGAGCGCCTTGACGACGATCTGGCAGGCCTCCTGAAGCGTGAACGTCTTGCGCTGACCGGCGTACTCGTCGAGCAGGCGGCGGAGCGAATCGCCCTCGACGTACTCGTAGGCGAGCCAGCGTTGCCCCTGGTGCGTGCCGGTATCGACGATGGGCACGAGGCCGTCGGACGCGATTTCGTTGACCTTCTGGACGAGCGCGGCGGCGGCGGCGTCCGGGGCGGCGGGCCCAGAAAGGTACTTGATTGCGTACTTCTTGGGCCCCTGGAGCGAGCGCGCGAGCCAGGTGCCCCCCTGCGGGCCGGAGCCGAGGGCGGTGTCGACCTCGTACTTCTTCGCGAGGACGTCACCCTGCCGGAGGGATTGCTGCAGAACGGACACGAAGGCTCCTTGCGGGAGAAGGCCGGAAGGTGAAGCTTACCACGCCCCTCCCCCCGCGCTCAACGCGACGGGGAAGGTACGGGGCACTACGACGGTCGTTCACCGATGAAGAACCGGACGACGGCGAGGAGACGCCGACGCCAGTCTCTTGGATGAAAGCGCGTCGCGAACAGCCAATGGATCGCGAGACCGAGGAACATGAAGCCGGCGACCCCGCACACGCCGAACCCGGAGATGGCGAGGAGGGGGACGCCGAGGGGGGCGGGGGCCCACGGCGCGATGAGGACGGAGCCGCTCACGGCGAGCGCGAGGGCGCACAGGGCGAGCGAGACGCGGATGGCGGCGTGGCGGATCTCCATGCGGAGATCCTCGGCTTCGGGGTCTTTCGCGGTGATCGCGATGCGGCCGCGCTCCAGGTCGAGCAGGAGCTGATTGGCCTGGGTGGGCACGTCGCGGAAGGCGGCCTGGGCGTGCTGCATCAGCCGGAAGGCGTCCGCGCCGAGGCGCTCCGGGGCGAAGCGGGTGGTGACGAGCCGCTGGGCGAGGGGGCGCACCTCGGAGACGATGTCTTCGTCCGGGAGGAGCCGCTTGGCGATGCCGTCGACGAGGCTCGTGGCGCGCGCGACGACCGCGAACTCGCGCGGGAGCTGAATGCGGTAACGGCTCGCGACCTCGATGAACTCGGTGAGCGAGCTGCTCGTGGAGAGCTGGGCGAGCGAGGCGCCGTCGTACTTCGCCATGAGGCGCTGGACTTCGGCGCGGAACGCCTTGAGATCCACGCGCTCGCGGGTGGCGCCGGCCCGGTAGATGGTGAGCGCGACCGACTCGGCGTCCTTGAAGACGAGGCCGGTGAAGACGCTCGTCATCAGGTCCTGCATCTCGCCGGTGAGCGTGCCGGTGAGCCCGAAGTCCAGGAAGACGAGCGTGCCGTCGTCGCGGACCATGAGGTTGCCGGGGTGGGGGTCGCCGTGGAAGAAGCCGTGCTCGAAGAGCTGGAGGTACCAGGACTCGATGAGCCGCCGCATGGCCTGTTTGCCTTCGGGCGAGCCGCCGGGGAGCGCGTTGAGCTTGCGCCCGTGGATGCGCTCCATGACGAGCATGCGGCGCGTGCAGTGCTCGCGGTGGATCGCGGGGACGTAGACGCCGTCGACGTGCTCGTGGTTGGCGCGGAAGCGGGCGGCGGCCTTGGCTTCCTGGAGGAAGTCGAGCTCGCCGGAGATGGCGGACTCGAACTCCTGGACGATCTCGACGGGCGTGTAGAGCCCGGGCACCTGCACCTGGCCCTCGATGACGCGGGCGAGGGTGTAGAGGATGTGCAGATCGCTCGTGAGCGTCTTCTCGATGCCGGGCCGCTGCACCTTCACGGCCACCTCGCGGCCGTCGAGCAGGCGCGCGACGTGCACCTGCGCGATGGATGCGCTCGCGATGGGGGCCTCGTCGAAGCTGGAGAACACCTCTTCGAGCGGGGCGCGGAGCTCTTCCTCGACCACCTGGCGGATGGCGGCGAAGTCGACGGTGGGGGCGTTGTCCTGGAGGGTGGCGAGCTCCTCGATCATCGACGCGGGCAGGATGTCCGGCCGGACCGAGAGCACCTGCCCGAGCTTGATGAAGGTGGGGCCGAGATCGGCGAGGGCGAGGCGCACCCGCATCGCGACCGGCGCTTCGCTCGCGCTCGTCTTCGTGTCGACGCCCACGATGCGGGCGAGCTCCCCGAAGCCGTGCGAGGCGAGCACGAGCGCGACATCGCGCACCCGTGGCAGGTCGTGCACGCGGATGTGCGCCACCTACACCCTCCGCTTGGGCGTGTCACCGCGGGGGCGCGGCGCCGCCACGCCTAGTAGGCCCGCGCGAAGATGGCCATGTGGGTGGCCGGCTTGCCGGAGTAGAAACAAACCTCTCCGGCGGCTTCTTCCTGCCCGTCGATGGGGTAGCAGCGGATGGTGGCCCGCGTCTCTTCCTTGATGGTGTTCTCGGCCGCGGCGTCGTCGTGCCAGGGCACGAGGAAGAAGCCGCCGCCCTCGATGGCTTCCTTGAACGCGGCGTACGAAGCGGGGCGGAACACCCGCCCGTCGCGCGCGGCGGTGGCGCGCACGAGCATCTCCGCTTGGATCGCGTCGAGCTTGGCGCGCACGGTGCCGGCGAGGCCTTCGAGCGCCATCGGCTCCTTCTTGCCGCCGAGGCGGTTCGCGGCGAACACCGAGGCCTGCTTCACGTCGCGCGGGCCGATCTCGAGGCGCAGGGGCACCCCCTTGCGCTCCCACTCGTAGTACTTGGCGCCGGGCTTCATGTCGCGGTCGTCCAGCTTGACGCGGAAGCCCTTGAGCTCGGCCACCACCTTCTCGCAGAACGCGATTACGTCGGCCTTCTCGCCGTCGCCCTTCCAAATCGGCGTGACGACGATTTGCACCGGCGCGATGGCCGGGGGCAGCACGAGGCCGGTGTCGTCGGAGTGCGCCATGATGACCGCGCCGATGAGCCGCGTGGACACGCCCCACGACGTGGCCCACACGTGTTCGCGCGTGCCTTCGGCGGTCTGGAAGGTGACATCGAAGGCCTTCGCGAAGTTCTGGCCGAGGAAATGCGAGGTGCCCGCCTGGAGCGCCCAGCCGTTCTGCATCATCGCTTCGATGCAGTAGGTGTCGATGGCGCCCGCGAACCGCTCGGAGGCGGACTTCACGCCGGGGATGACCGGGAGCGCCAGGATTTCCTGGGCGAAGTCACGGTACACCCCGAGCATCTTCTTGGTTTCGTCGACCGCTTCGGCGGCCGTGGCGTGGGCCGTGTGCCCTTCCTGCCAGAGGAACTCGGCGGTACGGAGGAACAGCCGCGTCTTCATCTCCCAACGAACCACGTTGGCCCACTGGTTGATGAGGATGGGGAGGTCGCGCCAGGACTGAATCCACTGGCCGTACATGTGCCAGATGATGGTCTCCGACGTGGGCCGGATGACCAGCGGCTCTTCGAGCTTCGCGGCCGGATCGACCTCGACCCCGCCGCCTTCCGCGGCGCGGAGGCGGTGGTGCGTGACGACCGCGCATTCCTTGGCGAAGCCCTCCACGTGATCGGCTTCCTTCGAGAGGAAAGACACGGGGATGAGCAGCGGGAAGTACGCGTTGACGTGGCCGGTCTCCTTGAAGCGCCGGTCGAGATCGTCCCGCATGTGCTCCCAGAGCGCGTAGCCGTGGGGACGAATCACCATGCAGCCCTTCACCGGCGAGTAGTCGGCGAGCTGCGCGGCGGCGATGACGTCGAGGTACCACTGGGAGTAGTCGGTGGCGCGGGGGGTGACGGGGCTGTCCTGGGACACGGTGGCTCCGGTATTCGGGCGGCGCATCTATCCCGTTCGGGGTGGGTCGGGGGCACCCGGCGTGGCCGGTGCGGAGACGTCGGCGCGGGGAGGGGGAGGGGGGGGCGGCGCCGGTGCCGCGACGACGCCGGGCTCGCGCGCGGCCCGCGGGCCCAGGAGGCGGGCGCTTGCCGACGTCTCCGCGGAGGCGGTAGAGTGTCCGTTCGAGCGGCGCGCGGGCGGGGTCCCCGGCGCGCTTCTCGCGGAGTGCGCGTGTTCCCCGTTTCGGTTCGGCCACCTCGCGCACCTCGCCGGGCGCACCGATGAGCCTCCGCCGCTGGGGATAACGCCTGCTCCTGCTCGTCGGGGGCGCGCTCGCGAGCGTGGTCGTCGCGGAGATTGCCGCGCGGGTGCTCGCGCCGCCGGGCGGCGCCCACCTCCTGTTCAACGGCCCGGACGGCGAGCCGGACAACCTCGTCCAGCCCGACCAGGAGCTGCGCACCGCGCTGCGCCCCGGCTTCACGGGAACCGTGCGACTGCCGGGGGTGAACGTCGATCTCCGGGTGAACGCGCTCGGGTTTCGCGGCGAAGAGCCGCCTGCACCGGCCGGGCGTGCGCGCTGGATTGCCATCGGCGATTCGTTCACGTTCGCGGCCCAGGTCTCCGAGGAAGACACCTTCGCCGCCCAGCTCGGCGCGCGCGTCGGCGCCGACGTGTTCAACGCCGGCGTGGACGGCGACTCCACGTGGCAGTCCGCACGGCGCTACCTGCGCGTGGAGCCCGCGATCGCGCCGGATGGCGTGGTGCTCGTCTACTTTCTCGGCAACGACCCGCTCGACAACGAGCGCTTCGCGCCGACCCCGCCGCCCGCGGAGCCGCGCCCCGCGGTGGCCGGGCCGCTCGCGACCGCGCCGCGCCCCCGGTTGACTCCGTACGAGGCGTTCCTGTTCGAGCACTCCTTCCTGCACGCGCATTGGCGCGTGTGGAGCCGCACCCAGCGGCTCACCGGCGGTCGCGGCGGCGATCTCGTGCGGTGGCGCGACGAGGTGGAGCTCTACACCACGCGCGGCCGCGGGCGCATCCAGGGGGCAATGCCGCACACGGAGCGGGCGTTTCAGGAGCTCGCCGCGTGGACGAAGGAGCGCGGGGATCGCCTCGTGGTGGCGCTCGCTCCGCCGGTGTTCGCGGTCGACCCCGCCCGGCTCGCGCCCACGTTGAGCCTCGTGGGCCTCGACCCCGCCTCGGGCGACACCACCACGCTCCACGCCGCGGTCACTGCCGTGCTCGCGCGCCAGGGCATCGCCGCGTGTGACCTCCAGGCGCCGCTCCGCGCGGCCCAGGCGGCGGGGGAGGAGCCGTACCTCCACTATGACGGGCACTGGTCGGCGGCCGGGCACCGGGTGGTGGCGGACGCGCTGGCGGGGTGCCTCCAGTGACGGCCTGGCGGGAGCGCGCCGCGCACCTGCCGCCGCTGCTCGTGCTGGTGGGGCTCGCGGTTGCGACGACGTGGGCCGGCCTGCGGGCCCGCCCGGGCGCGCTCCTCGGGGAGATCGCGCACCACCCGTTCGACAGCGCCTGGCTCTACGCGGCGGTGCACGAGGCGGTGTGGCGTTGGCCGCCGTCGCTCCACACCGAGCTGGTGCGGAGCCCCGCGCCGCTCGATCTCCTCGACACCTTCGCCGACGTGGGAAACCCGGTGGTGGCGGCGCCGCTCGTGGCGCTCGTGGGCGCCGCGCCCCCCTACAACATCGCCCAGTGCGTGCTCGTGGCGCTGGCGGGCCTCGCTGCGTACGCCCTCGGCTGGACTGTCCTCCGCGACCGCGCCGCGGCGCTCGTGGCGGGCGCGTTGTTCGCGGCATCCGGCCCGCTGTGGTTCGCGCTCCGGTGGGGGGAGGACGACGTCGCCGCGATGTGGCTCCTGTCCGCCTGGATGACACTTGCGGCGCGTGCGGCGGCGCCCGCGGGCGCGCTCCGATGGCGCGCGGCGGTCGCGCCGGCGGCGTTCCTGGGTTTCGTGGGGTACTTCAACAGCTACTACTTCTACTTTTGCGCGATGATGACGATCGTCCTCGCCGTCGCCACGGCGCCGCGCCGCCGCGCGGATTTCGCGCCGTGGCTCCGGTTCGGGCTGGCGTACGCCGTCAGTTCGCTGCTCGTGTACCTGCCGCGGTTCCTTCTCGGGGTGCGCCCGAGCCGAAAGGGCGCGGAGCTCGCCGACGCCTACTACGTGCGCTCCACCGCGCATCTCTCGTCGATGAGCCCCTACTACAACGACACCTCCGCGCTCGACCTCGGCGCCTTCCTCGTGCCGCCCTGGGTGCTCGACGCGGTGCCGGCCGCGCGCTCGGAGGGGAAGTTGTACGTCGGGGGGGTCGCGCTCGCGCTCGCCGCGGTCGGGCTCGCCGCGCTCCGGGCGCGGCCGCGGTGGCTCGTGGTGTCCGGCGCGGTCGGGTTCGTCTTGGCGCTGGGCGCCTACCTGGTGTGGCGGCACGCCCTCGTCGCGATCGGCCCGCTCGACGTCATCCCGCTTCCGAGCGCGGTCCTCACGGCGTTCGTGCCCGGCCTTCACCGGATGAACCACCCGTTCCGCTTCGTCATCCTCACGTTCGTCGTGGTGGCGGTGTTCGCCGGGGCCGGCGCGCGGTGGCTCGTCGGCCGCCTGCCCCTGGCAACCGCCGGGCCCGCCGCGGCGCTCGGCGTGGTGCTCCTCGGGGCGGGCGCGGTGGGCGAGCGCGTCGTCTCCGATCCGTCGCTCGTGCCGATGGTCGCGACGGGGCCGAAGCGCGTGCCCACGTGGGTTTGGCGGATGCCGGGTACGCCCGACGGCCGCGACGGCCTCCTGCACCTCCCGCAGCCGGCGCAGGACGCCCCCTGGCTCGACGTGCTCCCGATCCGCTACCACCGCGCGATGCAGATGCTGACGCACGGGCGGCCGCTCCACGTGTACCGGGATCTCCCGCTCGCGACGCGCGCCCTCGACGCCCCGGCCCTGACCGCGGAGCTCGCGCGCCTCGTGGACGACGGCGTCGGGTTGGTGCTCCTCGACGGCGCGCGGCGCGACTACTCGGGCTGGTTCGGGAACCCGCCGCCCGCCGGCGCCGCGGCCGCTCTCGCGACGGCAAAGGCGAACCTCGATCGCTGCGTGTCCGGCGCGTCGTTCGGTCACGACGTGTACGTGTACCTGCTCCCCGACGCGCCGCGCTGCACCGACTGACCGACGACTTCCGGCGCCGGCCGGTCGTTTCGTGACGGACGCCCGGCCTCGGACCGGTTAGCCCGGCGCCCGCGAGGGTCGACGCGTCTGGCGTGCCGCACCCCGCGACCGGGAGCGCCCATGACCGACCTCGACCTCCGCATCGCCAACACCATCCGCGGCCTCTCGATGGACGCGGTGCAGGCCGCCAACTCCGGGCACCCGGGGATGCCGCTCGGCATGGCCGATGTCGCCACCGTGCTCTGGACGCGCTTCCTCCGCTACGACCCGACCGACCCCACCTGGCCGGACCGCGACCGGTTCGTGCTCTCCGGCGGCCACGGGTCGATGCTCCTGTACTCCATGCTCTACCTCACCGGGCAGGCCCTCACCTTGGACGACCTGAAGTCGTTCCGGCAGTGGGGGAGCAAGTGCGCCGGCCACCCGGAGTTCGGCGAGGCCCCCGGCATCGAGACCACCACGGGCCCGCTCGGCCAGGGCTTCGCGAACGCCGTGGGCATGGCCATCGCGGAGGCGTGGCTCCGCGCCCGGTTCGGCGAGGGCCTCGTCAACCACTGGACGTACCTCACCTGCGGCGACGGCGATCTGATGGAGGGCGTGTGCCACGAGGCCGCGTCGCTCGCCGGCCACCTCGGCCTCGGCCGCATCGTCGCGCTCTGGGACGACAACAAGATCACCATCGACGGTGCCACCGACCTCTCCACCTCCGAGGACACCCTCGCGCGCTTCGCGGCGTGCGGCTGGCACGTGGCCCGCGTGGACGGCCACGATCAGGAAGCCATCGCCGCCGCCATCAGCGCCGCCCGCGACGAGACGGCGCGCCCGTCGCTCATCGCGTGCCGCACGAAGATCGGCTTCGGCTCGCCCAACAAGGAAGGCAAGTCGTCGTCCCACGGCGCCCCGCTCGGCGTGGACGAAGTGAAGCTCACGAAGGCGCGCCTCGGGCTCGACCCCGACGTGTCCTTCGCCGTCCCGGAAGATGTCGTCGCCGGCATCCGCGCGCGCGACGCCGACCGCAAGGTTCTCCGCGAGGCCTGGGAGGCCCGCGTGGCCGACGCGCCGAAGGGTGCCGAGCTGCGCGGTTTCCTCACCGGCACGGTGGATGTGGACAGCGTCGCGTGGCCCGCGCACGCGCCGGGGCCCGGGATCGCGAGCCGGAAGGCGAGCGAGGCCGCTATCCAGGCGATCGCCGCCGCGATTCCGAACGTCCTCGGCGGCAGCGCCGACCTCGCCGAGTCGAACTTCACGCACATCAAGGGCGCGGGCGACTTCTCCGTGAACCGTCGCGACGCGCGGAATATCGCCTACGGCATCCGCGAGCACGCGATGGCGGCGATCGCCAACGGGCTCTCGCTCCACGGTGGGCTCCGCGCCTTCTGCGGCACCTTCCTCATCTTCCACGACTACATGCGCCCCGCGGTGCGGCTCGCGTCGCTCATGCACCAGCCGGTCGTGTACGTCTACACCCACGACTCCGTGTGGGTGGGCGAGGACGGCCCCACGCACCAGCCGATCGAGACCCTCCAGTCGATCCGCCTCATCCCGAACATCCGCCTGATGCGCCCGGCGGATGCGAACGAGACGAACGAGGCCTGGAAGCTCGCCCTCTCCCGCAACGACGGCCCCACGGCCCTCGCGCTCACGCGCCAGAACCTCCCGACGCTCGACCGCTCTGTGTACCCGCCCGCGTCGTCGATCACGAAGGGCGGCTACGTCCTGCGCGACGCGCCGGACGCCAAGGTGGTGATCATCGGCACGGGCTCCGAGGTGCACGTGGCGCTCGAGGCCGCCGACGTTCTCGCCGCCGAGGGCATCGCCGCCCGCGTCGTCAACATGGCGTGCTGCGAGCTCTTCGACGCGCAGGACGCCGCCTACAAGGCGACCGTGCTCCCGCGCGCCCTCCCGCGCGTGTCGGTGGAAGCCGGCGTCACGAAGGGCTGGGAGCGCTACGTGGGCCTCGACGGCGCGAGCGTCGGCATCGACCGCTTCGGGGCGAGCGCGCCGGGCAAGGTTGTGGCCGAGAAGCTCGGGATCAACGTCCCGAACGTTGTGGCCGCGGCGAAGCGCGCGCTCGGCTGAGCGGCGCCGCGTTGACGGCCGCGTCGCCGCGCCGCCGTCAGTACAACGGCGTGCGCCCGACGTGCGGCTGAAGCTTCATGCCGAACGGCGTGATGGCGTCGACCGGCGCGGTGAACGGCGCTTCGGGGCACGTCCACACGTGCAGCGTGACGTTGGCCGTGGCGGCGGACGCCTTGTTGCGCTGGAGCAGGTACTGCCCGAGCAGCTCGGGCGCCGTGGCCGGCGGCGGCTGCGCCGCGTAGCTCGTGGCCGCGGGGACGGCGGGAGGCTTGTAGACCACGCCGCCGCCCGGCTGGGAGAGGAACGAGCGGATGGTGGTGCTGTCGCCGTAGGGGAGAAAACGGAGCTCGAGCAGCGGGATGCCGCCGGG
>CAXNIN010000099.1:0-12390 GCA_964202365.1 Myxococcota bacterium | reverse complement strand
GCTTCGAGGGCGCGGAGCGTGGCCACCTCGCTCTCTGCCGAGCGCGTGGTGAACGGCACAACGGCCGCGATCGCGTCGCGGGAGAGCCCCGCGGCCTCGGCGGCGGCGAACGCGGCGTCCATCTCGTCGGCGTGGGTGTCCCCGGCGGCCTGCGCCGCGAGGATGTCCGGACCGGCGGAGAAACACGTGGCGGTCGGGAGGTCGGCGCGGAGCACGATGGCGTGGAGCGCGGCGGGCCGGAGCGCGGTGTCCGGCCACACCGTGAGCGTGGAGCCCGACGACGTGATCGCGAGCCGTCCGGACACGAACTGCCCGGCTTCCACGTCGAGAATGGAGACGGGCGCGGTGCCGTCGGGGGAGAGGTCCCCGAACGCGGTGGGGTCGACCGGGGTGTCGAGGCGCACCACCGCGGGCGCGAGCCGCGAGAAGCCGTCGAGCCCGTCGAAGAGGGCCACGTCGAGCGGCGGGAGGTCCTTGCGGGAGAGCGGGAGGTCGGCCTCGGTCAGCGCGAGGCGCACGCCGGTCGGCGAGGCGCCATCGCGCGTGACGAGGCGGTTCGACGGGAACGGCCAGCCGCCGCTCCACACGGGGTGTACGCAGCCGTCGTCCACGATGGGCGTCGCGGTGTCGGCGGGGTCGGAGCCGGTGCAGGCCATCAGCGCGAGGAAGAGCATGCCCGACAACTATCCCGCACCGCCGCCGCGCACCGCGAGGACGTGCGCGCTGACGGGCCGTCGAGGGAGGCGCGCGGCTCGGTGTTCCGCCACCTCCTGCTCTCCGCCATGAGCGAGCAGCTCGCGAACGCGAACGACCGCATCCGCACCGTCATCGACCCGCGGACCGCCCCCCACATCGACGACGAGACCACCGAGCACACCCTTCACAAGGCGAGCGGCGCGCTCCACGGCTTCCACGGCGACGACGACGATCTCGGGTGACGACGGGCGGCGCCCCCGCCGTTGTCACGCAGGCCCCTCGACCGCCGCGCCGTCCCCGAGCGCCTCGCCCAGCTCGCGAATGGCGGCGACGTGGGCCTGCAGAGGCCCCCAGTCGTCCTTGTACGCGATGGCGTCCCACAACGCTTCGACGGTGTCGATGGGGTTGCCCACGGGAGCCTCGCGGTCCCAGTACGCGTGCGCGAGCCGCTCCGGGTGCGCGGACGTATAGGCGGCGAGCACCTCGCGGACATCGGCGAAGCGTGCATCGTAGAAGCGGGCGCTCGGTGACCGTGCGGCACGCGCTTCCGACGCAAGGCCGCCATACCAGTCGAAGAAGAGCCGATCGAACGGCGCACGAGAGCGCTCGGCGAACGTGAACCAGGCCTGGACGAGCGCGGTGTCCGCGGCCTCGCCGGCGGAGGCGAGCCCGAGCCGACGCAGGAGCCCGGAGCGCATCCCGCTGAAGAAGGCGGCGTCGAAGCCGTCGAGGGCGCCGTCGAGGGGCTCGCCGAGCGGAGCGAGCGCCCGCGCGAGCTGCTCGAGGTTCCACCGCACCGCCGGCCCCTGCCGGCCGTACGCGTAGAGACCCGAACTATCGAAGTAGGCGGCCGTGAACTGCGGGTCGCACTCCGTCAGGAACCGCCACGGGCCGTAGTCGAAGCTCTCGCCCGTGATGTTCATGTTGTCGGTGTTCAGCACGCCGTGCACGAACCCGGCGACCATCCAACGGCCCGCCGTGAAGGCGATCTTTCCGCAAACGGCCCGCAGCAGGCCCGCGGGGCCGACCGCGGTGGGGTGGTAGGTCGCGATGGTGTAGTCGACGAGCTTTCGGAGGCGCTCGGTGTCGCGGTAGGCGGCGAGCCGCTGGAACGTGCCGAAGCGGATGTGCCCGTGGGAGAGGCGCACGAGCACCGAGGAGCGGGTGGGCGAGGGCTCGTCGCCGCGCCAGAGATCCTCGCCGGTCTCGTGGAGGCTGAACGTCTTCGACGTGTCCACCCCGAGCGCTTCCAGGAGCTCGGTGGCCAGGATTTCGCGCACGCCGCCCTTGAGCGTGAGCCGGCCGTCGCCGCCGCGGGAGTACGGCGTGGTGCCGCTCCCCTTCGTGCCGAGGTCGAGCAGGCGCCCGCGCGCGTCGCGGAGCTGGGCGTGCAAAAAGCCGCGTCCGTCGCCGAGCTGGGGGTTGTAGCTGTGGAACTGGTGCCCGTGGTACCGGAGCGCGAGCGGCGCCGGGAGGTTGTCGGGCAGCGGCGCGAAGCCGGCGAAGAACGTCGTCCATTCGGCGTCGGTCAGCGACTCGAGGCCGATGGTGGCGGCGTGGCGGTCGTTGCGGAACCGGAGGATCGACTTGGGGAAGCGCGCCGCGGGCACGGGATCGGCGAAGCCGTCGCCGAGGGTGAGGTAGCGCGGGTCGGGCTGGTAGCGGGCAGCGGTCGGCATCCGGCCGGTTATCGGCGCGGACGCCGACAGGGACGCGATCCGCGCTACATCCCGCGCATTCGATGAGGGCCCGCCTGGGCCGCGCGATAGACCCCGCCGTGCTCCACGCCCCCTTCCCCGTCGCGCACCTGCCGCCCGTGACGCGCCGCGAGCTGGTGCGGATCGCGGCCCCGGCCGCGGCCTCCGCGGTGCTCAACAACGCCTTCCGCGTCATCGACCAACACGCCGCGGGCGCCATCGGAACGTCGGCCCAGGCCGCCATCGGCGCGTGCACCTTCGTGCTCATCGCCGCGTATGCCGTCTATTCGCTGCTCGCCGCCGGGGCGGGGCCGCTCGTCGCCCGCGCCACCGGGGCCGGCGACCACGCCCTCCGCCGCACGCTCTTCGGCGCCTCGGTCACCGCCGCCACGGCCACCGGCGTCGTCATCGGGTTCGTGTTCGGGTTCGGCGCGGACACGATCGCCGCCGCGCTCGGCCTCACCGGGCAGGTCGCCGTCGACGCCGCCACTTTCCTCCGCGCCCTCGCGATCGGCGCCCCCGCGCTCGCCCTCGCGCCGCTCCTCGACGCCTGCTTCGTCGCCATCGGCCGCACCGGCGCCATGCTCGCCCTCCAGCTCGGCGCCGCCGTGCTCAACGCGGTGCTCAACCCCCTCTTCATCTACGGCCTCGACCTCGGCGTCGCCGGCACCGGCCTCGCCACGGTCGTCTCGCGCCTCGTGTGCGTGGTGCTCGGCCTCGTCGTCCTGTGGCGGGAGTTCGCCCCTACGCGCGCCCACCTCCGTCCGGACGCAACCCTGCTTCGCGTCCTCCGGATCGGCGCCCCCGTCGCCGTCAACACCCTCCTCTACGCCGGCGTCTACTTCCTGCTCCTCCGCTACACCATCACCCCGCTCGGCCCTGTCGAGACCGCCGCCCTCGGCATCGGCTTCTCTGCGTTGGAAGGGATGACCTACCCCATGTACATGGGTGTGTCGCTCGGGGTGGCCAGCCTCGTCGGCCGCCACCTCGGCGCCGGCCGGCCCGAAGAGGCGGAGCGGGCCGCGCGCCTCGGCTTTCCGCTCGCCACCGGCCTCGGGGTCGCCTCCGGCGCGCTCTTCTGGTTCGGCGCCGAGCCCCTGTGCCGATTCTTCACGGACGACGCCGCGGTCCTCGCCGCAGCCGTCGTCTACGCGCGCGCGTTGGCGTGGACCCAGGTGTTCGTCGCGTGGGAGGCCCTCGCGGAAGGCGTGCTTGGCGGCGCGGGGGACACCCGCACCATCTTCTGGCTGTCCGCCCCGCTCAACGCGCTCCGCGTTCCGTTGGCCTACATCCTCGCGTTCTCGCTCGGGTGGGGCGCGCTCGGGGTGTGGTGGGCCATCAACTTCACGAGCGTTCTGAAGGCCACGGGCAAGGGCGTCGCGGCGGCCCGGGGGGCGTGGACGCGCCTCGCCGTGTGAGGGCGTCGGCCTCCCGGTGCCGGGGGGCCGACGGCAAGCCGAGACGCGGCCGCGCTACTTCCCGCGGAGAACGTACATCCGGCCCGCCATGTTCGACCCCGCGCGCGGGGCCCCCATGAGCAGGTCGTCCGCGCCGTCGCCGTTGATGTCGGCCATGCCCGACATGAGCGACCCGAAGAGGTCGCCGCTGGACTCGCCCTCGGCGGAAGCCCAGGCGGAGCTCGTGGTGCGCGTGCCGGTGCCGAGGAAACGGGCGTCGAACACCTGCACGCTGCCGCGGCCGGTGCCCGCCGCGAAGTACCAGTAGTACGGCTGGGCGTAGGGGGCCGTGCTGCTGTAGGCGGGCGCGCCCACGAGGAGGTCGACGTCGCGGTCGCCGTCGAGGTCGCCCGCGGCCACGGAGAAGCCGAAGCCGTTCTCGCCGGTGATCACGAGATCGGCGTCGCCGGTGTCGAGGTTGCTCGTGGTCGTGTTCATGTCGTAGGACACCCACACCGAGTCGGCGCCGCGGCCGCCGAACGCGATGTCGAGCAGGCCGTCGCGGTCGAAGTCGGCGAAGGCCGGCGCGCCGATGCCCACCTCGGCGTCCTCCACCGCGCCCGAGAAGGTGCGCTCCTCGGCGTTGTCGACTTCCTGCGCGCCGGCCCACACGGTGCCGCCGTTGATCTGGTACCAGGCGCCGCCGTCTTCGGCGTAGTCGTCCATTCCGGGCGCGCCGACGAACACGTCGTCGTAGCCGTCGCCGTCGACGTCGGTGCCGCCGAGGCCCATGCCGAGGTAGTCGCCGGACGAGTCGCCGGAGAGCACCGTGTCGGCGTCGTCGAGCGAGATGGACCCGCCGAGGGCGGTGGCATCGACGAACGACACCGCGCCGCTGGTGGTGCCGCCGTCGCTCGCGCTCGACTCGCCGTACACGAGGTCCGCGAGGCCGTCGCCGTTGATGTCGAGGTTCGAGAGCACGCTGTTGTTCGCGACCGTGCCGCCCGTCGACGTGCTGCGCGTGACGGTGTACTCGGCGTCGGACGCGCCGAGCGAGCCGCTGATGCCCGCGCCGCCGGCGAACACGGCGATCGCGGTGCTCGCGCTGCTCAAGCCCGACGCCACGACCAGGTCGGCGACGCCGTCGCCGGTGATGTCGCCGGGGGTGGGGCTCGTGGCCCCGAAGTACGTGGCCGCCGTGCCCGCGACCGTCGCGACCGCCGCGCTGGAGACCGTGCCGGAGAGCCCCTCGTGGCTGTCTCCGGAGATCACGTGGATGGCGCCCTGGTAGTTGTTCTGGAGGCTCCCCCCGACGATGAGGTCGGGCGTGCCGTCGCCCGTGATGTCGCCCAGGCCGACGCCGTAGTGGACGCCCAGGTAGCCGCTGGCGGTGCCGTCGAGCTCGCCCACGGCCACATCGCCGATGTCGCCGTCGTCCGGCGCGCCGGAGCAGTCGTTGTCGATGCCGTCCCACACGTCGGCTCCGCCGGGGGACACGCCGGCGTCGTTGTCGTCGCAGTCGCCGGCGTCGATGGAGTAGCCGTCGCCGTCCTCATCGAGGGCGGTGCAGTCGTCGTTCACGGCGCCCGGGGTGCCGTAGTCGCCCGACGCCAGCGCGGTCGACGAGGTGCACCAGTACCCGGCCTGGCGCGCCTCGATGACCGCGAGGTGGTCGGGGTCGAGGATGACGCTCCGGCCGTCGACGTCGGGCCAGGTGCTCGACCACTCGACGTCGAACACGGTGGCGCCGCCAACGGCGAGGAACAGGGTGTCCTCGGCGGAGAGCGAGAGCTGGGTGCGGCTGTAGACGTAGTCCACGGCGACCCCGCCGTTGAGCCCGGTGTTGCCGGACGCGCCGAACACGACGCGACCGCCCGCGGGCACCACGAGCGACCCGCTGATGGTGACGCTGTCGCCGTCGTCGGCGGTGAGGGTCCAGCCGACGAGGTCAATCGACGTGGTGTCGGCGTTGGTGACCTCGAACCACTCCCCTTCCGTGTCGCTCGACGCGAGCGGATTGTGCATCACCTCGGTCACCACCATGGCGCCGGCGGTGATGAAGTCCTCGTCGACGAGGCCGTCACAGTCCTGGTCGGCGAGGTCGCGGACCTCGACCGCCCCGGAGAACACGGCGGCATCGGTGTCGTCGCAGTCCGGGCCGTCAGGCGCGTTGTCTTCGCCGTCGAGATCCTGGTCGAAGTCGGAGTCGCCGGCGCAGTCCTGGTCGATCCCGTCGTACCAGACCTCGGCGGCGCCGGGGTACGCGTAGGGGTCGGCGTCGTCACAGTCCTCGCCGCCCGCGTCGAGCGCCGCGAAGCCGTCGCCGTCGCTGTCGCCGACAACGGCGGCCGCCGTGTCGTCCCCGAGCTTGATGCCGTCGCCGCCGGCGCACGCCGAGAGGAGGAGCAGGAGGGGGAGCCGACGCATGGAACCTCGGGGCTGAAAAGCAGCGTCAGAGTTTAGCGGAGGCCGCGTCAACCCGCTTACCGAACCCGCCATCTCCTCGCACGCGGCGGGACGACTTGCGAAAGTCAATCGATTGATTAGTAGCACCACGCGCCTCCGGAGCCCGATGACCGCCCCTCACGCGTCCCCCCTCGCGTCCCCCCTCGCGTCCCCCCTCGCCTCCGCCGACGCCTCCGCCGACGCCTCCGCCAGCGCCTCCGCGGACGACACGGCCGCGCTCCCGGCCACCCCGGAAGCCCCGCCGCGCCATCCCCCGCGCTGGGACGCCGCCGACCAGCCCCCGCCCCCCTTCGACGAAGGCGCCCTGCTTGCGATCGACGCCGCCGAGGCAACGCGCATCGCGACGTCGCTCCCCCACGGCACCCGCTTCGTGCTCCGCGGGGAGATCACCCCCGTCCAGCGCGTGTTCCTCGAGGTTCACGGCTACCTCCTCTTCGACCGCGTGGCGTCGCGCGCCGAGGTCGACAGCGTGCTCGCCGAGGTAGACCGCGTGGAGGCCGAGCTCCTCGCCGCCGGGAAGACCAAGGTGTACGGCGTTCCCGTGTGGTTCGGCCTCGACCCCGACGGCAAGGACTTCCTCTTCCGCATGGGCTTTTCCTCGGTGTACAGCCCCTGGCTCGCGCGGTTCGTGCGCGACCCGCGCTTCGAGCCCGTGCGCAAGCTCATCGGCGACGACGCCCGCATCGGCGACGAGGAGAAGGACGGCGTCGTCTTCAATCGGTACGTTCGGTCCGAGGGGAGCCTCCGGCCCAACCTCGCGTGGCACACCGACGCGCTCCGCGACGTGTTCTACAACTGGAAGATGCCTGGTCCGATGCTGAACGTCGGGTTCCACTTCGACCGCATCCGCCCCGCCGACGGCGGCCTCCGCCTGCTCCCGGGCACCCACACCCAGGGCGTGTGGTCCACGCTCTTCTCGAAGATCCACTTCGTCACCCAGACCCCCGATCGCCGCGAGATCGCCGTCGAAACCTGGCCCGGCGACCTCACCGTGCACGACGGCCGCATGTGGCACCGCGTCGAGGGCTCCCCGGCAACCGGCTGGGCCAGCCTCCGCCGCAGCATGTACGTGCCGTACGTGTGCGACACCTACCAACCGAAGTCCGAGGCGAGCGCCACCCCCGCCTACATGCGGCTCTTCGACGCCATCATGAAGATGCGCAGGTCGCGGGCCCAGAAGCGGCTCGGGGGGTAGCGGCGGGAGAGCGAGCGCGGGCCTCCCGGAGGCCGGGGGGCGTCGCGAGCCAGGGCGAGGGCTCGGCGCGAGCGCCGGCGGCCGAATGCCGATGTCCCCCCGAGCGTCTATGTTGCTCGTTTCGGGAGACATGCGGATGGCGAAGGCGAAGGACCCAGGGATCGGCGCGGTGTTGTCGTTGGTGGTGCCCGGCTTCGGGCAGTTCTACGCCGGACGTTGGGGCTGGGGCATCGTCTGGCTCGCAATCACGCCGGGCTTTTGGATCGGCACCGGCGGGTGCCTCGGGTGGGTGTGCCACATCCTCTCGGCCATCCAGGCGCACAACCAGGTGAAGGCGGGCGACTGACGGTCGCCCTGGCTCGCGACGCCCCCCGGCCTCCGGGAGGCCGGCGCCCGCCGAACTTCCCGCCTCTCCCCTACCGAAACGCCACTCCGGCGAGCACCGACACCCGCGCGCTCCCCGGCCAGTAGGACCACGTGGTGGTCTCGTTTGACGCCGCGACGGTGCCGTCCCACCGGTCGAGGTCGAGCGAGAGGCTCGCGCGCCCCGAGAGCGTGGCGCACACGGGCCCGTCGCCCAGGACGACGCCGAAGCCGCCCCAGCCGCCCACGCCGGCGGTGCCAACATCGTCCCACCACACCGTGTCGAGGAGGCCGAGCCGGAGCCCGACGCCCGCCCCCGCCCACGACGAGACGAACCCCTCGGAGGTCGGCGCCCGGACGAAGAGATCGAGCTCGGCGCTCCACACGCGCACGTCGAGGTCGAGCGTGCGGTCCCAGCGGGCGGTCCAGCCGCGCACCGCGCCCGTGATGCCCATCTTCCCAGAGGGAACGTCCCAGATTCCGAGGTCGACCACGAGCGCGGCGGCGATGGGCGCGGCGATGGGCGCGGCCTCGTTGACGACGAACGGCGCGGTGGCGAGCGGCGCGTACTCGATGGAGACGTCGGCATCCATCAGGCGCTCCGACGGCGCAGGGCGAGCAGCGCGACGAGCACGCCGAGGCCGCTCATGGGCACGGGCGCGGTGCAGCCGGCCACGTACGAGCCGGGGCACTCGCCCGGGTTGTCGACCCACCCCTCGTTGCACACGGGGAACGCGAATTCGAGCTCGGGCTGGTACGTGACGTAGCGGAGCTGGGACGCCGCGCCGAGGATGCCCGACTCGTAGAGGGCGAGGTCGGAGACGGCGGTCTCGGCGGTGTAGCGCATGCGGATGCGGGTGAGGTGCGCGGCGTAGCCGTCGAACCCGAGCGGGGCGAAGGTGCCGCCGGGGATGGCGGGCTCGGCGGTGCAGGGGTCGCAGTGGTAGCCGGTGCCCGCGACGGGCACGAGATCGGCGCTGTATTCCTTGATCCAGCCGGCGCCGCCGGCCTCGTTCACGGCGGCGTCCACCTCGGCGGCGTACCAGGTGGCCATGTCGGCGCCGTCGTCTCCGAGCCACATGCACTCGTTGTCGACCTTCACCTCGGGGTAGTTGGCGATGCCCATCTCGCCGCCGTAGCTCACGTCGGTGAGCGCGTGGATGAGCACCTCCTGTGGGCCGTCGGCGTTGATGGTGCCGATGCGGATGGGGAGCCCGGGCGCTTCTTCCGGAAACCGGAGCTGGAGCGGCGGGAGCCACACGTTGCCGGAGGCGGGGGCGTCGAGCGAGACGCGCGCGGCGAGGAAGTAGACCCCGGCGTCGATGTATTCCTGGAGGATGTCGTCGCCACCGCGCGGAAGCTCGTACCCGTTGTTGCGGAGCCACGTGAAGAGGTCGGAGGACTCCTCGGCGGAGAGCACGACGATGTCGTACACGCCGACGGTGAACTCCCGCTCGACGACGACGCTGTCGTCGGCGTAGTCGCTCACCCCCATGCGGGAGAAACCGCCGGCGACGGACTGGTCGGCGCACCCGAGCGTGGAGCCGCAGCCCATGCCGGTGTGCTGGAGATCGAAGAGGGTGTCGCAGGTGTAGGCCACGGCGCGCGGGGTGCCGTAGGCCTCGATCCAGGTGATGAGCTCGGCGTCGCCGGCCTTCACGTCCTCTGGCCCGAGCACGTCGGGCACGGGGAGGACGATGGCGAAGTCGGAGGCGTCGCCGGTGTAGTCGACCGCGAGCGTGAGCGTGGTGTTCCCCGCCTGGCGGGCGAGCACCACCTGGCTCGACGCGTTGGTGAGCGAGGCGCCGGGGGCGCCGACGAAGGTGCCGCAGAACGCGTGGGCGTCGGTGGCGAGCGCGAGGGCGAGGGAAAGCAGCATGGGGGTCGCTCCGACCAGGAGCAGAGCAACCCGCGTGCCAGCTCGATGGCGCCTGCGTTTCCGCGGGATCGGGGCGCCGCGGCCACGACGAACCGTGACAAGCCGGTCAGGTGTCGGCGCCGCGCGGCGCGCCGAACGGCCCCGCGCGGCGTATCCTGCGCGCATGCACCCGATCGGGCTCCTCTGCCTCACCCCCCTCCGTCTCGCGGAGAGCGCCGCCCACCCGCTCCCCGAGGCGCCGCCGCGCGTGGCCGCCGCCGAGGGCCGCGTCACCTGCACGGAGCCCGGCCTCCTCGCCCGCGATCAGGGGCTCCCCGGCGCGTTCTCGGAGACGCTGGAAACGGAGCACTTCCTGGTGGCGTGGCGCCCCGACAACGCGGACGTCACCGAGGAAGCGCTCGCTACGTACACGGAAGCGCTCGAGAATTCGTGGCGGACGGAGATCGACGAGCAGGGCTGGCGCGCGCCCGACCAGACCGACGCGTGCCGCATCACCGTGCTGCTCGCCGCGTTCGACGAATCCTGGGGCGACACCGGCGGCTACGCCGATGTCACCGAGGCCGGCGGCGTGCCGTACATCGTGCTGAACACGGGGTGGCTGGCGTACGGCGACGACTGGACGAACACGCTGGTCGCCCACGAGTTCAACCACGCCTCGCAGTTCGCCTACAACGTCTTCTGGGACGAGCAGGACTGGTGGTACTGGGAGTCCACCGCGGAGTGGGTGCAGGACGGGCTCTACGACGACGCCAACACCTACATCTGGAGCCTCTGGGCCTACCTGGACACCCCCTGGCGCGCGCTCGACTCGATGGAGGGCGCCGTGCAGTACGGCCACTTCGCGTTCAACGTGCACCTCGAGGAGGCGTTCGACGCCGGAACGCCCCGCGCCGTGTGGGACGCCGCCACGGCGGACACGAACGTGCGCGACGCCGTCGAGACCGCCACGGGCGCCACGTTCGCCGAGGTGGTGGCCGGCTACAGCTCGCGTGTGGCCGCGTTCGACGTGGCGGAGCGCGCCGAGTGGCTCGAGGCCCTCGGCTACTTCGAGCTCGACCCGTGGACCCACGTGAACGCGCTCCCCGTCGACGGCGGCGTGGACGGCCGCGGCGCGCCCCATGAGCGCGGGCAAAACTTTCTGCACTTCCAGATGGATACGGACCATGGCGTAACGTTCGACTTCAACGGTGTGCCCGACGTCGAGGGCGTGCCGACCGCGTGGATGGTGACCGTGGCGGAGGTGGGCGCGGGCGGCGCGGTCACCCACGGCTGGGTGGAAGCCGACGCCGCCGGCGCGGCGTCCGTCACCTTCGCCGCCGACCCGGCCGTCACCGACGTGTACGTGGCCGTGGTGCCCTTCGGGGAGATCGGCGAGCGCGGCGCCACCTACACGTGGTCCGCGGCGGCCGCCCCCGCGCCCGGAGCCGACGACACCGACGACACGGACGACACGATCGACGGCCCGAAGAAGAACGAGGACGAGGACGAGGAGCCCGTCGCATGCGGCTGCGCCACCGGCGGCGACGCCGGGGCGGGGCTCGGGCTCGCGGGGCTCCTGCTCGCGGTCGGGGCCGCGCGCCGCGGACGCCCTACTCCGGGCCGATCGTCGTGAGCTGAAGGAGCAGCGTCCCGCCCGCGTCTTCGAGGGCGAACGTGTGCGGCAGCGACGTAATCTCCGGGAAGGGCCACGTCGTGAGCACGGCGTCGCTCGCGAGCGCGGCGCCGGTGCTGTCCGTGAACGCGGTCCAGAGGCCGAGCGCGGCGTCACCTTCGCCGTCGATCGTCATCTGGCGGAAGCGGTCTCCGCCGACGCTCGCGCCGTCGACGTAGCGGAAGGTGTCCGCGCCGTCGAAGTTCTCGACCTCGAGCCGCGGCGAGCCGCTCCCCTCCACGGTGCGCCCGCCCACCACGATGCGCGCGGCGCCGTCGCCGATGTGGTCGTAGATGCCGACGTCGGCGTTGTCCTCTTCCAGGTCGCGGCGCGCCACGTTCCACGTGAAGGAGCCGGAGATGGGCGTGTCGCGGACGCTGTCGTCGAACCCGAGGGGGGTGCCCGAGAGGGTGACGGCGGTGCCGGTGAACACGACGGTGAAGGGGGTGACGTCGTCGCCGCCAGTGTCGGCGGTGTCGTCGGGTTCGTCGGTGTCGTCCGTGTCGGTGTCTTCGCCGGTGTCGGTGTCGTCGGTGTCGCGGATCTGGTCGAAGGGGTACGGCTCCTCCGCGGGCGCGCAGGCGAGGGCGAGGAACAGGACCATCGGGGCTCCGGGACGTGGGCCGAAACGTAGCCTCCGACGGGGGCGCCAGGGGTGGCGAATTGCCCGGAACCGCGGGCCCTGCGCGCGGTCGGAATATTCTGGGCGCGCGTGTAAGCGGCGGACCGACCCGCCGTTGTCCGGGTGCTCACGGAGAGTCTCATGCGTTTCCTCCTCCTCGCCGCCCTCGGCCTCGCCGCCTTCGCCCCCACGTCCGCCCTCGCGTGCGCCATGCGCCACGAGAAGGTCCGCACCCTGGCCGACGCGATGCAGGACATCGACGCCGCCGCGCTCCCGGCCGCCCCGGCCGTCGCGGCGCCGGCCGTCGTGCCCGCGGCCGAGCCCGCGGTGGTGAAGCCGACCCGGGCGGCCATCCCGATGGCCGCGCCGACGACCATCCCCGAAGCCGCGCCCGTCCCCGCCTCGTAGCGCCGTGACCGCGCCC
>CAXNIN010000098.1:0-12424 GCA_964202365.1 Myxococcota bacterium | reverse complement strand
GCGACCGACGAGGGCGCAGGTCGAGACCTGTAACCGAGGAGGACGCGCGGCCGCGTCCAGCGGGGGCCAGCGGGCGACGGGAGCTATGCGCTACGGGCTCCTAACGGAGCCGGAACTCGACGAGCCGCAACTGCCCGGCGTCGACGCGGACATCCTGCGTCCGGCTGCTGCCGCCGGCGACCACGCGGACGCGGTGCGTGCCGGAGGGGAGCTCGATTGGGCGGCCGTCCTTCGTGGAGCCCTTGCGCACGTTGTCGACGTAGATGACGGCCGACCGGTTGCACACCACCTGCAGGAGCCCGGTGGGCACCTGATAGCCGCCGCGGCGGTCCGTGACGGCGGAGGCGACCGCGCCGTTCGTGGTGCTCGGAGGCGGGGCGGCGACAACGACGCGGGTGCCCGTCACGGGGGGCGTGGCGGGGGCCCCGGGGGCGGGCGCGGGAACCACCGCCGCGACGGGGGCCGCCGCGGCGGGAGGAGCCTGAACCGCGGCGTCGGGGGCGACGGGGACGGCGTCGGCGGAGGCCGCGGCAATGTCCGGGGCCGCGGGCGCCGCCGACGGGTCGACGGGCGCCGCCTGGGCGGCGGCGGGGTCGGCCGGGGGCAGGGCGGCGATTGTCGTGGGGGGACGAGGCGCGGGCCGGAGCCGCGCGAGGGCGTCGGGGTGCTGGGTCACCCAGCGCCACCCGTATGCGCCGAGCGCGAGCAGCAAGAGGGCCGCCACGGAAAGCGTGATGCGACGCCGCTCCACGGCGCTCAAGGGGCGGCGCTGTTGGCGCGGCGGCTTCGCGGGGCGGCCGAATCGCGGGTCGTCCCAGGTGGGGGAGTCGCCGCGGCGGGCCTCGCCCACCCGCAAGGCGTCCCGCTCGGCCGCGCCCACCCGCGTCCGCTCGTAGATCTGTGGCGGCATCGTCTCGACGCGGGTGTTTTCCTCCTCGGCCTCCCACCGGGCGCGCGCCTCGCGGGCGCGGGCGGCCGCGGTCGGGATGCCCGGCGGGCGACCGCTCTGCGAGGGCAACGCCACGCTCGCGCCCGACACGGGCAACGAGACCACGGCGTCGTGCAGGGCGGGGCGGTGGGGCGCGCCGGGCAGCCCGTCGAGCAACGGCAGCTCGGTGCGCAGGTGGTCGTCGTCGATGGGCGGGCCCGACCGGAGGTTCTGGAGCTCCAAGCTGTCGGTGCGGAACGGGTCGGACGGCGAAGCGCGAGCGGGGGCCCGGGGCGCCGGGACGCGGTTTCCGAGGAGGTTCGCGATGTCGCCCGAAGCGTCGATCATGAACGCGCCCGGAGGCGCCTCGGGAGCTTGGGGCGAGGCGGTCGGCGCCGCGGGGGTCAGCCGCGGGGAAGGCGGGCCCACGAAGATGCGCAGCGGGCCGATCGGCGCGCTCGGCTCCTCGTCGGACGCGAAATCGCGCGGGTCCTGCGCCGACTCGCGCTCGGCCGAGAAGGCAGGAGGAGGAGGCGCCGGCATCCGGATGCGCGGCGCGTCGTCCTCTCCGACGAGGAGGTGATCGTTCGGCCGGCCGAACAGCTTCGATCGGCTCCGATCGCTCACCGTTCGTCTCCGAGCGGGCTGTCGTCGAGCAGGCCGAGCACGGACATCGCGCCCGAAGCGACCGCCGAGAACTCCTCGACCGCGCCCGCGCGCACCGTGAGCTCGAGGCCGCGTGCCGACATTCGACTCCCCATCACCCCGGAGCGTATCCAGCCGTTGAGCGCGCGTCGCACGGTTGCCTGCCCCGAAGGCCCAAGACCGCGGAAGACGTTGTCCGAGCGTGTCCAGACGGGGTCGATCACGCCGCGCTCGAGGAGGCGGCGCGCGACAACGGGAATGAGCTCCTCGGGGAGCTGCGAGGCGGCGTCCCCGGGGCCCCACCACACCTCGAGCCCGCCGGCGTCGACCACGCGCGCCACGTCCGCGGGGTGCAGGCGAAGGTCGCTCGGGAGGGCGTCGGCCGCGACCAGCACGCGGATGACCTCGAACGGGTGGAGCTCCAGCGCCGCGGCGACGCGGCCGACGCTCCACGGGCGCAACACGTCGAGGTCGATCCTCACGTGAGCGCCTCCGCGAGGAGGTCGGGGGTGAGCCACACGGCGTAGACCTCAAGGCCGGCCGCGGCGAGCTCGGGCGCGCCGTCGACCGCCGCGGCGACGGCGTCCATGGCGCGCTCGCGGAGGTCGTCCGGGACGAGCTGGTCGCCGAGCCACACCTGAATCGCGAGGTTGCCCTGCACGGTCTCGAAGCGGACCGGCGCCCCGGCGGCGTCCAGCTCTCCGAGGAGCCGGTAGAGCGCGGCCACGAGCCGGTAGGCGAGCAACGTGCAGAGGTCCTCCGCCCGCGTGCTCGCCTGCGTGTAGACCGCCTCGGGGACCGGCAGCACCATCACGAACGCCTCGGGCACGCCCACGGGCGGATCGGCCGAGACGAGCACGCCCACCCCGGCGCAAGGCAGGCCGATCGACGGCGGCGGGCCGTGCGCCACGCCGATGTACGGCGCGAGCGCCTGCCGAACGTCGCGCGCGAGCCGACGCTCGACGTCCGTCTCGCGGGCGGCGGCCGCGGCCGCGCGGGCCTCGAGCCAGGCGAGGAGGTGCCGCTCCATCGACGGGTGGTCGAGCACGAGCGCAGCCTCCGCGTCCCGTTCGGCCTGCGCGCGACGGAGCGCGGCGGCGCGCTCTTCGAGCAAGGCGCGGTCGAGCTTCAGGGAGGTGCGAACGCTCGTGCGCTTCCGCTGCAGGGCGGCGTCGTCCAGCGAGGCGAGCCGCTCCTCTTCCTCGCGCCGGATCGCCGCGAGCGCGCTTTTCCGGCGCTCCGCTTCGAGCGCGGCCCGCGCGACGGCGTCCTCTTCGGCGGAGATCGCCGCCAGCGCGGCCTCGGCTTCCCGTCCGGCCTGTTCCCGCCACGTCGCCACGTCGTCGAGCATGTGGAGGAGGGATGGGGCCGTGGCGGCGTTATTCACAGACGGCCCAGAGGCCCTTGTTGGCCGACACGGCGGCGGCCTGCGCGGCGTACAGCTTGTCCCGGAGCCGGATGTCGTCGAAGTCGGCGTACACCCTGGCCTGGCCCTCGGCGACGATCTCCTCGTTGAGCAGCACTTCGGTGCCGTCGTCCTCGAGAATCCAGGCGTAGGCGAGGGTTCGTTCGTAGGTGTCGGTGCACACGGCGTCGAACTCGAGCCGCACGGTTTGCCCGGCGAGGCGGTCGGTGAGCCACGCGGCGGCTTCCGGGCCCCAGCACTCGTCCACCTCGGACTCGTTGTGCGCGATCTCGGGCGCGGCGACGCCGAGGAGCCGCACCGATTCCCCGCCGCAGGTGCCGACCTGAAAGGTGTCACCGTCGAGCGTGCAGGCCACGTCCTCGTCACGCGCGGGCGCGCAGTGTTCACCCGCGAGGATGGGCACCGCCGAGAGGTCGTGACAGGCCGCGAGGACGACGAAGAGCAAGGGCGCCACGGACATGCTCGCACAGGGTAGCATGTCCCGCGCTCAACGCACTCGAGGCTCCGTGTCGAACCCGCCCGCTCCCGCCCAAAGTGACGTGCTCCTCGAAGTCGACGGGCTCGGCAAGCGCTTTGACATCTACCCGAACGACCGCAGCCGCTTCTTCGAGCTCGTCGGGAACCGCACCCACCACGTCGAGCACTGGGCGCTCCGCGGCCTGTCGTTTCAGGTGCGGCGGGGGCGCGCTTTCGGCGTGGTCGGCAGCAACGGCGCGGGCAAGAGCACGCTCCTTCGCCTGCTGGCCGGCATCACGGAGCCGAGCGAGGGCACGGTCGCCGTGTATGGCCGCATGGCGACGCTTCTCGACCTCGGCGTCGGCTTCCACGACACGTTCACCGGCCGCGAGAACATCCAGCTCACCTGCTCTCTCCTCGGCATGCACGCGGAGAAGATCGAGGCCCGCATCCCGGAGATCATACGCTTCGCGGAGCTCGGGGACTTCATCGACTACCCCGTTCGCACCTACTCCACCGGCATGAACCTGCGCCTCGGCTTCGCCATCGCGATGCACTCGGACGCCGACATCCTGCTCATCGACGAGGTGCTCGCCGTCGGCGACCAGTACTTCCAGCGCAAGTGCGTGCGTCGCATCGAAGAAGCCGTTCGGGACGGCGCCACGCTCGTGCTCGTCTCCCACGATCTGCACGCCGTGCGCTCGTTGTGCGACGAGGTGCTCTGGCTCGACCGCGGGCGCCCCCGCGTAATCGGCCCGCCCCGCGAGGTCGTCGAGCGGTACCTCGAGCTCGATCGCCTTCGCGTCGCGCCGCCCGCGCCCGACGCCCCCGTCCGGCCGCCGCTCCGCCCTGTCCCCGGAGGCGTCGACCGCGTGATCGCCCTCCCCGCCTCGCGCGTCTCCGAGGAAGATCCGTCTCTTCGGGAGATGCTCGAGGTCGCGTGCGCGGTCTCGGGCGCACGCGCGCTCCACGAGGCCGAGCCGGGCGAGGTCCCGTCCAGGAACGACGGCGACACGCCGGTTGTCGCCGGCACCGGGGAAGCCCGCATCCTCCGCGTACAGCTCCTCGACAGCGCCGGCAACGAACGCGAACGCTTCCGGACGGGCGAGAGCCTCGTCGTGGCCGTCACCTTCCGCACGACCGAGGCGATCACGCGCCCCATCTTCGGGGTCGCGCTCTTCCGCAACGACGGCGTCTACGTCTTCGGCCCGAACACCCGCTTCGACGGCGTGCTCGACGGCACCTACAACGGGGTCTACACCTTCTTCGTCCACTACCCGAAGCTCCCGCTCCTCGCGGGCTCCTACCGCGTGTCCGTCGCGATCTTCGACGAGGGCCACGTCACCCCGCACGTGTGGCACAACCAACTGTATTCGTTCGAGGTCGCGCAGGATGTGGAGGACCACGGGCTCGTGCAGCTCCCGCACCGGTGGGGCGTGATCACGTGGCACGACGCGGCGCGGAGCGGCGGATGACGCCGCCACGCCCGTGAGCCGCATCGCGCTCGTCGGGGAGGGTCCGCTCCCCGGACCCGGCGAGGTTGACACCGCGTTCGCGCAGCTTCGCCTTCATCAGTTTGCCACCGCGCTCACCAGCGCACACGACGTTCACGTGCTCGATGTCCGCGGAACGGACATCGCCGACGCGCTCCGCACGCTCCGCCCGGACGCCGTCGTTACCGCGGGTACGTACGGGCCCACGCGCGCCGCGGTGGCCGCCGTCGCGGACGAGCCCCTCTGCGTGGATCTACCCGGCGATCCCTTCGCGGACGCCCAGATGGTGGCCGACTTCGGCGCCTCCGACGTGGTCGCCGCCGAGGCGAGCGCCGTCTTCGTGCCGGCCCTGCTCCGCGCGGACGCCTTCACCACCATCGCGGGCCCGAGCCGCCACGCCCTCATCGGGCAGCTCGGCGTGCTCGGACGCACCGCGCGCACCCCCGTCGGCTACGAATGGGCGCACGTGACGCCCGTTCCGTGGTGTTTCCCAGGCCTGGACGAGCTCCCCCGGCGGTCCGGAAACGCGCCGATCCGCGTAGCGCTCGTCGGCGGGTTCAACACCTGGTTCGACGACGAAACCCTGCTGCACGGCCTGCTCCTCGCCATGGACCGCGGCCCGGTCGAGGTCGCGTGTTTCGGCGGCGCGATCCCGGGCCACCACACCCTCGGCTGGGAGCGCTTCGCGGCGGGCGTCCGTGCGTCGCGCCACGCCGCCCGCTTCCACCTCCACCCCCGGCTCGCCCCCGCCGAGCTGTCCGGCGCGCTCGCGCGGTGCACCGTCGGGATCGTCCTCGACCGCCCCGGGTACGAGCCCGAGCTCGGCAGCCGCACCCGGCTCCTGCTCTACCTGCACCAGGGCCTCTCCGTCGTCGCGACCGCAACCTGTGAGCTCGCCCGTGATCTCTACGCGGGTGGCTGGCTCAACGCGGTGCCGCGCGCCGACCCGGTCGCCCTGGCAGCGGCCCTCCTCCAGCCCCGCCCGCCCCCCGACCGCGCGCCGCTCCGCGACCGCTACGGGATCGCCGCCACCACCGTCGGGCTCCGCGCCTGGGCGGACGCACCGCGGCGGGCCGGCGTCACCGGGGAAGCGTCGGTGGTTCAGGCCCTCGCGCGGGAGCGGGACGCGCTCCGCGACGAGCTCGACGCCGTGCGGGCCTCTCCCACCTGGCGCGCACTCGATCGTTTACGACGACTCACGCAGAGCTGAGGGCGCCGGAGCGGGGCGCCTGGCCGGCCGCGGACGCCCGGACCAGCGCGGCGGCGGCGGTGGCGGTGCGTGACGACGGCGGTTCGGGTGCACCGGCGGCGCGGGCCCCGGGATACCCGATTGCATGGCGGCCACGCACCACGTCATCGTCGGGAACAGCATCGCCGGCATGGAAGCCGCGATCGCGCTCCGCGCGCGCGATGCCGACGCGCGCATCACCGTCGTGTCGGCCGAGCACCCCCATCTCTTCGCGCGTACGGCGCTGATGTACGTGTTCTGCGGCCAGCTCTCGCTGCGCGACACCGAGCCGTACGACCAGGGGCTCTACGCGCGCCTCCGCTTCACGCGCGTGCACGACCGCGTCACCGCGGTCGACCCCGCGGCGCGTACGCTCACCCTCGCGAGCGGGCCGCCGCTCCGGTACGACACGCTCCTCCTCGCCGTCGGGTCCGTGGGCCGCCCGCTTCCGTCCGCCCCGGACGAAGGCCCGGGCGTACACCGCTTCGTCACGCTGCCCGACCTCGAGAAGCTCGACCGCGAGACGAAGCCCGGGCAGTCCGTGGCGGTCATCGGGGGCGGGCTCATCGGCGTGGAGGTGGCGGAGATCCTGCACCTCCGCGGGCTCCACGTGCACTTCCTGGTCCGCGAGCCCTGGTACTTCCCCGTCGCGCTCGACGAAGCGGAGGCGGCGGTCGTCGCGACGCACATCCGCGCGCACGGCGTCGATGTCCGCCTCGGGGAGACGGTGTCTGCCATGGTTCGGGGGGGCGTTGCGGGGGGCCCTCCCCCCGCCCCAGGAGCGCGCTTCACCCTCACCGTCGGCGGGGCCCCTCTGGAGGTGGACCACGTGGTCGCCGCGATCGGCGTGGTGCCGAACACGGCCTTCCTTCGCGACGCCGTCCCCCTCGCGGACAGCGGCGCCATCGAGGTCGACGACGCCCTCCGAACGCGCGTGCCCGGCGTCTGGGCGGCCGGCGACTGCGCCAACGTCACGTGGGTGGACGGCAGCCGCCGCCCCGAACAGCTCTGGTACACCGCCCGCGACCAGGGCCGGGCGGCGGCGCGGTCGATGCTCGGCGACGACGTGACCTACCGCCGCGGAACCTGGTACAACTCCGCGAAGTTCTTCGATATCGAGTACACGACGGCCGGCTTCATCCCGTACCCGGCGAACCCCGCCCCGGGGTGGGTGGCGCCCGGCTTCCGCACGTGGTTCCAGCACGTGCCGGGCACCGCGGTGACGCAGCGCATCGTGTGCAAGGGCGACCGCGTCGTGGGCTTCAACGCCCTCGGGAGCCGCTGGGACCACACGGTGTTCCTCCGCTGGATTCACGAGCGCCGTTCGCTCGCGTTCGTGCTCGACCACATGCGCGAGGCGAGCTTCGACGAAGAGTTCATGCCCCCCTTCCGCGTGCTCCCCACCGCTACCGTAACGGAGGGCTGAGTGCAATCCGGCCTGCTCACCACGTACCGCTCGCCCATTCGCACGCGAAACGCGCTCGCCTGGCTCGTCAGCGCGGCGCTGTTCGCGTTCTACCTGCTCTTGTACCTGCCGGGCTCGGCCTACACCCCGAACTTCCCCGACGTCCTCTCGCCGATCGCGTCCGCGCTTCGCCTCCCGTCGAAGTGGTTCCTGTACGGCGGGCTCTACAGCCTCGGCATGGTGGTCGGCGGCTGGTTCATGCTCCGAAAGCACGGAAACAGCCGCTACCACCGGCTCCGCACCTACACGGTCGTGGCCGTGCAGGTGGTGCTCGCGTTCTCGCTCCCGCTCGTGCTCAACGTGCTCGGGCGGCCCGAGTACTACTTCAGCTACGTGTGGCCGCTCTCGTACGACAAGCTCTTCCCCGACACGCTCGCGAAGATGCCGGTGTACGTCGCCCTCTATTTCATCGTCGCGTCGCTCGTCGCGTTCCCGCTCCTCGCCTACTACAAGGGCAAGCGCTTCTACTGCTCGTGGATCTGCGGGTGCGGCGGCCTCGCCGAGACCTTCGGCGATCCCTGGCGGCACCTCTCCGACAAGTCCGACAAGGCGTGGCGGTTCGAGCAGGTGTCCGTCCACACGGTGCTCGCGCTGATCCTCGTCACGACGGGCCTCACCATCGCGAAGGCTGCGGGCGCCGCCGAAGACGGCGCGATCCACGTCGCCGCGAACCACGCCACGAGCGCGTACGGATTCTTCATCGGGGCCCTCTTCTCGGGCGTGCTCGGCGTGGGGCTCTACCCGCTGATGGGCACCCGCGTGTGGTGCCGGTACGGCTGCCCGATGGCGGCGATGCTCGGGATCGTCCAGAAGTTCGGGCGGTTCCGCATCACGGTGAAGAAGGACATGTGCATCAGCTGCGGAAACTGCAGCACGTACTGCGAGATGGGCATCGACGTGCGGGCGTACGCGATGGGCAACCAGGACATCAAGCGCGCGAGCTGCGTGGGCTGCGGAATGTGCGCCCACGTGTGCCCCCGCGGCGTGCTCAAGCTCGAGACGCGGGCGGACGCCGGGCCGGGCGGCGCGGTGCAGGTGTGGACCGTCGATCTTTGACGATGTCGCAAATTTTTGACTTCCCTGCGCCCGCGGGCGGGCGCATTGTGGGGTCAGAGGTCGCCACCATGTCGTACACCGCCGCGCTCCCCGCGAACGTCGTGGTCCTGCACCCGGACATCCCCCGGTTGTCCCGGCAGGATCGCGCCCGGCTCGACATGATCGACCTCCTGCGCGACCTCGACGCGGACTCCCAGCGCGTCGTCGTCGACCAGCTCCTGGCCAGCCACGCCCGCGTGCGTCGGTACACCGCCGCGGGCGCGCTCCTCCGCGGAGAGCGCGGGCCGGTCGCGTGGCGGGCGGGCGCGGGCCCGCGTTGGCTCGTGGCGCCGTCGTCCCGGCGGTGGCTCTACCAGCGCGCCCACGCCTGATCAGAAGACGAACTCGGCCCCGATTCCCGCGCCGCCGCGCGTAACGGCGTCTCCCGGGTTGTAAATCAGGTACTGGCCGTGCACCCGCACGGCGTCCGTGATGCGGAAGCCCACGCGCAGCTCGTCTTCGGTGAGGCGGTCCTCGAGCGGCCCGGCGAACCCGTCGACGTGGCGGTAGTGCCCGGACACCCGGCCGAAGGTGAGCCCGAAGAGCACCTCGGCCCCGGCGGTGGGGCGCCCGTACATCGCGAGCGCGGCCACGTTGCCGGTGCCGCCGAGGAAGAGCCCGAGCTTGAGATCGACGGTCTCCCCGGCGCCGAACGCGTCGAACCCGACGCCGGCGCGGCCCACCCACGTGCCGGTGGGGTCGATGCGCGTGACGACGCCGACGTAGGCGTCCTTCTCGCCCTCCATCCGTGCGCGCAGGTCGAGCGCCACGGTCGTCGGGAGCAACTGGGCGTTCGCCTCCGCGTGGACTTCGGGCGCGGCGTGGGCGGCGGGGGTGACGGCGAGCGCGAGGGCGAGCAGCATGGTGGCCTCTCCTCCCCGTTCGACACCGCCGCGGGCCGCGAGCGGTACCGCTACTTCGGGCAGCCGCTACGCGGGGGCCGCCGCCAGGGCGCGCGCGCGGTCCCTGTCCGCGAAGCAGCCGTCGATGGCGGTCGCGACGATGTCGCCCCAGTCGGTGCGGGCCTTGAGCTGCTTGGCGATCTGGTAGACGCCGCCGAGCCCGCGGTGAAGGAACACGAGCTCGTGGGGCGAGCGGAGCACCGGGCTGGAGATGAGGCGCGGCACGATGGCGGCGATGCGCTCGTGCACGTCGTCCTCGGGGCCGCCCATCGTGAACTCACCGCCGCGGAAAGGGATTCCGATGGTGCGGCAGAGCTCCCACAGCGTGTCCTCGCCTTCCTTGTCGCCGCGCCGGGTGAGCGCGCGGATGCGCACCGCGGCGTCCATCAGGGCTTCGCGGTCGTCGTTGCGGGCCGCCATCCCGCACTCGCCGTACGCCGAGATCCACTCCAGATCGAGGCGCCGGACGCACCCGAAGTCGAGGATTCCGACCCGTCCGTCGGGCGTGAAGAGGTAGTTGCCCGGGTGAGGATCCGCGTGGATGGCCCGCAGCGTGTACTGTGACCGAATGAACGCGCGACCGAGCGCGACGCCCGCGCGCTGCTTTGCGGCGGCCGAGGCCGTTGCCGCGAATACGGGGAGCGGGCGCCCCTGGAGCCGCTCCATCGTGAGCACCCGGGAGGTCGACCAGCCGTGGTGCACGGCGGGCACGGTGATCTCGGGGTCCCCCTTGAAGAACCGCCGGAACTCTTCGAGGTTGGCGGCTTCCTGGCGGTAGTCGAGCTCCTCCTTCAGCCGATCCTCGATCTCCTGGAAGATGGCGTCGAGCTCTTCTTTCGGGCGCCGGAGGACGCGGCCGGCCGTGAGCATGTTGCGGAGCGCCCCGAGGTCGGTCGAGACGCTCGCGTCGATGCCCTCGTGGAGCACCTTCACCACCACGTCGGTGCCGTCGGGGAGCTTCGCCGCGTGCGCCTGCCCGAGGGACGCGGTGCCGAGAGGCTCGGCGTCGAACGAGGCGAACAGCGTGTCGATGCCGCCGTTGAGCTCGGACTCGATGCGCCGCTTCACCTGCTGGAAAGGCACGGGCTCGGCCTTGTCGTGCAGCTTCGCGAGGACAGAGCGCGCGTCGTCCGGCAGGCCGAAGCCGTCGGCCATCTGCGCCACCGCCTGGCCCACCTTCATGGCCGCTCCCTTGAGCTGGCCGAGGTTCGCCGCGATGCGCTCCGCGTTGGCGTTGTGCGTGCGATCGAGCGCGGCGCGCCGCCCTTCCTCGTCCTGGAAGATGCCCGCCACCCTCTGCCCGAGATACGAGCCCGACACACGGGTCGTCAGCGCTCCGAGCTGCGCGATGCGCGAAAGCTTCGATGCCATGACCCCTCCTAACTCCCCGGACAGCGCCCATGACCTCGCGCGAACACGTTCACCCCGCCGTCTCCGCCGCCCGTGAGCGCATGTACGCCCCCGACGTGGTGGAGATCGCCCGGGCGGTCGGTCGCGACAAGGTGGTCGTGCTCGGGATGGCCTGGAACGTGCCGGTGAAGCACGCGCGGCGCACGCTGCAGGCCGAGGACATCGGGTACACCTACCTCGAGTTCGGCAACTACATCACCGGCTGGCGCCGCCGCCTCGCCATCAAGATCTGGGCGGGCTGGCCCACGTTCCCGATGGTCTTCATCAACGGCGCGCTCGTGGGCGGCGCGTCCGACCTCGACGCGCTCCGGAAGTCCGGCGAGCTCAAGCGCCTCCTGGCCGAACAGTCCGCGTAGGTCCGGTCACCGTACGGTGAGCGCACCGGCGTCGGCCGCGTCGTAGCCGTCGTCCGAGCCGCTGCCCGGGCAGGTTCCGCCGCCGCCGTCACAATACGTCCACGACGCGCCCCCGTCCGCGGAGGCGCGCACGGCGAAGTCGTAGGCGCCCGGCACAGTCGGCGCGGTGAACGCCCCGAACCACTCGTCGTTCGCGAGATCCCCTGGGACGAGGCCGTCCTTGTCGAGGTTGTAGCGCATGGTCGTCCAGGTCCAGCCGGTGGCCGGGTCGGACCCGTCCGCGCCCCAGCCCACCTCCAGCGTGACGCCCACCCCCACGCCGGGGCCCTCCGTCACGCCCGCCTGGTACACCCAGCCGTACACCGCGTCGGTGGCGACGCCCGCCGCCGCGGACTGTTCGCAGGGATACTGGATGTGGCAGTAATCGACGGAAACAACGGGCACCGCGGTGTCGCCGGGGTCGGACGTGTCGGCCGAGTCCGCGGTGTCGCCCGAGTCCGCGGTGTCGCCGGGCGTGCCGGTGTCGTCGGGGGCGGACGTGTCAGAGGTGTCCGCGGTGTCGCCGGGGTCGCCGGTGTCGGGGTCGCCGGTGTCGCCGTCGGGCAGGCGCGTGTACGCCGCGGAGGCCGCCTCTTCGCCGACTTCGACAACAATCAGGGTGCTCCCCGCGGGCCCCGGCGGCGTGACGCACACCAGCTCGGTCTCCGCGAGGAACGTCAGGGAAGCACAGGGATCGTCGCCCACCCGCGCCGTGCTCGCCTCGGAGAAGCCGGCCCCGCGCAGCGTAACGGACGTGCCTCCCGACGCCGGGCCGGAGGTCGGCGACACGCTGTCGAGGCGCAGCGCCGCGGGTGCCCCGGTGTCTTCGTCGGGCTTCGGCGGGTTCACGCGCGTCTCGCACGCGGCGAGGGCGGCCAGGAAGAAGAGGCCGGCGCGGGGGGAGAGGCTGCGCGAGAGTGCGGGCACGGTCACCTCCTTCGGTACGGTCACCATCTTGGGGCGGGGGGGGGGCCCCCCCCC
>CAXNIN010000097.1:0-12560 GCA_964202365.1 Myxococcota bacterium | reverse complement strand
CGCCCTCGTCCACGAATGCACGCGCCTCGCCCACGGTCACCAGGCGCGTCGCGAGCGCGTACGGCGCGAGCCACACCCGGTGTCGCGGCCCCTCGTTGTCGAACGCGAAGGTGCCCGTGTCCGCCCCGATGGAGGCGGGCCCCTCCGCGAAGGTCACCCAGTCGAGCGGTGCCCCCTCGTGCACCGGGCGCTCGCTCTCGCCGCGGTACGCCGGCTGGAGCGGGCTCTGGGCGAGGGCGTGGAGGATGTCGGTGAGGAGCAGCTCCTGGTGCTGCTCCTCGTGTGCGAGCCCGAGCGCGAGGAGCGGCGCGAGCGCGGCGAGGTCGGGCGCGTCCAGCGTCGTGAGGAGCGTGTCCACGCGGGCGTCCACGACCTCCCGCCACACCCCCACCTCGGCCGCGGTGGGCCGCGAGAGGAGCCCGCGCGCGGGCCGGGGGTGCCGCGGGCCGAGGGCCTCGTAGTAGGAGTTGAACAGCCGCCCGTAGCCGGCGTGCACCGGCGGCACCCCGCGCGGCGCGAGCACGAACGCTTCCCAGAACCAGGTGGTGTGGGCGCGGTGCCACTTCGTGGGGCTGCAGGCCGGCATGGACTGGAGCTGCTGGTCCTCCGCGGAGAGCGGCGCCGCCAGCGCCTCGGTCGCCGCGCGCACGGCGTGAAAACGTTCGCGCATCCGGATGCGGTCGAGGAGCTTGGGTTCGGGCATGTGCCCTACGGATAAACACGTGCGGGCGGCTGACCTCCCCGGTGGCGGCTGTCCGGACGCACCCGTTGGCCCTCGCCCGTCGACGTTCACGGGCACGCGCGGCGTGCGCGCCCGCGCGCCGGACCAACCGGGACCCGCGTAGGGCGTGGTAGTCTGCGGCATGCTGCCACTCACGCCCGCCCGCGTCCTTCGGTTCGCGGCCGCCGCGCTCCTCGTCGCCTGCGAGGCCGGTTCGGAGAACGACTCCCCCACCGCCTCTCCCCCCGCCTCTCCCCCCGACCGTCCGGCGCGTCAGGACATCGTCACGACCGATCTCGCTCTGGACGTGGGGACCAGGACCGGGCGCGCCACACTCGTCGTGCGGCCCGCCGCCGACGCGAGCGAAGTGGCGCTCGACGTGACCGGGCTGACCGTGATCGCCGTCACCCGGGATGGCGTGGAGGTCGAGGCCGACGTGCGTGACGGTCTGCTGCGCGTCCCCGTCCCGGCCGCCTCCGCGTCGGCCACGATCGCGGTGGAGTACACATTTCCGGAGCGTACCCCGCGAACCTTCGACGGCTGGATGCCCGGGCTCGGGGTCAGCTTCGTTTGGCCCGACCGCTGTGGAAATCTGTTTCCCTGCGATCCCTCGCCCGTGGACGGCGTGACGTTCACGCTCGCGGTGACTGGTCAAGACCCGTCTCTCGACGTCGTGTACGCGGCGTCCACCTACGGGGACGGCCCGTCGTACATGCCGGGCCTCGCGGTCGGCGACTACGCCGAGCTCGATCTCGGCGTGACCCGCGCGGGGACCCGACTCAAGGCCTGGTACTTCGACGTGGCCGGCCGCAAGGCCATCGCCGAGGCGGGCACGGAGCACCTGCGGGAGGGGTTCGACTTCTTCGAGCAGACCTACGGTCCGTATCACTTCGGGCCCGAATCGGGCTCCGTCGAGGTCGATTGGGGTGCGGACAGCTGGGGCGGAATGGAACACCATCCCTACTCCCACATCGCCACGTTCGACATGGGGACAGAGGAGGTGCACCTGCACGAAGCCGCGCACGGTTGGTTCGGCGACGCGGTGCGGCTGGCGTGCTGGGAAGACTTCGTGCTCTCGGAGGGGACCGTCACCTACATGGCCGCCCGCGCGGCGGAAGAGACCGGCGCCGGCGATCTCTGGGTCTACTACGTGGATTATTTCCTCGAGCCCATCTGCCGCGGCGCGGATCTCAACCCCATCGTCTGGCCCGCCGACACCTGCAACGCGATCGACATCTCGACGGACGACATCTGGTCGCTGGCAACCTACATGAAGGGCGCGTGCTTCTACGAGGAGGTGGCCGACGAGGTGGGCGCGGACGTCGTCGACGCGGCGATCGCGGACATGTACGCCGCCCACGTGGGCGATGCAGCGCGCATGGAGGACATGGTCGCGGCGCTGGAGGCCCGTGTGCCCGAAGGTCAGCGGGACGCCGTGACCGCGGCGGCGGATGCGTGGCTGTTGACGGAGGCCTGCCCGGAGGACTACGCGGCGCGCTGCGGCGCGCACGATTGGTAGGCGCGAAGCGTCCGCGCATGCCGCCCCCACCAGCGACGTGCGGTGCCACACGCCGGCCTGCCGGCCCGCCGCCTACTCTCCCGCCACCTGTGCCCGCACTACCTCGGGGCGGGCCTCGATCCAAGCGAGGGTCTCTTCCTGGGCGGTGAGGCAGCCGTAGGAGCCCCAGGAGCTCCGCGGGTCGGCGAAGCAGTCGTCCGCGATGCCGGCCGCGGTGGTCGCCGTGTAGGCGCGGAGATCCTCGCGCTCCCACACGGCGAGCACGTCGACGATGGCGTCGTCGAGCGCGATGGAGCACGCCGGCTGGGCGCGGCACAACGCCGCGAGCCGGCCGTCGAGCTCGCCGGTGACATCGACCGGAGTGGCGCTTCCGTAGCGCCAGAACGCCTGGTCGGGGCCCCACGGGATCATCACCCAGGGCGCGTCCGAGGTGGGGTGGTAGAGGAGGAAGTTGTTGGCGCGGGTGGTGTAGGCGTCGGCGTCGCCCGTGACGAGCTCCACGGCCCACATGGTGAGCACCGCGTCGCGCTCGAACCAGGCGTCGAGCACGCCGAGGGCGTCGCCGTTGACCGAGGCGTCCTCGACGGCGTCGATGAGCGCGGTGAGGTCGGAGGTGTCCTCCGTCTCGCCCGTGGTCTCCTGGACCGTGAAGTTGTCTTCGCGACCGGAGTAGAGGTCGCCGCCGTAACCGCCCTCGTAGAGGTTGCCGTCGGGCGCGTCGGGGAAGGCCCGGTTCAGGAACTCTTCGTCCATGGTCTCCACGACACCGTAGAGGCCGTACAACGTGCCGTTGACGTAGACGTTGGCGTAGCCGTGGCGGGGGGCGGGGATGCCCGCGGCTCCGAACAGGAAGTAGGAGGCGTGCTCCGAGAGCATCGAGCCGTCCTGAATCATGCAGTTCAGCGTGAGCCGCTTGCGGCCGTAGAGGCGCTGGTCGGGGTCGTACTCGTGCATCTTGATTTTGAAGGAGGCCTTCTCGTCGAGCGTGCGGAACGAGCCCGACGGCGACCCCTTGAGGCGGAGGCCGACGGTCCACGTCTCGCCGCCGAACGTGAGCGTGGCTTCGGTGTACGTCTCGGGGTCGACCGCGAGCCCGGCGAGCGCGGCGTCGTCCAGCCCGACACAGAACGCGAACACGGTGGGCGTGACGGCGCCGTCCGTGAACAGGAAGCCGGCGTCGTCGCTGTCGGTGTGGACGCCCGGCGGGAGCGAGGCGCACGGATCGCCCGACGCGGTGTCGTCGGCGTTGTCGGTGTCGTCGTCTCCGGCGGTGTCGGCGGGCCGCGCGGAGTCGTCGTCGGAGGCGCCGCCGTCATCGGGGGATGTGCAGGCGGCGAGCAGGAGCCAAGGGAGGAGATGGGGGCGCATGGGCGGCGGCATAGTAGCCGCGGGGCCCGCGGCCGTCAGGGGCGGCGGTGAAGGAGCTGTCGAACCGTGCCCGCGCCGCTACCCCGCGCCGCTACCCCGCGGCGATGCGGGCGAGGACATCGGCCCCGCCCACCGCCGCCTCGCCGATGACAATCACGCGTCTGCCCGTCGTGAGCGCGGTAGCGTCTCCAGTGCCCATGACCACGACGACATCGAGCGCGCTGGTGCCGTTCGGGAGCTCGCCGGTGAGCGCGAACGGGGGCTCCAGCCTGCCGGTGCTCGCGGCGCGTACCCAGGCCTCGGTGGCCCAGCGGTGGGCGCGGGTGAGCACGCGGCCGCGGACGCCGCGCGCGCCGGGCGGCTCGACGGAGACGGCCGCCCCGACGGGCGTGCCGCCCGCGCCCGCGCCGCGGTGGAGCTGGAGGTAGGCGGCGGCCTGGGCGTCGAGGAGCACGCGGCCCACGCGGCGGGCGTCGCCCTCGTACCAGGAGGCCTCGGCGATGGGGTCCCACAGGGCCACCCAGCCATCCACCGCTTCGAGGAGCGCGCGCCCGAGGCGGTCCACCCAGCAGCCCCAGTTGGCGAGGGCGTCGGGGTCGAGCCAGCCCTCCCGCGCGATTTGCCAGTCGGGGAGCGCGCCGGCGTGCACGACCACCCACACCGGCACGCTCCGGCGCCGCGCGGCGACCGCGGCCTTGCGCCAGGAGGCGAGCTCGGCGTCGTCATAGCGCCCACGTTCGGGCTCGCCGCGGGCCCAGCTCGCGAAGAGCACGAGGGGGCCCTCCGCGGCCGCCGCCACGCCTTCGCCCCAGGCACCCCGCCACACGAGCCCGCTGCTCACGCGTCTCTCCCGGCGAAACGGTATCGCCGTGCGCGCGCGGCCGCGATCGGGGCGCGCGCGTTCGGCGAGCGGACGTACCGAAACCGGGGCCGCCGGGCTAGAGCCAGGGCACCGGAGGCTTCATGGGGCGCAACATCGGCATCCTCACGGGCGGCGGCGACGCGCCCGGCCTGAACGCGGTGATTCGCGCCGTCATCAAATACGGCGTGGGCAAGAAGGGGTGGCGCCTTGTCGGCATCGAGGACTCGTTCAACGGGCTCCTGGCCGACCCCTACCGGGTGTACGACCTCACGCCGGTGGCCTGCAAGGGCCTGCTCCAGCGCGGCGGGACAATCCTCGGCACCACCAACCGCGGCGACCCTTTCCACTACCCGGGCCAGGCCGGCACGGAGTCGGATCGCTCGGGCGAGATCGCGGTGGCGATGGCGCGCCTGGGCCTGGAGGGCCTGATTGTGCTCGGCGGCGACGGCACCCAGCGCATCGTGATGGATCTCGCCGCCCGCCACGGCGTGCGCGCGGTGGGCGTGCCGAAGACCATCGACAACGACCTCGGCGCGACGGACCTCACGTTCGGCTTCCAGTCCGCCGTGGACTGCGTCACCGACGCGCTGGACCGCCTGCACTCGACCGCGGAGTCGCACGACCGCGTGATCGTGCTCGAGGTGATGGGCCGCGACGCGGGCTGGATCGCGCTGCACGGCGGGGTGGCCGGCGGCGCCGACGTGATCGTGCTGCCCGAGATTCCGTGGTCGCCGGAGGGCATCATCCGCAAGATCGAAGAGCGCCGGGCGATCGGGCGCAACTTCAGTCTCATCGCGGTGGCCGAGGGCGCGCGGGTGGACGGGAAGGTGCTCGGGTCGGGAAAAGCGGCGTCGTACGTGGCGGACGCCGTGGCGCGGCTCCTCCCGGGCACGGACACCCGCGTAATCGTGCTCGGGCACCTTCAGCGCGGCGGCGGGCCGGACCCCTTCGATCGCGTGCTCGCCACCCGCTTCGGGGTGTGCGCGGTAGACCTCGTGGAGGCCGACCGCTGGAACGAGCTGGTCACGCTCCGCGACGGTATCGTGGACGGCGTGCCGCTCGAGAGCGCGCGCGTGAACCGCGAGGTTTCGCTCGACGACCCGCTGGTGCACGCCGCGCGGGCGGTTGGGGTGTCGTTCGGGGATTGAGCGCCGGTGCCTTCCACGCCGGGGCACCGGAGCCGCCGACGCGCCGCCCGGGCACGCCGCCTCCGCACCGCCCCCGCGGGTGCCCCCTGCTCGCTCTCCGCCTACCGAACCTCGATAGACCCCGGGTCCGCCGCGAGGAGGCGCCCGTACCGCACGAGCTCCGTGCCGAGCCGTCCCAGTTCTTCGCCGACACCCTCGCGAATCGCGGCGCCGTCGGCCCCGAAGGCCTCGGCCGCGCGCGGCACGCTGACCTGCGCGGGGAGCACCCAGGCGCCGACCCAGCGCGACACCTGCCGCAGGTGGTTGAGCGTGTTCATGGCGCCGGCGTCGCCGCGGGCGGTGGCCACGAGGCCGAACAACTTCCCGCGGAGATCCTCGGGACCGCAGAGGTCGATGGCGTTCTTGAGCACGCCGGTGAAGCTGCCGTGGTACTCCGGCGACCCGACGAGCAGGGCGTCGGCGCCGGAAACCGCCGCGCGGAACGCCGCGACTTCGGGGCCGTAGGCTTCGACCGGGCGGCCGTCGCACCAGGGGAGGCCGGAGATGTCGACCCAACCCGTGTCGGCGCCGGCGTCACGCGCGGCGTCGAGCGCCACGGCGAGTGCGCTGCGGGTGGAGGAGGAGGGGCGAAGGGAGCCGCAAAGGGCGAGGACACGCATGCGGGCACGCTTAACCGGGCCGCCGACGTGTACCGGGGCTACCGCGACGGGATCGTGTCGGGATCGACGAGGGCGTAGCCGACGCGACGGGCGTGGTCCTGAAGCTGCTCGATGTACCGCATCGACGCCGCCGTGGGGTTGGCGCCGTACGCCTCCCGGGCGAGCTGGAGGGCCTTCGAGAGGTCGCCGTCGCGCTCGGCGTCGACCGCCTGGTTGTGAAGCTGGCGCGCGGTGCCGGGCTCGGGGTCGGCGTAGAGGGTGCGGCGGATGGTGGCGGGGAGGGGAGCCACCTGATCGGCGAGGTCGTACGCGAGGTCGCGGCGGACATCGTCGAGGATGGAGAGCGCGCGCGGGATTTCGAGGTCGGCGCTGTTTGTCCACGGGCTGCGCTCGCGACGCTCGGCGCCGCCCGTGAGGCGCACGGTGGGCGCGCCCTCGCTCGCGACGACGAGCTCGGCGTTGGCCCACCCGCGCATCTCGTAGCGGCGCTGCTCGGAGTAGACCGCCGTACTGTAGACCAGGCCGGGGTAGACGGACTCAAGCTCGACGTGGGTGTCGACGTCGCCGTCACACTTGACGACCTCGAGCCGCACGGGCGCGTCGGGACGCACCCGCACCCCGGGCCGGGCCGAGAGGGTGCTGGCCAGCTCGTCCGCCACCCGTTTGCACCCGCGTTCGCCCGCGACGACGCTCACCTCGAACGAGGGGAGCGCGTAGGACGCGGTCGGCTGGACTTGCCAGGACACCTGCTTGGTACAGCCGAGGAGGAGCAGAAGCATACCCATGGGCTCAGCATGGCCCCCGGAACGAACAACGACAAGCCGTTTCGGAAGTTCATGCTGTCGCCGCCGGGAACCTCGGCGTTCGCGCGCCCTCGCACGGGGGCCCGCACGGGCGACACGCGCGCGAGAACGCGGGCCGGGGAGCGGCGCGTCAGGGGCGGAGGGGTTGCGGTGCGTCGAAAGCAGCGGTGACGGAGACGGGGACGATGCCTTCAGTGGCCGGGAGATCGAGGGTGGCGAGCACCTCGCCGGAGGCGACGTCGAGCACGGTGAGGGTGCCGGCGTCGGCGCCGTCGAGGGCGACGCCGTCGCTCTGGACCACGGCGAGGGGCCGGCCGTCGGCGCGAAGGAAGGTGAGGTGGTGGGCCCCGGGCGCGGCGGGGAGGGTGCGGCGGAGCGGGAGATCGGGGAGGGAGTCGAGGCCGTAGACGTGCACCACCCCGGGATCGGCGTAGGGGACATAAAGCTCCAGCTCGCCGTCGTGCGCGGCGTGGACGCGGAGGCCGCGCGGAAGGGCGACGCCGGCGTCGTCACCCGCGACGGCCAGGGTGAACGCGCCGTAGGTGCCCCGGGCGGGCTCGAAGGGGGCGGCCCAGATATCGCCGCCGTAGAGCGTGGCGACCAGGGCGTAGGGGGGCAGGGCGCCGCCCGGGAGGACGATGTCGACGGGGGCGGAGCCGGCCTCGAAGGCCCAGTGTTGGAGCGGCGCGAGGGAGCGCGGGTCGAGAGAGGTGACGGTGTCGCCGACGCCGGCGTACGGCGGCGGGGCCTCGAAGGTGGTGACGAGGAGCTGGCCGCGGCGGGCGTCGCCGGCGATGCCGTGGGGCCAGAGGAGCGGGGCGCCGGCTTCGTCGTGGCGCACCTCGGCGGTGCGCGCGCCGTTGGCGGCCGCGTCGAAACGCGCCACGCTGCCGTCCCGCGCGTCGCCGTGGCCGCCCTGGAAGGTCACCGCCGCCGCTTCGCCGTCGGGCGCGAACCAGATGTCCGCGGCGCCGCGGTTGGCCCCCACGTCGACGGGGATGCCCTCCGTGAAGCGCGGCGCGCCGTCGAGGCCCGCGGAGAGGCCGAGCCGCAGGAGCGGGAGCGGGCCTTCGGCGGTGACCCACGCGGTGTCGCCCTGGACGAAGACCTCGCGCGGGGCCGCGCCGACGCCGAGCGCGTAGCGGGCGCGGACTTCGCCGAAGCGGGGGGAGGCGGGATCGGCGTCGACGATCGCGACGCCGTCGCTCTCGCCGTCGAGCGCGTGGTAGGCCACGAGCACATGGCCGGAGGCGACGGTGGTGGGCCCGCGGAGCGGTCGGCCGCGCGGGCCGGGGCCGGTGTCGGCGGGGTCGGAGCAGGCGAGGACGAGGAGCAGAGTCAGGGGCCCTCCCGGCGCGGGGTTGTGCCGCGCACGCCCGGAAAACCTACGGACGGGAGAGGGCCGCGGCGCGGCGCGGCGGGACGGCGAAGGCGAGGGGCCGTCGCCTCGGGCGGGGTCGGCGGGCGGACCGGCGCGATAGGCGTGCCTTGCCCTGCGGAGCCCCCATGTCGCCTCGACTCGGCGATCGTTCGTTGTTCCCCGACCTCGCCGCCCGCGCGTACCTCGCGCACTGCGCCATCTCCCCCGTCTCCGCGCCGGTCCGCGCCGCGGTGCTCGCGAACGTGGACAGCTACGCCCGCGCCGGCGTCGATGCCCTCGGCGGCTGGATGGCCCAGCGCACGGCGCTCCGGGGCGCGCTCGGGCGGCTCGTGGGGGCGCGGGCGGAGGACATCGGGCTCGTGGCCAACACGACCACCGCCGTCATCGACATCGCCTTCGGCCTGGCGTGGCGCGCCGGCGACCGGATCGTGCTCTTCGACGGCGAGTTCCCCACGAACGTCACCCCGTGGCAGCAGGCCGCCGCCACGTTCGACCTCACGATCGTGCGCCTCCCGCTCGCCGGGTTCGGCCTCGCCGGCACCCCCACCGGCGACGGCCTCGCCCGCCTCGAGGCCACGCTCCGCGAGGGCGCGCGGCTCGTCGCGGTGAGCGCGGTGCAGTTCTCGACGGGCCTCGCGATGCCCCTCGCGGAGATCGCCGCGCTATGTCGCCGTTACGACGCGGAGCTGTTCGTCGACGCGATCCAGGCAGTGGGTGCCGTGCCGATCGACGTGGGTGTGGGCATCGACTATCTCGCGTGCGGGAGCCACAAGTGGCTCATGGGTGTCGAGGGCGCCGCGTTCGTGTACGTGGCGCCGGCGCGCGGGCCCGCGCTCGTGCCGCGGCTCGCCGGGTGGCTCTCCCACGACGAGCCCGTCGGCTTCCTGTTCGGCGCGGCCCCGCTCCGGCACGACCGCCCGTTTCGGGCCCGGGCCTACGTGTTCGAGGGCGGGGCGATGAACGGGGCGGGCTTCGCCGCGCTCGGGGCGTCGGCGGAGCTGCTGGAGACCCTCGGGGTAGATGCGATCTACCGGCACATCCAGGGATGGCACGACGGCATCGAGCCCGCGCTCGTCGAGCGGGGCTTCCGGTCGCTCCGGGCCGCGGCGGGGCGGTCGGGCATCCTTTCGGTCGATCCCCCGGCCGGGGTGGACGCGCAGAAGCTGCAGCAGGGCCTGCTCGCCTGCGGAGTGGTGACCTCAGCCCCCGAGAACCACCTGCGGCTCGCCCCGAGCTGGCCCAATGCACACGCCGAGGTGGATGCCGTACTGTCGGCGTTGGACGTGGTTATCCGGCAGATTGGCTAGGCCGCGACCCGCGGAAGTTTCTCGGCCGTCACCCGATTTCTCACGACGAGGCGTGCCGCGGTGCCTATCTTTCGGGCGCGCTGGAGGTTGGGTTGACGGACGTGCTCGTGCTCGGTGCGGGGATCGCGGGGCTCGCGTGCGCGGGGGCGCTCGTGAGCGGCGGCGCGACCGTCACCGTGCTCGACAAGGGCCGGGGCGTGGGCGGGCGCTGCGCCACGCGCCGCGTGGACGGCCAGCCGGTCGACCACGGCTTGTGCTTCCTCCACGGCACCGACCGCGGGCTGCTCGCGGAGATCGACGCCGTCGACGCCCCGCGCATCCCCGGCTGGCCGCGCGTCGTGCAGGGCCGGGGCACGCCGTGCCACCCCGCGGCCTTCGACCCCGCGTCGCGACGTGTTGCGTTCGTGGACGGCGTGAACGTCTTCGCGAAGCACCTCGCGCGGGGGCTCGACGTGCGCACCAGCACGCGTGTCACCGCGCTCACCCTCGGCGAAGGTGAGGTCACCGCGACCACCGAGGCGGGCGAGACGCACACCGCGCGCACCGTGGTCCTCGCGCTCCCCGCGGAGCAGTCCTCCGCGCTCCTCGCGCCGCTGCCCGGCCTCGCCACCGCGCGCGCGCTCCTCGGAACCGTCGCCACGCACCCGTGTTGGACCATCATCGCCCGGTACGACGGCGAGGACGACGTGCTCGACGCCGACATCTTCTACCCGGCCTCCGGGGCGCTCCAGCTCGTGGTGCACGACTCGGCGAAGCGCGCCCGTCCGCGCGTGCGGACGCTCGTACTCCAGGCGCGCCCCGCGTGGTCCGCCAAGAACCTCGACCTCCCCGTCGACGAGGCGGTCCGGCAGCTGGTGGCCGAGGCCGCCGCCCTGCTCGGCCCCTGGGCGGGGGCCCCCACCGTCACCATCCCGCATCGCTGGCGCTACGCCCGCGTGGACCGCGGGACCGGCCTCGCGGCGCCCTATCTCGTGGCGCTCCCCGGCGGCGCCCGGATAGGACTGGCCGGTGAGGCGTTCGACCCCGCGGGCGGCGCTGAAGCCGCGTTCCGGTCGGGGCGCCAGCTCGCGCGGCGGATCGCCGCAGGAGGAGTCTCGTGAGTGACCTCGAAGAGCTCGTTGATCGCGACCGCGATCACGAGTGCGCCGGCCTCGGCGCGGACCACGTGTGCGTTCGGCTGGTGGGCGTGGCGAAGTTGCCCACGCGCTTCGGCGACTTCCGCATCGCGGCGTTCTGGAACAACCGCGACGCGAAGGACCACATCGCCATCATCAAGGGCGAGGTGCGCGGCCACGCCGACGTGCCCACCCGGCTTCACAGCGAGTGCCTCACCGGCGACGCCCTCGGCTCGCTCCGGTGCGACTGCCGCGACCAGCTCGAGTCCTCCCTCTCCAAGATCGGCGAGATGGAGCGCGGGATCGTGCTCTACCTGCGCCAGGAGGGCCGCGGCATCGGGTTGATGAACAAGGTGCGGGCCTACGCCCTGCAGGATCGCGGGCTCGACACCGTGGAGGCGAACCTCGCCCTCGGTTTCGGGGACGACGAGCGCGACTACGCCGTGGCCGCCCACATGCTCAAGAGCCTCGAGGTGGCCTCGATCCAGCTCATGACGAACAACCCCAACAAGATCAAGCAGTTGGAGCAGTTCGGCGTGGCCGTGAGCGGGCGCCTCCCCCACCTGTTGCCGCCGAACCCCCACAACCGCTTCTACCTCGAGACCAAGGCGAAGCGCTCCGGGCACTTCATCGACCTCGCGGCGCGGTTCCCCGAGCAGGCGGAGCCCGTGGTGGTGGAGGGGATGGACCTCGACGGGCTCGGCACCGAGCCCACGTAGGCCTCCGCGCGCGCTTGTAGGTGACGAACACGTGTCGGCTGCGCTACGTTCGGGGTTCGCACGCGGTCCCCGATGTTGTTCGCCCGTCGCCACGCCGCCCTCGGCGCGCTCCTCCTCGCCGCCTGCGTCGAACCCGGCAAGGCGCCCGGCGGGGGCGGCACGCGCGACGACACCGACGGCGTCGACACCTCCGACGAGACCGCGCCCGACACGGACACCGACACGGACACCGCCGCGGACTCCGGCAACAGCACCCCGGGCGACACCGCGGCCCCCGACCCCGCGCCGCCCCCGTGCGACGCCTGGGCCGCGCCGCGCGACGTGGGCACGGTGGCCGAGGTGACGCTCGACGAGGTGTCGGGCGTGGCGGCTTCCACGGCGAACCCCGGCGTGTTGTGGGTGCACGTCGATAACGGCGGCGCCGCCGCGTTCTACGCGCTCGACTACACCGGCGCCGCCCTCGGCGCGGTGACGCTCGACGGCGTGGTGAACGACGACTGGGAGGCGATGGCGCTGGGGCCGTGCGCCGGGGGGGAGGGGGCGTGCCTCTGGGCCGCGGACGTGGGCGACAACGCGCTCGACCGCACCGAGGTGGTGCTCTACAGCATCCCCGAGCCCACCGTGGGCTGGGCCGGCGGCCTGGACGCAACCGTCGTCGCGACACGGTATCCGCTCGTGTACGCCGAGGGGCCGCGCAACGTCGAGGCGTTCTTCCTGTCCGAGGACGGCTCGCCGGTGTTCCTCACGAAGCGCGGCGACGGCTTCGCCGAGGTGTTCGTGGTGGACACGCTCACGCCCGGCGTGACCGTGAACCCTCGGAAGCTGGCGGAGATCCCCACGCGCCCGGCCGACGCCGAGAGCGGCGGGGTGGTGACCTCGGCGGACCTCTGGCCCGACGGCACGCGCGCGCTGGTGCGCACCTACGACCGCGTCTGGGAGCTCGATCTCGGCGAAGCCG
>CAXNIN010000096.1:0-12618 GCA_964202365.1 Myxococcota bacterium | reverse complement strand
GCCGGCGACCGGGGCGGCGAGCGTGGCGGCGTCGAGGTCCGCGACGGCCGCGGCCCAACACGCCCGGGCGTTCTCGGACGAGAGGCCGGTGCCCCACGCCGCGGGGTCGAGCGCGGCGAGCGCGGCGAGCGTGGCGGGGACATCCATGGAACCGTGTCTATCCGGGCGCGACCGCCCTAGGATACCCGCCGCCGCGCCGCCGCGAGGAAGTCCTCGGCGCGCAGGGAGCACCCCCGCGCCTCAGCGCCCGCGAGCCGGCCCTGAAGCGTCACGCGGCGGCCGTCGACGCGGCCCATGTCCATCGTCTCGATGGCGAGGACGCTGTCGATATTGCACAGGTCGACGAAGCGCAGGAGGCCCTCGCCGGTCGTCGGCTCGCCGGTGGCGGGGTCGACCGTGTACACGCGGAGCCACGGGGGGGCCTCGAAGGCGCCGGGCACCTCGCCCGCGGCCACCGGGGCCGTCCAGAGCTGGCTGGAGAGCTCGGTCATCCCGTACTCGCCGATGACGCGCGGCTGCCCGAGGCGCTCCGGCACGGCGGCGTAGAGCGCGGGCGCGTCCAGGCGCACCGCGCGCCCCTTGAAGCCGCCGGTGACCATGAGGAGCGAGCTGGCATCGAGCTTTGCGGCGCCCGGGAGCGCGAAGAGCGCGTCGAGGGCGAACGCGGTGGCGGCGAGGAACACCGGGCCGGCGGCGGCCGCGGCGCGGAGCTGGGCCCAGGCGTCGGGCACGACCCCGCCGGCCTGGAAGAGCGGGAGCGGCGGGAGGACGAGCGTGCCGCCGAGCTGCGTCGCGAACGTGGCCACCATGTGCCCGAGCGAGGAGTCGGCGTCGGTCGGGCACAACGAGACCACCCGCCTCGGCAGGGTGCCCGCGCACGCGCGGAAGTGGCGCCAGGAGCCGAGGTCATAGAGCGCGGTGTCGCGCAGGCGGTGCACGCCCCGAACGGACCCGGTGGTGCCGCTGGTGCGGAAGACGACGGTGGCTTCTTCGGGGGGGAACGTGGTGAACGCGAGGCTCTGGAACAACGCGACGGGGACCGCCGGGATCTCCTCGACGCGGGCGGGCGCGACGCCCTCCGCGAGCGCGCGGTAGGGCACGTTGCGCTCCACCTGCCACTGGAACAGGGCGAGGGCGAGCGGCGCGAAGGCGCCCTCGTCGTGCTCCACGAACCGTCGGATCGTGTCGTTCACAGGCACTCCGCCAGGGTGTCGACCGTCGCGTCGAGCAGGGCCCGCGAGATGGTGAGCGGCGGGGTGATGCCGAGCGCCTCGGCCCGTTCGCCGCACGGAAGCACGATGAAGCCGCGCCCGAGCATGCGGCGGGTGACGCCGAGGCTGTCGTCCACGTGCACGCCCAGCATGAGGCCGCTTCCGGTGACGGCGCGCACGCCGGGGAGGGCCGCGAGCGCCTCGGCGAACCGCGCCCCTTCAGCGGCGGCCCGCGCGGCGAGCTGCTCACGATCGAGCACCTCGAGCACCGCGAGCGCCATCGCGCAGCCGACGGGGTTTCCGAGGAAGGTCTGGGTGTGGATGGCCTCGCCGGTGGATGCGCCCCAGGCGTCCATGGCGGCGGCCGTGCCGAGGCAGGCCGAGATGGGGAAGCCGCCCCCGAGGGCTTTTCCGAGGCAGAGCAGGTCGGGGCGGAGGTCGCCCGCGGCGAGCACCTGCCCGGCGCGCCCGAGGCCGCTGTAGATCTCGTCGTGGATGACGAGCGCGCCCGCCGCCCGGGCCTCGGCGTGCAGCCGCGCCAGCCAGCCCGGCGGCGGCGCGCGCATGCCCCCGCGCCCCTGGATCGGCTCGACGAGGACAGCGGCGTAGCCGTGCAGATCGGGCCAGGCGCCGCCGAACGGCGCGTGGTCCACGTGCTGGCCGAGCATGTCCGTGAACGGCTCGCGAAACGCGCCGACGTGGTAGCCGAGCGCCGCGAGGGGCGCGGAGGCGAGCCCGTGGTAGCCGCCGGTGAAGGCGAGCACGCGCGTGCGGCCGGGGGCGGCGAGGCGCGCGGTCTTCAGCGCGGCCTCCACGGCGTCCGAGCCGGAGCACCCCAACAGCACGCGGTCCATCCCGGTGAGCGCGCAGAGCTTCTCCAGCAGCTCGATGCGGCGGAGGTCCGGGAAGGCGTCGCCCATGGCGTGCGGGAGCCGCCCGAGCTGATCCTGGCCGGCCGTGACGACCGCCGGGTTGCGGTGGCCCACCGCGGCCACGCCGAAGCCGGCGCAGAGGTCGACGAACACGTTGCCGTCGACATCGCGGACGTTGGCGCCGAGCGCTTCCGCCCACACGATGGGATCGGTGTCGGCGGCGCCGAGGGAAGCCGCGCGCCGGGCCCGCCGCGCGGTGATCGCCGGGCACTCGTGGCGCGCGAGGCGGTCCACCCAGGAGCGCGACGCCGGGCCGGGGACGTCGGTGAGCAGGAGCGGCAGATCGTTGCCGGTCATTCGAACCTCGGGCTGGCCGGCTAACCGACGGCGCGAACGTTGGAGCGGCCCGCGCCGACCTTCGCCGTGTGACCACGGGTACGCCAGAACGTGGCCACGCCGGGCGCGATCGCAAGCGTGTTCCGGGAGCCGCCGGGCGATTGGCGCGCTGCCGGCCGCCATCGCGGGTTTGCCGCGCTCCGGCCGGGGCGGTAACGTGGCGCCGTGCCGAACCGCGTTGCTCTCATCCTGCTCGCCGCGCTCGCCCTCGCTGGGGGGTGCAAGGAGCCCGTGGTCGAGGTGATCGAGGGCGTGAACACCACGCTTCAGGTGGTGGTCACCAACCCAACCGCGTGTCCGATGTGCGACCCCTTCGTCGACATCGACACCCTCCGGCTCGACGTGAGCGTGGGCGACGACATCGTCGCGTCCGACTCCTTCGTGTACCCCGGCGAAGGAGTGACCCTCCCCGATCTCTCGCCCTTCGGCGTCGTCCGCATCACGCTCCTCGGCCTCGCCGACGGGCGCGTGCTCTCCGCCGGCCGCACCGCCGAGATCGTGCTGCTTCCCAACGAAGACCTCACGGTGCCGCTCGCGTTCGTCCCCGCGAACCGCGTGCTCCCGCTCGCCGCGCCCATGCTCGCGGACCGCTACCGCCCCACCGCGGTGCCCCGTCGCGACGGCTCCCTGCTCGTCGTCGGCGGCCTCGACCCCATGCGCGAGCGCGCCACCGCCCTCACCGAGCTCTACGACCCCCTCACCGCCCTGTTCGTAGAGGCTCCGCCGCTGCCGCGCGGGGTGGCCGCGCCGGACATTGCGGTGCTGCCCGAGGGCGCGCGCATGCTCGTCGGGGGCTTCGCGGCGGTCGGCGGCAACGCCGTCGCCGTGGAGACCGCGTCGGTGTTCGACGACACCGCCGGCACCCTCGTGGAGGCGGGTCCGCTGTCCGTGGGGCGGGACGGCGGCTGCGTCGCGATGTTCCGCGAGCGCCAGGGCATCGCGTTCGGCGGCGCGGCCGGCATCGCGGCCGACTATCTCAAGCCCGACCCCGAGACCGGTCTCTGGGGGTTCGAGGCCCTCACCAGGCGCGACTTCGACCAGAGCGCCGTTACGGCGTGCGCGGTGTTCGCCGAGGGCCGCGTGTTCGTGCAGGGGCGCGACGCCGCCTCCACCGGGGTGTGGAGCGAGGACGACGCGCCCGACCCCGGAGAGGCGTTCACCGCCATCAACGAGGGGGGCGCGGGCGAGGTCCGCTACGTCTCGGGCCCCACGCTTCTCCCCAGCGCCGACGGCGGCCTCCGCATCCTCGGCGGCGCCGACGTTACCACCGGCGAGGTGTACGCGGACGGCCGGCTCTACGCGCCGAGCGCCGGTCGCTTCGCCGAGATCAACGGGTTTGCCGCGCCGCGTTTCGACGCCCAGCTCGTCCCGTGGATGCTCGACGGCTGGTACGTCGCCGGCTGCGGCTGGGCCGACGCCGCCCGCGCCACCGACGAGCCCACCCTCGAGCTCCTCGCCCCGGAGGTCGGAGAGCGCTCGCCGCTCTATCCGCTCGACCGCGAACGCCCCGGATGCGCGCTTGGCGTGCTCCCCGACGGCGCGATTCTCGTGGTCGGCGGCGGCGCGCAGGGGGTGCCCGAGGGGGCGCCCGCCGCGATGCTCGTGCCCTGGCTCGACGTGCTGGCGCCGCTGTAAGGCTCCGAGCGCGGGGTCAGCGGGCGACAGCCGACGGAAAATGACGGTGTCGCGCCTGTGGTTCGTTGAACCGCGAGCTCGGCCGCTGCGGGACGCGCGTCGATAGGGCGGGGGGTGTCCTATGGAATCAGGTCGATAGGGGGTGCGCGCGCGGTCGTGCGGCGGTCGGATTTGTCGTGAACGGCGTACGTTCGTCGCGCGGTGACACACGCGACGATCCGCACGGTGACTGCGTCATAGGCGTGCCGAGCCCGAGCGGGGCGTCGTAGTCTGAAGACGCAACGCGAGGTGTCCGATGACCGTCCTGGTGTCCCTGCTCTTCGTCGCCTGCTCCGACTATGGGTTGGAGCGTTCGGTTGGCGAGCCGCCTGAGGCTTTCCCCGATCCCCCGTTCCCGCTCCACCCGAACCCCCCGGAGCCACGCCCGAACATCGCCGTCGAACCCAGCTTTCACGACTTCGGCTCGGTCGAGCCGTGGCTGCCGGTGACCCAGCCCCTCACGGTCACGAACGTCGGCTACGAGCCCCTCACGGTCACGGACCTGCGCTACGACGCCTCCGCCAGCGATCTCCGGTTCGATGCGGACGAAGCGACGAACGGCCCGCTGCCGTGGTTGCTCGCGCCCGGCGAACAGCGCGTCGTGAACGTGACGTACACGCCGGTCGACGAAGTGAGCGATCAGGGAACGCTCGTCGTGACGAGCACCGACCCCGACGACCCCACGGTTCCCGCCGGCCAGGTGGGGGTCGCGCGCTTCGATGGGTTCTCCACCGGCTGGTACATCGTGGACGACGGCACGCCCTACGACCTCACGCGCGACCCCGCGCACCGCGTCGACTACGACGGCGACCCCGACGCCTACTGGTACGAGCCCTCCGGCGTGCACGGGCTCACCGACAGCGCCGATCCGACCGCGGACTTCGCGTTCCTGCGCGACTACGTCATCGGCCGCGCCGGCGGCCCCACGCCCGTCACGGGCCCGCTGTCGTTCTACGCCGCGAGCGATCTGGCCGACATGCTCGAGGGTTCGTTCAGCTACATCCTCTGCGACTTCTGGATGGACCCGAGCGAGGACCCCAGCCGGTACGCGATCTCCACCGGCCTCGTGGACGACGGGGTGCGTGTCATCGTCAACGGGAGCATCCTCGGCGAGCTCACGTACAGCCAGAGCGGGAGCTGGGCGCTCGGCAACGCCCGGCCGGGGCAGGTGAACACGCTCATCATCGTGCTCGTCGACAACGCGATGTGGGAGAAGTACGTGTACGACCTCGCGTTCTACAAAGATGGCGTGATGGTGTCCGGGTAGGTTGTCGTGGGGCGGGGGGGGGCCCCCGCAACGCCCCCCGGAGCGCGCTTCGGGGGGCTCCCCCGGGTTACGGGGTGGCGATGACCCTGCTCCTCGCGATGGTGTTCACCGCCGCCCGCGCCGCCGAAGGGGGCACCTACGCCGTGCTCGGCGTCACGACGATGGGGGACGACTGCTGCGCGCAGAAGGTCGTCGCCGCGCTCGACGCCGTGTCGTTCGTGAGCGGCGCCGCCGCGTCGCCCGCCACGGGACAGGCGTGCGTGCGCTTCGACGGCGCGCCCGACGCCGCCCGGCTCGGCGCCGCGTTCGGGCCCGCGCTCGACGCGGCCGGCTACACGCTCGGGAACATCGACGTCGTCGACGCCTGCCCGGACGAGCTCGTCATCGGCCCGGCGGACCCCTGGGCCGGCGCCGCCGGCATCGACCTCGCGCACGTCTCCCGCGGCGAGGTGTTCGACCTGAAAGCGTCGCTGGTACCCGGGAAGTTCACCATCGTCGACGTGGGCGCGCCCTGGTGCGGCCCGTGCTTCACCGCCGCCGAGCGCCTCGAGGCGTACGCCCGCGCCAACGCGGATGTCGCGGTGCGCGTGGTGACGCTCGACGGCGCCGACGCGAAGGCCTCCTTCGCGCAGCCCGTGGTGAAGCAACACTTCGGCTTCGCCGAGGCGCTCCCGTACTTCGTCGCCTACGGCCCGACGGGCGCGTCGGTGTACACGGGCACCGACCTCGACGCTTTGTTGCGCGCCATCGACCGGAAGCGGAAGTGATCGTGCTCGCGCGCACGCTGGTGAGCGCCGGCTGGATCGCCGCGTTGGCGCTGCTGTTCGGCGTGCCGCCGGCCGTGGCCGCCTGACCCGGTTGAGGGAATCCCAACCTCCAGGCTGGAGGCTCTCGAACGAACCCCTGGCTGGAGCCGGGGCAGCTCCGCGTCGACGCGCTCGTGACGGGCACGGAGGTGCGCATCCGCCACGTGGCGCAGTGCCCTGAGGTCGACCCGCTGTTGTGCGTGGTGGAGGCCCTCCCCGAGCACGCGCACGACCAGCGGATCACGTGGTTCCGCCTCGACCCCACGCTGAACGTGGGCCTCGGCGGCGGCTGGCAGGCCGCTGTCTCCGTGCCGATCGACATGCGGTCCATCTCTGTCGACTACCTGCTCCCTGACGGGAGCCCCTACGATCCGCCCTACGACGACATCCACCACCGGTCCGAGGTGCTCGGCGGCCCGGTGGACGGCACGCTCCTGGTGCGGCGCTACGTGAGGGCCGGCGAGCGCGCCGTGCTCGGCCTCACGTTCGGCACCTCGCTCCCGTTCGGCCGCACCGAAGAGAACCCCTACGCGCTCACCGAGCAGGGGCTCCGCCACCAGCACATCCAGCTCGGAACCGGGACGTTCGTGCCGATCGCGGGCGTCGACGCCATCTTCGAGGGCGCGCGGTGGGGCGGCATGGCCTGGGCGAGCGGTCGGCTGCCGCTGTACGCGAACACGATGGGGTACACGCCGGGCGTCTCGCTCTCCCTCGGCGGTGGGCCTAGCTTCCGGCCGGTGCCGAAGCTCCAGGTGCTCGCGACGGCGGAGGCCAGCTTCGAGGGCGCCGAGACGTGGACCGGCACCCCGTACGGCGGCCGCCTCACGGTGCTCGGCGGGCTCGGCGCGCTCTACACGGTGTCTCCGGCGCTCGTCGTGCAGCCGCAGGCGCGGGTGACCGCGTTGCAGTGGAGCGGCCACCACGACGCCGACGAGGGGAGCGCGGTGCAGCGCGTCCTGGCCACCGCGGGCGTTTCGTGGACCTTCGACGCGCGGCCGGCGAATCAGCGGTAGGATGGAGGGATGTCGCTCCTCGCGCTTCAGTTGATGGCCTGCGTCGACCCCGACAACGCGACCGTCACCTTCTCCGACGCCGCCCTCTACGGCCTCGAGCACTTCGACGACCCCGAGGCCGAGGCGCTCGCTGCGCCGCTCCTGGCGTTGGAAGAGGAGATCGACGGCTCCCTCGACATGTCGTCCGAGGTCTCCGCCGACCGCTCCCTCGCCATCGAGGTGCTCACCGGCGCCGAGATTACGGGCATCACCCACCCCGACCGCGACCCCGCGGCCGCCATCCCGCCCGTCGCGCTCGCCCGCGACTCCGCGTTCCCGATGGACGATCACGTGGCCATCGCCATGCGGGACGACCTCGCGCCGATGGAGCCGAACTCCCCGAACGGCTACGACCGCACGCTCACGGACGGCGCCGACTGCTGGGCCGACCGGAGCTGCCTCTTCCTGCGGACCGTCAACGACGTCCTCAAGGAGAACGCCATCATGGAGGTGGGGTACCGCCTCGACAAGGACTACCGCTGGGTGGATCTGGGGGACGGTCGCTGGGCCGTCGCGGCGCGGTCGTGGATGCCGGAGTCCGCCACGGGCGAGGACGGCGGCACCATCCTCTGGCAGTCCTACACGCTCGAGATCTTCATCCCCCGGGCCGACGGCGGCACGCTCCGGATGATGGCGCTCTGGGCCGAGACCGAGCTCTCCGTGGACCCCGGCATGGAAGCCATCGAGTCGACGCAGCTCGTCGGCATCGACGACATCTTCAAGGAGCACGACGCCTGGCTCGACGCCAACACGCGCTGAGCTACATCGGGAGCATACGCGGCGGTTCGAACGCCTTGACCGACCAGTCCGGCCCGCCCACCTCGGTGCCCACGTCGTACTCCTTCGTGAAGTCGAGGCGCATCATGATGGTCCGGTTCGACGACGGGCCCTTGTTGATGACCTCGTAGACCGCGCCCCAGACGAAGCCGGAGATGGGCGCCGAGCCGTTGAACTTGCCGCCGCCCGGGGTGCAGTAGGAGGAGCCGCCGTCGAAGACGGGGACGACGCCCTCGAAGGTGCGGCCGTACTTGGAAGCGGCGATGCTGCTCTGCGCGTTGCGGGCGGGGAGCGCCCCCCACTTGGCGGTGTCCCACCGCGTGCTCGAGCTCTCCACGGCGGTCACGAACTCGGAGAGCACGCTCACGGCCATGCCGTTCTGCAAGCCGAGCGAGTCGCCGATCGCGACCTCGCCGGATTGCTGGCAGTTCGTGAGCTGGGAGCGCGACCAGGACGCGTTCGGCGAGGCGCCCGGGCGCGCATAGCCCACGTTGTCGATGCCCGTGGGCTGAAACTTGAGGGTGACGTTCTGCAGGCCGCTCGTCTCGTAACGATCCACGAGGCAGGAGGGCATCCCGAGGGGGATGAAGCAGTCGACCGCCTCGGCGCCGCCCTCCTCCCGAACGGTTCGGCTCACGGCGCCCACCGCGAGGGTGGGGCGGTTCAGCGCCATGGGGGCGATGAAGAGCCCGAGCTCGGGAATTCGGGCGCGTACCTCTGCCGCGTTCACCACCTCGGCGTCGTCGCTCGGGGTGAAGCTGCCGTCGGTCTCGTCGTAGACGCCGAGCACGATGTCGCCGTCAGGGGCGTTCGCGGCATTCGCGTCGAGCGTGACGCCGGTGCCGGCTGCGCGGTTCGCGGCGGCGATGCGCACGCCGGTGGCGCGGGCGTCGGCGAGGCCTTCGTCCGTGCCGTCGAACCGGGTGACGGCGGCGAGCGCCGTTGCGTCCGCGGCGTTCTGGAGCTCCAGGCGCACGAGCCGGCCGTACCCGATGTCGATCACGACAGCCGCTGCGCCGAGCAGGGCCGCGAGGGAGAGCCCGACGATGATGGCGGTGTTTCCGCGACGAGAAGAACGCACGTGGGCCCCGGAGGTAGAGGTAGCCTACTCCCGGCGAGTGCCATCCCCAAGGGGGCTCTTTCACTTCGATTACTTTTGTCTTCGCCTCGCTCACCCGTCGCGTGAGCGCCGTGCTCAGCGCGCGGGCGCCGCGGGGGTGAGCGCGGCGACGAGACGCTGGTGGAACCCACCGAATCCGCCGTTCGAGAGCACCGCGACCACGTCCCACGGGAGCGCGTTGGCGGCCGTCACCGCTACGATCTCGTCGACCGAGGCGTAGGTGAACGCCTCGATGCCGCGGGCGCGCAGCCGCTCCACGAGGCGCGCGCTGTCGAACCGTTCGGCTTCCGGGATGCGCGACTGATCGTGCGGCTCCGCGATCACGACGACATCGGCGGCGTCGAACGCGCCGGCGTAGGCCTCCTGGAAGACCGCCCGGCGCGACGTCGCGGAGCGCGGCTCGAAGATCGCCCACATGCGCCGCTTGCCGAACCGGAGGCGGAGCGCCTCGAGCGTGACCTTCACGGCGGTCGGGTGGTGCGCGAAGTCGTCCACGACGGTGATGCGGCGAGGCTCGGCGATGACCTCCTGCCGGCGCTTCACCCCGCCGAAGCTCGCGAAGCCCTTCGCCAGTTCGTCCGGGCCGAGGCCCTCTCGCTCAAGCGCGGCGACCGCCGCCACCTGGTTGTACAGGTTGTGCTCGCCGACCAGCACGCTCTCGAAGCGGCCCCACGGGTTGCCGTCGCGGAGCACGGTGAAGCGCTGCACGCCGCGTTCGGTGTCCACGCCGTCGATGCGGCCGTCCCACTGCTGGCCCGCGCCGTACTTGCGCACCTCGCACGTCGCCGCGGCGCAGACGTCGCGCACGTCGTCGTGGTCCCACCGCGCGACGATGCACCCGCCGCCGCCCGGGGCGTCCGACGGCGGCACGATCGCCACGAGCTTGCGGAAGCTCTCCTTCACGTGGTCGAGGTCGCGGTAGATGTCGGCGTGGTCGAATTCGACGGACGTGATGAGCGCGGTGCGCGGCCGGTAGTGGAGGAACTTCGGGCCCTTGTCGAAGAAGGCCGTGTCGTACTCGTCGCCCTCGATGACGAAAGCCGCGCCGCCGCCGGTGCGCGCGGTGCGCTCGAAGTTCTGCATGCGCCCGCCCACCAGGAAGCCAGGGTCGCGGCCGGCGCTCTCGAGCAGCCAGGCCATGAGCGCGGTGGTGGTGGTCTTGCCGTGCGTCCCGGAGACGACGATGCTCCGCTTGTCCTTGAGCACCAGGGCCCCGAGGAGCTGGGGGAACGAGCAATAGAGCAGGTCGGAAGCGAGCAGCGCCGCGGCTTCCTCGTAGTCGGCGCGGATGACGTTCCCCACCACCACGAGATCGGGCCGGTGGGCGAGGTTCTCCGCCTTATACCCCACCATCACCGAGATTCCGAGAGAGGCGAGGTAGTCGCTCATCGGGGGGTACACGCCCGTGTCGGACCCGGTGACGGTGTAGCCGGCGTCCACGAGCATGCCCGCGAGGGCGGCCATCGCGGTGCCGCCGATGCCCATGACGTGAACGGTGAGGAGGGAGGCGGGCAGTTCACCGGTGAGGAGCGGCATCGGGGAGTTCCTGGAGGAGAGCGCGGGTGTGGGGGGCGACCGAGGCGGGCAGGAGGCGGAGCTGGGCGCGCAGGAAGGCGAGATCCCGCGGCTCGTCGACGTCGTACCAGAAGGGGAGGGCGGCGTGGCGCAGGCCGAGCGCCTCCGCGCGCTCGACGGAGGCCGCGTACGTTTCCGCGGTGGACCACGGGATGCCGTCGAACACGCCGAGCGCGCCGGGCTCACGCACGCCCACGAGCACGTAGCCGCCGTCGAACGCGGGTACGAACACGACGTCCGTCCGCGCGAGATCGAGCTCCACGCGGGCGAGGACGAGCGGCGGGAGGGTAGGGGCGTCCGTCCCGACGGCGATGCCGCCGTCGCGCAGCGCGTGCCGGAGGCGGGCGCCGAGATCGCCCGGCGCCTGGGGCTCCACCGGCGCGGGCACCGTGGCGACCCAGGGATCGTCGAGGTCGCCGTCGAGCGCGACGCGCCAGGGCTGGCCGGAGGCCGCCACCAGCGCGAACACGTCCGCGGTCATCGCGCGGCAGAGCGCGGCGGCGCCATCGGGCCCGAGCGCCGGGATCATCCGCGTCTTCGCGCGGCCGGGCGCGGGCACCTTGGCCATCACCACCACGGGCAGCCGGCGCGGCGAGCCGAGCGGGTTCACCGGTACCGCCAGCACGCCCACAGGATGCGGCCGCCGGCGCGGACGACGCCCTGGAGCGTGCCGCTGATCTTGCTCGTGCCGATGCGCGTGCGGTGGCGCACCGGCACCTCGAGCACCCGCACGCCCGACCGCAGCGCCTTGAGCTGCATCTCGACGTTCCACCCCCACGTGGGGTCTTCCATTCCGAGGTCCAGAAGTGCGCCCCATCGGATCGCCCGGAAGGGCCCGAAGTCGCGGTAGCGCCGCCCCGTCTGCGCGGCGATCAGCGCGGTGGCGAGGCGGTTGCCGGCGCGCTGGGGCACCGTGAGGGCGTCGGGGTCGCCGAGGGTGAGGCGCTCGCCGAGCACGAGGTCGGCGCGGCCGTCCTGGATCGGCTGGAGGAGGATGGGGAGGTCTTCCGCCCAGGCGGAGTGGTCTCCGTCGAGGATGACGACGACGTCGGGCGGATCGGCGCGGAGGTGCGCGATTCCGGCCAACAGGGCGCCCCCGTAGCCGCGGACAGGCTGGAACACGACCTCCGCGCCGTGCGCCTTCGCCACGGCCACGCTCCCGTCGGTAGACCCGTTGTCGCAGACCACCACCCGCGCGGCGCGCGGAAGCTCGGAGAGGACACGGGGGAGCGCCTGTTCCTCGTCGAGCACGGGGATGAGGATCGCGGTGCGCACGGGAGCTCGGGAGCGCGCCCTTGTAATGCGAACGTCACGGTCCGGCCGGACGCACGTGGGTGCGATAGGCGGTGCAGTCGCGCCGGAGTGTCGACGTGGTCGCGTCTCTCCTACAACTCTTCTGCATCCTCGTCGGGCTCACCGCCAACGCCGCCCCCGAGAGCCCGTACCGCATCGAGGTGTCGGACGTCACCATCGCGCCGAACGGCACGGGGAACGTCCGCATTACCTACGCGGTGCCCGCGGGCTTCCACACGTACCGCGACTGGGTGCACGTCGAGGTCACCAACGCCAACGGGCTCACGGTGGGGGCGCCGTCCCTCCCGCCCGGCGTGATGAAGGACGACGTCACGATGCCCGGCACCCTTCGGGAGACGTACGAGACCGACGTCCTGGTCGACCTCCCGGTGACCGCCCCGGCCACGCCCGGCACGTACAAGCTCGCCCTCCTCACCCGGTACCAGGGCTGCAAGAAGAGCCTCTGCTACATGCCCTTCGAGGAAGATCACACCTCGATCGTCACCGTCGCCGGGGAGCCCGTCGCGCCCGCCGCGGCCCCCGCCGCCGGCGCGGCCGCGCCCGCGGTCGACCCC
>CAXNIN010000095.1:0-12705 GCA_964202365.1 Myxococcota bacterium | reverse complement strand
GCAAGTACACGGGGGATGAAATCAAGCTCGAAGGCGAGGAGCACATCATCCTCCGCGAAGAAGACATCCTCGCGGTCCTCGACAAGTAGCGATTCTCCCCTCTCACCTGGAGACCATCTACATGGCTGCCAAGGATATCCAGTTTCGTGAAACCGCCCGTGGGGAGATCCTCCGCGGAGTCGACGCGCTCGCCAACACCGTCAAGGTGACCCTCGGCCCCAAGGGCCGGAACGTCGTGATCGAGAAGAGCTTCGGTGCCCCCGTCGTCACCAAGGACGGCGTCACCGTCGCCAAGGAAATCGAGCTTCCGGGCAAGCTCCAGAACATGGGCGCCCAGATGGTCAAGGAGGTCGCCTCCAAGACCAACGACGTTGCGGGCGACGGCACCACCACCGCCACCGTGCTTGCCCAGGCGATCTACCGCCAGGGCTCCAAGCTCGTCGCGGCGGGCGCCAACCCGATGGACGTCAAGAAGGGCATGGACCGCGCGGTCGAGTCCGTCGTGGCCAGCCTCAAGGCGATCTCCCGCCCCATCGCCGACAACACCGAGATCGCGCAGGTCGCGACGATCTCCGCCAACGGCGACACCGAGGTCGGCGAGATCCTCGCCCGCGCGATGGACAAGATCGGCAAGGACGGCGTCATCACGGTCGAAGAAGCCAAGGGCAACCGTACCGAGCTCGACATCGTGAAGGGCATGCAGTTCGACCGGGGCTACCTCTCGGCGTACTTCGTCACCAACGCCGACCGGATGGAGTGCGTCCTCGAAGACGCCTACGTGCTGATCCACGAGAAGAAGATCAGCAACATGAAGGATCTGCTCCCGGTGCTCGAGCTCGTGCACGAGTCGGGTCGTCCGCTGCTCATCCTCGCCGAGGACATCGAGGGCGAGGCGCTCGCCACGCTCGTCGTGAACAAGCTCCGCGGCAACATGAACGTCGCGGCCGTGAAGGCGCCGGGCTTCGGGGACCGTCGTAAGGCGATGCTCGAGGACATCGCGATCCTCACCGGCGGTCGCGCCCTCATGGAAGACCTGGGCATCAAGCTCGACACGCTCACCCTCGACGATCTCGGCCGCGCGAAGCGCATCGAGATCTCGAAGGACGCCACCACCATCATCGAAGGTGGGGGCTCCGCCGAAGCCGTGAAGGCGCGCGTGCGCCAGATCCGCGCCCAGATCGATGAGACCAGCTCGAGCTACGACAAGGAGAAGCTCCAGGAGCGTCTCGCGAAGCTCGTCGGCGGCGTGGCGGTGATCTACGTCGGCGCGGCGACGGAGATCGAGATGAAGGAGAAGAAGGCCCGCGTCGAGGACGCCCTTCACGCCACCCGTGCGGCGGTGGAAGAAGGCATCGTTCCCGGCGGCGGCGTGGCCTACCTCCGCACGCTCGGCGCGCTCGACGCGCTCCGCGGCACCCTCCCCGGTGACCAGCACTTCGGCGTCGAGATCATCCGGGACGCGATCCAGGAGCCCCTGCGCGCCATCGCCGCAAACGCGGGTCTCGACGGCGCGATCGTCGTGCACAAGGTCCTCGAGGGCAGCGGCAGCTTCGGCTTCGACGCCCAGAACGAGACCTACGGCGACATGCTCGCCCTCGGCATCATCGACCCCACCAAGGTGTCCCGCACCGCGCTCCAGAACGCGTCTTCGGTCGCCGGCATGCTCCTGACCACCGAGGCGGTGATCGCGAACAAGCCGGAGAAGAAGAAGGCCGGCGGCCCCCCGGGCGGCGGCGGTGGCGACATGGGCGGCATGGGCGGCATGGGCGGTATGGACTTCTAGTCCACCGCTCCCGTCAACAACCCGGAGCCGGCGCCCTCGCGCCGGCTCCGCGGCGTTTTGGACACGCGCCTGCACGCAGGGGGCGCCCTCCCCCTCCCGCCGTCTCGACCGGATAGAATCCGCCAATGCCAGTCAGCCTAAGTATCCGGGACGGGATCGCGCTCGTCACCCTCGAACGTCCGGAACGCAGGAACGCCCTCGATGAATCGATGTGGCAGGCCCTGGAGGACGTCGCGCTCCGCGCCGAAGACGCCCGGGTCGTCATCATCACCGGCGCCGCCGGGCACTTCTGCTCCGGCATGGATCTCTCCCCGAACAACCCGCTCATTCCGAGGATAGCGCCCGCGCTCTTCGAGGGCGACGAGCGCGTCGCGCGCGACGTGATCCTCTACCTCAAGCGCGTCGTGAACGCCCTCTCGCGACTGCCCTGCCCCACCATCGCGGCGATCGAGGGCGCGTGTGTGGGCGCCGGCCTCGAGATCGCGCTCGCGTGCGACATCCGCATCGCGGCGTCCTCGGCCACGCTCTCCTTGCCGGAAGTGGTCATGGGGATGATTCCCGACGTGGGCGGCTCCGCGCGGCTCACGCGCCTCGTGGGCCCCGGCCGGGCGGCCGACATCATCTGCACGGGGCGGCGTTTCGACGGCGACGAGGCCTTCCGCCTCGGTGTGATCGAGCGCGTGGTCGCGCCCGGCACGGCCCTCGACGTGGCTCGCGCGGCCGCGGCGGACATCGTTCGCAACGCGCCCATCGCCGTCCGCCTCGCGCTGAACGCGGTCCGCGTGGGCGCCGATCTCGCGCTCGACGAGGCCCTCTCCGTAGAGACCCGCGCCGGCGTGATGGCCCTGGTGAGCGGCGAGGCGCGGGAGGGCGTCACGGCGTTCCTCGAGAAGCGTGCCCCCCGCTGGGAAAGCTGACGCCATGAACAGCCTCTTCTCGAAGCGCAACCTTCCCCGCGCGCTCGCGGCGCTCGTGTCCGGCCTCGTGCTCACCCTGGTCTCTCCGCCGTTCGGCTTCGCCTGGCTTCACTGGGTCACCTTCGTGCCCTTCTTGTGGGCGCTGCGCCCCGGAGAGCACCGGCTGAACTTCAAGCTCGGCTATCTGTGCGGGTTCTCGGGCGTGTTCTGCCTGTTCTTCTGGCTGGCGCAGACGATCACGATCTTCTCGAACATCCCGCTCGTCCTCGCCGCCCTGATCGTCGTGCTCTTCGCCGCCGTCTGGGGGCTCCCCTACGGCCTCGTCGCCATGGCGGTCCACCCGCTGCGCGCGCGATTCGGCCGCGGTTGGGTCGCCCTCTTCCCCGCCGTGTGGGTGGCGATGGAGTATCTCCAACCTGCACTCTTCCCCTACTACCAGGGGGTCGGACAGTACCGCGCTCCGTACGTCTGGCAGCTCGCCAGCGTGTTCGGCGCGATGGGCGTGTCGTACCTGATCCTCCTCGTGAACTCCGCGCTGGCCGAAGCGCTGATCGCGGGCCGCGAAGGCGCCCGCCGCTCGGCGGCCGTCGTCGTCGTCGCCCTCTCGGTGTTCGCCGCCAACCTCGGCTTCGGCGCGTGGCGTTACGCGCGGGTCGAGGCGGAGCTCACCGCGGCGCCGGTCCTCCGCGCGAGCCTGCTCCAGCAGAAGGTTTCGATGGTGACGCGGCTCCAGGACCGCGGGCAGGATGTTCTGAAGGGCTGGCTCAACCTCACGAAACAGGTCGTCGGCTCGAAGCCGGATCTTGTGGTCTGGCCAGAGGGCTCCATCGGCTACAACCCGCACGAAGGGAAGGTGAAGGAGATCTTCTCGGAGCTCTCCCGCCAGGGGGACTTCGACTTCCTCGTGGGCGGCGGCACCTTCGAGCGGGACGACGCCGGGAAGCGCACGAGCTGGAACTCCTGCTACCTCTTCGGTCGCGACGGCGAGCTCCGCGGCCGATACGACAAGATGGTGCCGCTCCCGTTCGGCGAATACCTGCCTTGGCCGGTCAGTTACCTGCGGGACTACATCGAGGGAGTGGGCAACTTCCGCGCCGGCACGGAACCCCGCGTCTTCGACACCGGCCGGTACACCTTCACCACCCCCATCTGCTACGAGGCCATCCTCGAAGACCAGATGCGGCAGTTGATGCACGCCGATCTCTTCGTGAACATCACGAACGACGGATGGTTCGGCGACACCGCGGCGCCGCACCAGCATGCGATGCTCTCGGCGGTCCACGCCGTCGAGCTCGGCCGCCCGATGCTCCGCGTCGCGTACACCGGCGTGAGCATGGTGGTCGAGCCCCACGGCAACATCCCCGTCTACACCACGCCCTACACGGACGTCGCCGAAGTCATAGCGGTTCGAATGGGGAAGTTCGAGACGCCGTACCGCACTTGGGGCGGCTGGTTCCCCCTCGCCGCAAGCCTCGTCGGCGCGGTGGCGCTCGGGATGTCGGTGCGTCGCGGCACGCCTGTCACACCTGCCCCGCCGCCGTCGTAGTAGTCGTCGGAGAGCCGGGTGACCGACCCATCCTCCGACGAGGCGTTGATGGACAGCGTGCAACAGGGGAGCGCCGATGCTTTCGCCACCTTGTTCGCCCGCCATCGCGCGCCGCTCTACGGCTATCTCCTGCGCATGACACGCCAGCCCGAAGCGGCCGACGAGGTGTTTCAGGAAGCGTTCCTCAGCGTCCATCGCGCGCGCTCGACCTGGAGTAGCGCGGACGGGAGCTTTCGAAGCTGGCTCTACCGGATTGCGACAAATGCGCTTCGCGACGGGCAGCGCCGGAGGCTCCGGCGGCCCGAAGTCCTCACGGATGATCTCGACCGCCCCGTCTTCGATGCCCCGCTCGGCCGCATCGCGATCGACCGCGCCATCCTGGATCTGCCCGAAAACCTGAGAGACGCCTTCCTTCTTGCGCTCGCGGGCTTCGATCACAACGAAATCGCCGCCTCCCTCGACATCTCGCCCGACAACGCGCGTGCCCGCGTCTCCCGCGCACGTGCCCGTCTGCGCGAACTCCTGGAGGCATCGTGACGGAAGCCGAGCTCGATCGCCAGCTTGCCGCGCTGCCGGTGTACTTGCCCTCAGCGGACATCCAGGCGCGGATTCTCGCGGAAGCGGGCGTCTCTCCCTCGCGAATCGCGGAGATCGTGCACCTCGCCCCCCCCGTCGTCGTCGACCTCGCCCAGCGCCGCACGATCGCGCGTCGCGTCTGGCCGTTGGCCCTCGGGGCGGTTGCGCTGGCGGCCGGACTCCTCCTCGCGATCTCCGCGCCGCCCGAACGCGCGGATCCCGCCACGCTCGTGCCACGCGGCGCCGGCGAGACCGTCCCCACGCTCGGCCTCCGCGTTGCGGTGAACCGCAACGGCGCGATGGAGCGCCTCGCCTCCGGCCGCGCGTACCGTGCGGGAGACACCCTCGTGTTCCGCGTGACGACCTCGGCCCCGGTCGAGATCACCGTGCGCCGTGACGACGCCGTCTTGTTCCGGGGCTCTGTGCCCGCAGGCGACACCGACCTCCCCATCGGCTACGCCCTCGAAGCGGGCGAGGGACCGGCGCGCTTCGTGGTGGAGGGCGGCGGTGCTTCCGATGCGATCCTCCTGCCGCCGGTGCTGCCATGATCCCCCTCGCGGCGTTGCTCGCCCCGACGGCCCTCGCGGGCGTAGTGGCCGTGGCGCCGGGCCCGGCCGGGGTGTTCGCACCGCGGCGCGTCGCGCTCGTCATCGGGGTGCAGCAGTACACCGACCCCGCGCTGCAGGGCCTCCGATTTGCGGAGAAGGACGCCCGGGATCTCGGCACCGCGCTCGGAAGCGCCGATATCGGCGGCTTCGACAAGGTGACGGTCATCAACGGTGCGGCCGCCACCTCCCGCGACGCCCTCCGTCGCGCGTTCGCCGCCGCTACCGCCGATCTCCAGCGCGACGACACCTTCCTCCTGTACCTCTCCGGGCACGGCACGCTCACCCTCGACCCGCTCGACGGCAGCCGCCTCTGGTTCCTGCCCTCCGACGCGCGGCTGGACGAACCGGTGAAAACCGGCCTCGCGGTTGAGGAGATCGAGGCGCTCGTGAACGCGCTGCCCGCGCGGCGGCGGGTGCTCGTGCTCGACACCTGCCACAACGGCCGGAGCGGCTCCAAGTCGTCGCTCTCGCCGACCACGTCTCGGCAGCTCCAGGGACTTCGCGGCGAACCGCCGGCGCCCCGTGCGGAGCGAGAGGTCGCGGAGTCCGAAGCACGGTTGTTCGCGGCGCAGTACTACCAACCCGCCATGGAGGACCCCACCCTCCAGAACGGCGTCTACACCCACTTCCTGCTCCAGTCGCTCACCGGCGCGCGCCGCGACGCGGATCTCGACGGCGACGCGCTCGTCGATGTCACCGAGGCGCACGAGTACGCTCGCGACCGGACGATCGCGTACACCGGCGGGCTGCAGGTCCCGCGCGCGGAATACCGAATCGTAGGCCGCGAGGAGATCTACCTCTCGGGCCGCGCGAGCGAGCGCTCGGCCGCAGAGCAGGCGCTCGTGTCCGCCTACGACCGCATGCTCGACCGCGCGCGACTGCTGGTCAACGGCATCCCCCGCGGCGAGCTGCCCGGCCTCTACGCCGTAGAGCCCGGCACCCAGACCATCGAGATTCAGACGGAAGACGGCCGCCAGCTCGCGCGGCAGCGGGTGCGGCTCGAGGCCGGCGGCCGCCTGCCCATCGAAGACCTCGTCCGCCGACGCGCCCCCGCCGTGGACCTGCTCGTCGGCGCCGCTTGGCAGGGCGGGGCCAGCGTGGCCCTCCCGCTCAACGTCTCGGTTGGCGCCGTGTGGGTGCGGCCGGTCTCTCTCCCCGCGCCGCTCCGGCCCGATCTCCACGTCGACGTCGAGCTCGGATCGGGTCGACTCCCTTCGACGGGAACCGCGGTCACCTCCGCGCGCTTCGGCGCCGGCGCGACCCTCGGGTTCGACGCGGGAGCGGTCTGGCTCGGCCCCGGGCTCGACCTCCGGGTTCCGCTCCTCGTGAACGCGGAGACGGGGGCCGTCGAGAGCGCCGTCACCGGCGCCGGTCTCGCGTCCGTCGGCGGCGAGATCCCTCTCGGGCGCACACACGCGCTCGAGCTCCGCCTCGATGCGTCGGCCGGCCCCCTCCCCCTCGCCGACGGCACGGTGGAGCTCGCGTACGGCGCCACCGCGCGCGCCGGCATCCGCTTCGGTCGCTGACCGCGTGGCGGGCACGATTCGCGTTCGCCGGGGGTAGACTCCTCCAGATGCTCGCGCTCGCGCTCCTCGGTTGCTCCACGCTGAGCGGCTGGCCCGATGGGCCCGCCGACGGCGGGGCGACGTCGGCGCCCCGCATCATCGTCAGCCCCGCACGTTTGGAGTTCGGTGACGTATCGGTGATTGCGAACGGTTTCGCGGAGGCCGAACTCACGATCCACAATGTCGGCGGCGCCACCGAGACCGTGTCCGGACACGACGAGCCGATCGGGAGCGACGCGTTTCGAATCGACGCCCCGCCCCTCATCGAGCTCGGCCCGGAGAGCTCGATCACCCTCATGGTCCGCTACACCCCGACCACTGAGCAGGCCGACATCGCGGAGCTCCTCGTCGAGCCGAGCGACGAGGCGGTCCGGCTCACCGCGGATGGCCGGGCGCCGGTGCTGGCCGCCGGCGTGGCCGCGTTCGACGAGGTGGTCGTCGGGTGTTCGGGAACCGGTCGCGTCGGCCTTCGGAACGAGGGCTCCGAGCCGGTCACCATCACGGGCGCCGCGCTGACGAGCGACGAGTTCGCTCTCACCTCGCTCCCGGACACGATCACGCCCGGCGGAGACGCCGAAATCGAGCTCGCGTTCACGCCGGACGGCGGCGGCGCACGGGGCGGCACGCTCCGGCTCTCGTCCACGGACCCGCTCCACCCCGACATCGGCATCGCGCTCTCGGCGTCTGGGGTTTCAGGCGAAGTCGTCACCGAGTCGTTCCGCTACACCCCGTCCAACCCCACCGACGTGCTCTTCGTCGTCTCCCCGCGGGCGCTCCTGGGCCTCCAAGGCGACGCCGCCGCCGATGCACTTCCGGCGTTCGTGGACGCGATTCGCGACACCAACACCGACTACCACGTGTCCGCGATCTCCACGCTCGGCCCCTGCCCCACGTCGACGCCGGGCTGGGCGGATCGCTCCGACACGTCCCTCCAGGCCGAGATCGTGCTGGAGAACGGCTTCTTCGGAGACGGAGGCCCCTGGGAGGGCGATCTACTTGGGCTCGCCGTGGAGGCCCTCGCCCGCTCCGCCGCCGCCGACTGCCTCCTCGACTACCGTCGCGCCGAGGCCGACCTCCACGTCATCCTCGTCGACGACCGCCCCGCGGCAGTCGATCCCACCGCCACGGCCGCCGAGCTCGCCGCGGGCCTGGACACCCCCGCGAGCTTCCAGCTCTCCGCGATCCTGCCGCTCGGCGACTGCGGCATCGACGCGCCCGACTACGCGACGCTCGTCGAACGGTACGCCGGAACGGTCCACGACCTGTGCGCGGCCGACTGGGCCCCGGCGTTCGAGACGCTCGCCGAGCTCCCCGCCGGTCGCAGCGCGGTCCGGTACGTCCTCGCCGAGATCCCGGTAGCGAGCACCATCGAGGTGCTCGCCGAGGGTCTCCCGTTCTCCGCGTGGAGCTGGGACGCCGCCACGAACGCGGTCGTGTTCGACGGCGACACCCTCCCGGCGCTCGGCGCCGAAGTCACCGTGGAGTACGTGTCGTCGGTGGCGTGCGTGAGCCCCGGTTAGCGCCGCGCACGCGATGCGAGGGCAAGCGCGTCGAGGGCGTCCGCGACGCGGGCCTGTACGGAGCCCGTCGTGAACACGCCGTCGGCGTCGCGCTCCCCGGCCTGCAGCCCGGTCATCAGCGTGATTCCCTCTTCGACGCTCCCGATCGCCCACACGTGAAACCGCCCGGCGGCGCACGCGTCGCGAACCTCTGCGGACAGGCAGAGGTCGCCCACGTTGTGCACCGGGATCGCGACGCCTTGCGCGCCCGTGAGCCCGCGAAGGCGGCAGGACGTGTAGAATCCCTCGATCTTCTCGTTGACTCCTCCGACGCCCTGCACTTCGCCGAACTGGTTCACCGAGCCGGTCACCGCGATGTCCTGACGCACCGGCACGCGCGCCAGCGCCGAAAAGAGCCCGACGATCTCGGCCACGCCGGCGCTGTCCCCGTCCACGCGCGCATACGACTGTTCGAAGCACAACGACGCGGTGAACGAGAGCGGACGGAGACGCCCGAACCGGTCGAGGAGGAGACCGCGGAGGATCTGGACGCCCTTCTGGTGCATCCGCCCCGAGAGGCGCGCCTCGCGCTCGATGGAGACAACGCCGCCACGCCCGGCGCCGACGGTCGCCGTGATCCGCATCGGCCGCCCGAAGTCGTGTCCCCCGACGTGGTACACGACCAGCGCGTTCACCTGGCCGACACGCCGACCGTCGAGATCTACCAGTAGAACGCCGGTCTCGAGCATCTCCAGCACCCGTCGCTCGGCCAGGTCGTCGCGATCGCGACGCGCACGCTGCGCCGCCTCGATGTGCGTGCGATCCACCTGGGTGCCGCTCGCCTCGTACGCGGCCTCGCGGAGCAGGTCGACCACGCCGCCGAACCGCGTGGTGATGCGCCCGCCGCGGCCGGCGGTCCGCACCGACCACTCGAGGACCGCCGCGACCGCCTCGCGGGTGAACGCGGGCATCTTCTCGCGGCGCACCATTCGGGCCACGAAGCCGGCGTAGCCGCGGAGCAGCTCGGGGGTGACGGCGGCGTCCTCTTCGAATTCCGCCTTGATCTTGAAGATGCTGGCGAAGTCGGTGTCGCCGTAGAACAACGCGGCGTAGGTCTCGGCGTCGCCCAGGAGCACCACCTTCACGTCGAGATGCATCGGGTCGGGCCGGAGCACCGACACCCCGCCCGAGAGCGGGCTTTCGGGGTTCTGGATGTCCACCTGGCCGAACATCAGCATGCGCTTGAGGAGGCGCCACGCGCCCGCGTCCTGCAAGAGATCCGCGGCGTTGAGAACCAGGAAGCCGCCGTCCGCGTCCTGGATGGAGCCACCCCGGATGTGGCGGTGGTCGACGCCGCCGTCCCCCTCGATGCCGCCGAAGATGTGGGCCCACGTCGGGTTCGGCACGACGACGACGGGCGCGTGCGGGCTTCGAGAGCCGCGGTGCACCACGTTGGCGCCGAACGCCGCGAACAGCGCCTCCTGGTCGCCGTCCTCCTCGAACCACTCGGGCGACTCCACGAGCTCCTCGTGCAGCTCATGGAGCCAGGGCCGCGCGGACGGCCAGCGGCGGCCGAGGTCCGCGAGCACCTTCCTCGTCGCGGCGCCGATCGCGGCCCGCTCGGTCTCGGCCACCTTCCGGACCGTGTCCATGACCGCCTCGCGCGACACGTTCAGCGCGGCGGCGAGCTCGCGCTCGAGCATGTCGAAGCGGCGGAAGATCTCGTCGAGCGGCAGCTCGAGCGTGATTCCGCCCGATTCCGCGAGCACCTGGAGCTCGGCGCGGGTGTGCACCGGCGCGTCGTCCACCGGCAGCTCTTCCTCCGTCGGCTCCATCCAGAGAACGATGGGGTTGGGGTCGCCGGCATCACCGAGATCGCCGATGACGAAGCCCAGATCGCGGGCGTGCGCTTCGAGGCGCTGGAGCGCGCCGTGGTGCGTGATCTCGGCGTCCTGCGTGCGCCGCTCGCGTTGGGTGCGCACCTCGTCGGAGCGGAGGAGCCGCGGAACCTCTTCCACCAACGCCGCGGCCACGCGGAGGAGCTCCTTTCGGAACGCCACGCCGCGCCCGGGCGGGAACTCGAGGAGCCGGGGCCGGCCGGGCTCCTTGAAGTTCGCGACGTACACGAAGTCCCGCGTCGCGCGCCGGCGCGGCCGCAGGTCGTCGAGGATGCGCTTGACCGTGCCCAGACGCCCGGTCGACAGCAGTCCGACCACGAAGACGTTGAAGCCGGGCCCCTCCAGCAGCACCCCCCGCCGGAGCGCGGCCTGCGCGTTCGGCTGGCCCAGGATCGTCTCCACCGGAGTAAGCTCGGCGGTGGTGCGAAAGCCGAGGATACCGTCGGGCACCTCCCAACGCAGCTGCTCCGCGCGGAGCGGGGGGATAGGCATCGCGCCCGGCCCGGACGCGCCACCTTGTTCGTCACGCTTCATCGCGATCGCCATATCCAGATCCTCGACAAGCCCGTCGGGATCCCCGTCGTGCCCGCGCGCGACGGAGGATCGTCGGTGGCCATGGAGACCGGGCTGTTGGTCTGCCATCGCCTGGACAGGGACACGAGCGGATGCCTGGTGATGGCATCCACGCCCGCGGGGCAGCGCCAGATGAGCGACGCCTTCGCGAATGGTCGGGTCCACAAGGAATACCTCGCCGTCGTCGTCGGGCACCTCCCAAGCAGCGGGGAGATCGACCTCCCGATCGGCGAGTGGAAGCGGGGCCGCGTGAAGATCGGCGACGGCCGCCCCGCGCGCACGCGGTACGAAGTGAGGTGGCGCGCAGGCGGCCGCGCGGGCGTGCTCGTGACGCCGCTCACCGGACGCACCCACCAGATCCGCGCGCACCTCGCGAGCATCGGGGCCCCGCTCCTCGGCGATCCCACGTACGGGGGCCCCGACGCCGATCGGCTCTACCTCCACGCATGGCGGGTGCGCCTCCCGTGGCCGGGGCCCGCGGACGAGCTCATGGTTGAAGCGCCGGTCCCCGCCGGATTCGACCCGTGACGCGCGCGACCCGCGGCGCCTCGCTCCTCGCGCTCGCCCTCCTGGGATGCGCCGATCCGAAGGGTGAAGCCGACGATGTCTGCACCGCCGAGCGCCAGCCGGATGGCGTGGACCCCGACGCATGGACCGTCGGGGTGCAGCTCCCCTACACCGACGGCGCCGTGCACATCGAGGCGCGCTGGGCCGACGTCGAGACACCCGCTCGGCCCGTCGCGCTCTTCCTTCACGGCTCGTGGGACCCTCTCGGCACCCCCGTCGCCGCCACCACGCTCCGACCGGAGCTCACCTCGGGAATCGTCAGCCTTCACCTCGACTTCCCAGGAAACGGGCGCACCGACGGCCGCAACGACCGCCGCGGCACCGGCTCCCGCGCCGCGGTGGCCGCCGCCCTGGCCTGGGCCGCCGGCTCGCTCGCCGACCTCGGCGGCTGTACCCTCGCCGAGCGCGTCCCGGGCGCCGACCCCGACGGCATCTACGTCATAGGGACCTCGAACGGCGGGAACCTCGCGTTCGCCTCCCTCGCAGACCCCACGGTCACCACGCCCGTCGCCGGCCTCGTGGTGTGGGAGACGCCGAGCGCGCCGCAGTTCACGAACGTGGAGCTCGGGGTCGACCCCACCGTCTACGCCGCCGAGAGCTGCGGCCTCGCGGTGGAGGCCGGCATCGTGTGCGACATCCCGACGGACCAGCTCTTCGCGGGAACCCTCGACGATGAACCCGTGGTCTGTTTCGACGTCACGGGCGACGCGGCCTGCGGCGAGGGCGACGTGAACGTGAAGGGCGTGCGCGACCTGCAGACGAACGAAGTGTTCCTCTCGCCCATCCTGGCCGCCGCGGCGGAGGCCCGCGGCATTCTCCCGGGCGACTTCGCCAGCAGCGCGGCCGCCATCGAGTGGTGGGCCGAGCGCGACGCCTCCCGCCTCGCCCCTGCGCTCGTCGCGGCGCGGCCGGACCTCCCGAGTCTGCTCCTCGCCAGCGAGATCGACCACGTGCAGTCCCTGGCGGACCACCCCCACGTCTTCGGCCTGGGCGAGGCCCTCCAGACCGCGGGCGCCGCCTGGACGCGTCTCAACCCGGGAACCGCATGGCTCCCGACGACTCGCGCGGAGAACGCCCCGAACGCGCGGCTCAAGCTCGACGATCCGCGCGGGAGCTTGCTCCCCGAGGAGGCGGAGGCGCCGGCCTCCACTCTGTTCGCGGCCGCCGTGACCG
>CAXNIN010000094.1:0-12800 GCA_964202365.1 Myxococcota bacterium | reverse complement strand
TCGCACACCGCGAGGTCGACCGCGGCGCCCGCGCCCGAGAGCGTGAGGCTCCCGCCGCTCCGCAGCGTCTCCGGCGCCTCGTCGGTCGCGGCGACGCCGAGCACGCCCGCAACGGCCACGCCCGCGGTCGACGCGGCGACGAGCCCCACGACGTCCGCGATGCCGTCGCCGGTCACGTCCCCCACGATCGGCGGCGCCACGAAGCCGATGCCGAAGGTGCTCACGTCGGGCGCGGCGACGCGCCACGGCACCTCCTCGATCACCTCGGTGGCGGGGTCGTCGGCGATGCGATCGCCGTGGAGCGCGCGGAGCCCGTGGTCCATGCCGGTCACGACGTCGGGAACGCCGTCTGCGTTTACGTCCGCCGCGGCCACCGCGATGTCCACGGGGGCGTCGTTCCAGGATTGAACCGTGAAGTTTTCGGACTCGGGCGTCCAGACGCCGCGCGCCACGCGGCCCGGCGCGGTGTAGAGAATCTCGGCGTAGCCGTCGCCCGTCAGGTCGCCCGTGGTGAGGCCCACCCACGCCTCGGCGTCTTCGGCGTCCACCACCTCGTACCGGGCGGGGTCGGCCGCTCCCGCGGTCACCACCCAGGCGCGCCAGGAGAGGCCGTCCTGCGCGGGGCCGACCGCGAGCAGGTCGGCGATGCCGTCGTTGGTCACGTCGATCGAGGGGAGCAGCCGGCTGCCTGCACCGAGCTCCAGGTCGTACTGCGTGCCCGCGAGGGTGGCGGCCCACGAATCGTCGATCTTCGTGTAGCGGCGCAGGAGGCCGGCGTCCGTGAGGAACGTCACCTCGCCCACGCCGTTGCCGTCGAGGTCGTCCACGGCCACCGCGAGGATGGCGTAGTCCGGCTCGAGGATGTCGATGGGGGTGAACGCCCAGGACGTGCCGCCGAGCACCATGAGCTTGCCGATGCCGGCGGCGTCGAGCACCACGGAAACATCGGGGGCGTTGTCGCCGTCGAAGTCGGCCACGGCCGCCCCGACCACCGAATGGCCGTCGGCCGCGCTCCACCCGGCGCCCCAGGTGAGCCCGCCCGTGTCGCGCCCGCGGAGCACGACCACGCGCGACGCGGACCACACGAGGAGGTCGGTCACGCCGTCGGCGTCCACCTCGGCGCTCATCACCGCCACGATCGCGTCCGGGAGGGCGAGCACGCGCGTCGCGGGGCGCCCGTCGAGCGCGCTCCACCACACCTCGGCGCCCACCGCGGAAGCGAGACCAGCGCCCGCCGCGGCGACCCCGGAGGGGGTTCCCGGCAGGGCGGCGGCCCGGAAGTCGTACGCGCCGGTGGCGCTGTCGAGCACCCACGCGGCGCCCTCCCCGGACACGCCGGCCGCGCTCGCGGACACGGTGTAGCGACCGGCCCCGCCGGTGAGCTCCACTTCGGCCCACCCGTTCGCGTCGGGCGTCACGACGGAAGCCACGGTCCCGTCGGAGGTGAGCGTGAGATCCCCGCCCGGCACGGCGGCGCCGAGGGCGTTGACGGCGAACACCGGCACGCCCACGGGGGAGGTGCCGAGGGCCTCGGCCACCCACACGCCCACCGGCGTGGCGTCTTCCGCCTCGAGCAGCTCGGGCAGCACCGCGTCGGCTTCGCAGCCCTTGCACCCGCTGGCGAGGAGGACCAGGAGCGCGGTGGCGCCCGGGTTGCGGAGCGTCGTCATCGGAACCTCAGTAGAAGCTGGCCCGCACCAGCGTATAGGAAGACACGGGCTCGAACACGACCTCGGCGCGGCTCTGCGCGTCGAGGCGAATCACGCCGACCGTGGGCGAGAACAGGAGCCAGGTCTCGTCGCCGGGGTCGTACGCGCAGGCGCTCACGTCGGTGAGGCCGCCCGAGTAGAAGGCGACCGGCCGGGACGAGCCCGAGGCGAGCGAAGCCACCGCGTACACGGCGCCGGCGCTCGAGCAGGTGTGCGGCGCGCCGTCGGGCCCGGCGAACACGATCTGGGCGCGGGCGCCGCTCGTGTCGTAGTCGGTGTGCACGGCCGCGGGCGAGGCCGCGCCGTCCCAGGTGTAGAGGTCGGGCGCGCCGCCGTCGGTGTCCGAGGCGTACACGAGGCCGTCCGGGCCGAGCGACACCGCGGCGAGCCCCGTGACGCTCGTCGTGAAGGCCACGTCTCGGGTTTCGGCGATGCCGTCGTACGCGATGAGGTTGTCGCCCGTGGCGACGTACACGATGTCGTCGCGCGTCGCGACGTCGCGCACGTACGCGTAGCCGTCGACCGCGCGGAGCACGCCGCCGCCGGCCCCAAGCACCACGAGCTGGCCCCCCGAGGCCACCACCGCGTTGCCGGTGACGGGGTCGTACGCGACGGGGCCCTCGGCGTCGCCGAGGTCGGTCCACGCCGCGACGGTGCCGCCGGCGGGCGAGAACGCGACTACGCGGTTGCCGCCGCCGGACGACCCGGACACCACCCAGCCCACGGTGGGCGCGACGACGGGGCCGGTGTCGGTGTCGGTCCCGCTGTCGGTGTCGGTGTCGGTGTCGGTGTCGACCGCGGTGTCGGTGTCGGTGGCGCGGTCCTTCGCGGGGCGCGCGCAGGGTTCGTCGGAGGCGCAATCGATCGCGACCACCTCGAACACATGGCAACCGGCGAGGAGGGAAAGGAGGATCACGCGCGTCTCCGACGTAGCGACGAGAATAGCAGGCCGGGCACGAGGACGGCAGCCGCGCCGCCGCCGCATCCGCCCGCGCCCCCGCCGGATCCGGGTGGGGGCAGACGCGCGTAACCCGCCCCGAACGCGCCGTCGGCCGCCTGGAACGTGTGCCGCGTGCCGATCGCGTTCGCGGCGAGCCGATCGGCGGCCTCCCGCGGCGTGAGGCTCGGATCTTCAGAGAGAAGCAGGGCAACCGCCGCCGCCACCGCGGGCGTCGACGCCGACGTGCCGTAAAAGCCAACCGACCCGTACACCGCGGTGGTCAGGCCGTCGGGCCCGGCGATATCCGGCTTGTCCCGCCCGTCGTGGGTGGGTCCCACCGACGAGAAACGCTCCGTGCCGTTGCCGAGGTACCCGGTCGCCCGCACCGCCCCCACGGTGAAGGCGGAGGGGTGGCTCGCGGGGTCCGCGAGGCTCCCGGGCTCGGTGCGCCAGAGGTCGCCCCCGCGGCCGAAGATCGAGAAACGCACGGTCTCCCGCCCGGCGCGCCGCACCACCCGCAACCAGTACCAGCCCTCCTCCGCGGCCGTGAGGCGGAGGCGCTCCACCGGGCTGCACGCGTCGGCGTCGGGGTCCTGCGTGGCCTCCGCGCGGCCCACCACGTTCCCGCGCCGGTCGTAGGCGTAGAGGTCCAGATCCGTGGCTCCGCAACTGCGGAATTGGTCCCACGACAGCGTCACGGACTGCACGCCGTCGCCGTAGTACACCGGCAGGTAGCTCGCGCCCCAGTCGAAGTCGTGGGCGTCGTCACCGTCGGCGTCGTCGAACTCGCCCACCCAGTGTTCCGTGGCGTAGTTCCCCGCGGAGTTCACGAGGAGCACGCCGCCGGCCGTCATGACGTCCACCGCCTCGTTCACGCCGCCCGAGCCGTCGTGGAAGCTCGTGTTGAAGAACGACATCGACATGCTCACGACGTCGATCCCCTCACGTACGGCCCATGCCGCCGCGTTCTCCAGCGTCGTCTGCCCGTTCACGCGCACGAGGTACAGCTCCACGCCCGGCGCGAGGTCGCGGATCACCTGGGCGCACGCGACGCCGTGGCTCCCCTCCTCGAACGCGTAGCGCGGCCGGAACGTGTCCATCGGGAGGTCGCAGCTCGCGTGGGCCTGGCAGTCGTGCGTCGTGTACGCGCCGAGCTCGTCGTCCCAAAGCTCGGCGTTCCACCACTGCACGTCGAACACCGCCACCTTCACGCCCGCGCCGGTCACCCCGGCCTCGTGCCAGGGCTCCACGGCGAGCGCCTCGATCGCCTCGACGGCGTCGTACCGGTCGAGCACGGGGGCCTCTTCGACGCGCCACTTCGTTCCGGCGGGAGGCGGCGTCAGAAGCACACTTCCGAGCGCGCTCGTGGCCTCCGCACCGGGCCAATTCGGAGCGTCCACGCGCACGCGGTCCCACGGGCCCACCTCGGGAAGGTCGACGGCGCCGGCGAGCGAGAGGAGAGCGACGAGCACGGCCCCATCGTAGCCCGGCTTCGGGGGGTCGGGGTTCCACCTCTCGGTGGCGGGGGGCGGGCGGCAGGCCGAGAGGGGCGTCGGCGGAGCGCGGCGCGGATCGACCCGCGCCGCGCGAGCGCGAGGAAGGGACGGAGATCGTCCTCGTCCATCGCCGCCTACCCCTCCGACGGAACCACCGACGAAACGGAAGGTTCGACGCGGGTAGCCGACCACGGCGGCCCCGCCGGCACGTCCCACACGGGCACGCCCTCGGGGGCCGTGGGCGTCACGATTCCGAGCCACACCCCCGCCGGGAGCCCGTCCCGCAACTTTCGGGCGGGCGAAGGCGCCACCGCGCCGACATCGGCGAGGGCGTCGCCGATCACGAGCACGGCGACGGGGGCGCCCGGCGCGCGCGCGAGGGTGCGCACGGAGGCCTCGATCTCCTCCCAGTCCCCGCGGGCGGCGCGGTACACCGGGCCGTCGGGCACCTCGGGGAGCGGCGCGTCGCCGACCACCACCACGCGGCGGTGGCGCGCCAGGACCGGCAGGAGCGCCGCCGCGAGCGCGCCCGGATCGTCCGTGCGGAGCACACCGCCCCGCTCGGCGAGCGAAGGCCCGCCGGGCAGGAGCGCCGGGGCCGGGAGCGGGCGGAGGTTCGCGGGGAGGCGGTGCGCGCGGCGGCGCCACGCCCAGCTCCCCACCCCGCCGAGCAGGAGCGCGGCGACCAGCGCGAACGGAGGGAGCGCGCCGACTTCCCGCGACGCCACCGGCGAGTGCGAGGCCTGCGGCGGGCGGGGCGTCGGGGAGCCCTCGGGGCCGTCGGCGCCGGGGGGCTGAGGCGGCTGATCTTCGCCGGGCGGCCGCGGCGGCGCGGGCTCTGCCCCGGGCGAAGAGCCCTCGGGCGGCTCCGGCGGCTCGGGCGGCACCGGCGTCTCCATGCTCTCGGGAGGCGTCGCGACCACGATTGTGTCCGGCGCGAACCCGGGCAGGGCGAAGGTCTCGGACCGCGCGGTGCGGGCGGCGACGTCCACCTGCAGGAACGCGAACGGGCCGGGGCCCCAGCTCACCTTCCCGAAGCTCCCCGCGCCCGTGCCGTTGAGGAGCACCTCGCCGCCCTCGCCCGGGGCGGGCCCGGCGCACCCGTGCTCGCCGTCGTTCCGGTCGTTGTCGGGGAACACGCCGTCGTCGCGGCAAACGAGCTCGGAAGAGCCCGCCGGGCCCTGCAGCCGCAACACCGGGGCCTGGCCCTCCGGCGCGCCGCGCACCCGGACGAACGCGGTGGTCACCGCCGGCTGGGGGGCTCCGGCGCGGGGTGCGGGCAGCTCCGAGGCGTCGCCCGCGAGCACCGCGGCGCCGCCGTCGAGGCGCACAATCACGCCGTCGCCGCCGATGGTCGAAGCCCCGAGATCCACGAGGCGCCCGTCGCGGAGAACACCGATCCGGGCCTCGCCGGTGCTCACGGGAATCGGCCCGCAGGTGTGGATGCCGTCCGGGCTCGCGTCCGGCGCGACGCCGGCGTCGTTGCAGCCCACGCCGTACACGGTCCCGCCGCGCTCGAACAAGACCGCGACCGCGCGCGCGCCGCCCGCGCCGGAGACCCGCGCCGTCGGCGGGGCCGCCAGCACCGCGGACGACAAAAGAATCCAGAGGCTCACCGCGACAGGGTAGCGGTCGAGGGGCCCGGGGGGAAGGGATCGGCACCGCACGGGCGTGCTACCATCGCAGAACCTGGGGTTAAGTCCTGCCGATGGACGAACACGACTCTCCCGACCTCCGGGCGCGAGGGGGCGCGTCCTCGCCGTCCGGTCCGGTTGTGGCCGGGAGATACCGCGTCGAACGCCTGATTGCCCGGGGAGGCATGGCGGCGGTGTTTCTGGCCGAGCACATCGCGTTGCGACGTCGCGTGGCGCTCAAGATTTTGCATCCGCCTCCCGACGCCGAGGAGGCCGGCAACTACCCCCAGCGGTTCAAGCTCGAAGCCGAAACGCTCGCGACGCTCGACCACCCCAACATCGTCACGCTCTACGACTACGGTGGCGCGGAGGAAGGCCGCTTCTACCTCGCGATGGAGTACATCGAGGGGCCGCGCTACACCGATCTGCTCGCCGACGGCACGCTCGACGCCGAACGCACGATCCGGCTCCTGCTCCAGGTGTGCGCGGCGCTCCGCTACGCCCACAGGCGCGGCGTGATCCACCGCGACTTGAAGCCGTCCAACCTGCTCATCCGAACGGACGCCGAGGGGATGGAGCAGCTCAAGGTGGTGGACTTCGGTCTGGTCAAGGTGGCCGAGGTCGACCAGTCGCTCACGCGCGAGGGCCTCGTGCTCGGTTCGCCGCACTGCATGGCGCCGGAGCAGGTGCGCGGGAGCACGGCGATCGACCACCGCGCGGACATCTACGCGATCGGCGTGTTGCTGTTCCGCTCGCTCACCGGCACCTACCCCTTTCACGGCGCGACGAGCACCTCCACCATGGTGGCGCACCTCTCCGAGCCGATCCCCACCTTCGCGGCGGTGGCGCCCGCGCTCCGCGTGCACCCGCGCCTCGAGGCGATCGTGCGGCGGTGCCTCGCGAAGCGCCCGGCCGACCGCTACCCCGACGTGAAGCCGCTCATGGACGACCTCGCCGCCTGCCTCCCCGGCGCGGCCGAGCCCGACACCCAGAACCTCTCCCGCAACGAGCCCACCGCCCCGGCCGCCGTTCCCGAGGTGGCCGTCGTGCCCGCGGCCGACCCCCCGAAGGACCGCACGGCGCTGGTGCTGCTCGCGCTGGTCGCGGCGCTCGCCGTCGTGACCGCCGTGTACTTTGCAACCCGCGGCGCAGAGCAACCTCCCGATACGACCGCCGCGCCGGACGCCGCCGCAGCGCCGCTCGGCGCGAGCGCCGGCGCCGCCCCGGCCAGCCCCGCCCCCACGACGCCGCCGGCCGACGCAACGCCCGCCGCCGACGCGGCGCCCGTCGGTGAAGCAACGCCCGCCGGTGAAGCAACGCCCGCCGCCGACGTCCCCGTCGCCGACGCCCCCGCCGAAGCCACGCCCCCGAGCGCCCCCACCGCCGACCGCAAGCCGCGTGCGACCACCCCGCGCCCCCCGCCCGCGGCGCCCCCCGAGAACGGCCCCGAGAACGGCCAGAAGCCCGAGAACCCCGAGAACCCCGAGGGGTACATGCCGCTGCCGGACGACTTCAAGTGAGCCCCCCCCGCACCGCCAGCCTCGTGCTCCTCGCCGCGCTCCTCTGGTCCGGCGCGGCCCACGCGGAGCCGAAGGACGACGCCCGGCGCCACTTCATGGCGGGGCTCGCGGCCGCGCAGGCCAAGGACTACGAGACCGCGCTCGCCGAGTTCCTCGCCGCGGAGCAGGCCTACTCGCACCGGGCCACGCTGTACAACATCGCGCGGTCCTACAACGACCTCGGCAACCTCCCGAAGGCGCTCGAGTACTTCGACCTCTACCGGTCGGCCGCGCCCGACAAGGCCGCCGACATCGACCCCGTGATCGCGGTCCTCCGCGCGCGCCTCGAACAGCAGCGCGCGCCCGTCGCCGCCGCCGCGCCCGCGCAGGAGCCCGTGGCGGCCGCCTCCGTCGATCAGGCCGACGTCGCGCGGCTCCAGGCCATCGCCGCCGAGCTCGCGGCGCTCTCCGCCTCGCTCGCCGAGCGCGCCTCTGCGCCAGAGGCCGCCACCGCGCCCGCGCCCGACCCGGGCGCGCCGACCGCCACCGCGAATCCCGCCGCCCCGGCCGACCCCGTGGCCGTGCCCGCCCAGGGCGACCTGCTCTCCGACGCCTACGAGCGCGTCGTCGTCACCGCCTCCCGCTACGGCCAGTCCCCGCTCGACTCGCCCTCCACGGTCACCATCCTCACCGAGCAGGACATCCGCCTCTCCGGCGCCTCGAACATCCCCGACGTGCTCCGCCGCGTGGCCGGCATCGACGTGATGTTCCTCTCGGCCGGCCAGGCCGACCTCTCGATTCGCGGCTTCAACCGCGAGCTCTCGAACAAGGTCCTCGTACTCGTGGACGGCCGGTCGGTCTACCTCGACTTCCTCGGCACCGTGGCGTGGGCGCCGCTCGGCATCGCCCTCGAAGAGATCGAGCGCATCGAGGTGATCCGAGGCCCGGGCTCCGCCATCTACGGCGCGAACGCGATGACCGGCGTGGTGAACATCATCACGAAGGTGCCGGGCGAGGGCGGCAACCTCGTGCACTTCGAGGGCGGCGCGCCCGGGTACATGCAGGGCACCGCACGCGTGAGCGGCCGCAAGTCCGGCACCGCGTGGCGCATGCACGCCGGCTGGGACCAGACCGGCCGGTGGTCCGAGCAGGAGCCGATCGAGGAGGGCGGCGCGCTCGTGCCGTTCCTCGACGACCAGACGCTCGCGACGAAGGGCGTGCGCGCCGACGCGCGCATCGACCAGACCTTCCTCGCCGACGGCCTCGCCTCGGTGTCCGCCGGGTACACCCGCGGCACGAGCGAGTTCTACGCCCTCGGCGCCCTCGGCGACTACGCGATGGACTACACCGGCGGCTTCGCCCGCGGCGACCTCTCGTACGGCCCCGCGCACCTGCGCGTGTTCTACAACGGGCTCGCCGGGCCCGTCGGCCCCTGGGCCAGCTACATCGGCCAGCGCTCGCTCGACACCGCGTTCGACTCCGACACCGTCGACGTCGAGCTCGAAGCGAACACCGAGGTCAAGACCGGCGCGGTCGCGCACCGCGTGAACGCGGGCCTCGGCTACCGCTACAAGGCGATCGAGTGGGGCTACATCAACGGCGGCGAGCCGGTGTACGAGCACCACTTCAGCGCGTTCCTCCAGGAGACCGCCACCCTCGGCAAGCTGGCGCTCGTGGCCTCCCTCCGCGCCGACCGCACGCCGCTCGTCCCGCTCGCCGAAACCATCTCGCCGCGCGGCGCCGCCATCCTCCGCGTGGCCCGCGCCACGAGCGTCCGCCTCACGGGCGGAACGTCGTACCGCGCGCCTACGATGCTCGAGTCGTACACCGACCTCGCGCAGCCCACGTCCGCCGACGGCGTCTACGTCTACACCGTCGGCGACCCCGACCTCCTCCCGGAGCGCATCCTCACGGGCGAGATCGGCGTGCACGACGAGTCCACGGCGTTTCACGTGGCGGACATCTCCGGGTACGTCAACCGCGTCACCAACCTCATCGGGTTTCGCGACGTGGACTCCACGTTCGCGTACTACGACGCCGAGAACAACGGCTACAACGCCGGGGAGACGGGCTTTGTCACCCTCTCCCCCACGTACCTCGCGTTCGGCGGCGAGGTGGAGGCGCGGGTGTTCCCGCTCGACGGCCTCGACGTGTACGCCAACACCGCCGTGGAGCGCATCCTCGAGCAGGACGGCGAGACGACGGCGCCGGACGAGTCCACGTCCCTGCTCAAGGTCAACGGCGGCGTGATGTACCGCTCGCCGTGGCGCGTGGACCTCGGCGCGCACGTCAACTTCGTCTCCGCGCAGGTGTGGCGCCTCCGGGAGTACGACGACGCCGGGCAGCTCGTGCCGCGCGACGTCGAGGTGCCCGCGCGCTCGATCCTCACGGCCCGCGTCGCCGCCCGCCCCTTCCCCGACGAGAAGCTCGAGCTCGCGGTGTCCGGCTGGAACCTCGTCGCGCTCGCCGGCAACACCTTCCGCGAACACCCCAACGGCCAGCTCGTCGGCGCCCGCTACTGGGGCGAGGCCACCTGGAGGTTCTGATGCTGCCGCTCCTCCTGCTCGCCTGCGCCTACGAGGTGCCGCTCGACTCCGCGGCGCCGCCGGTCACGAACGTGCTCGCGGGCACGGTGGTGATCAACGGCACGGACCTCGTCGCCGACACGGTGATCCTGCTCTACACCGCCGACAACCCGCCGCCCCCCGCGGGCACCGGCCGCCCGGCCAGCTTCGCGACCGTCCCGGCGAGCGCCTTCACCACGGACGCGGGCGGCATCGCGTCCGCGCCGTGGGCGCTCACCGAGGTGCCCGACGGCGAGTGGCTCGTGACCGCGCTCATGGACGTCGACGGCAACTTCCAGCCCCTCATCAGCGCAACCGCGGGGTCTACCTGTGGCGACTGGCTCGGCGCCTACTTCACCGACATCAGCACCGGCGAGGTCGCCACCGTCCCGGTCTCCGGGGGCGTGCTCCTCGACGGCCTCACCGTGGCCGTGGGCCGCGAGATGCCCACCGAGCGCCCGGCGTGGCGGTTCCCCACCGCGAGCGGCGCGTCGATCCCGACCACCGCGTTCGCGCAGTTCCAGCTCACGGCCACGGGCGTGCACGCTTCCATCGGCGTGGGGGAAGAACCGTACGACCTCGAGGGTCCGTTCGACGGCACGGCCGACTGCCAGACCGCGTTCTGGACCTACGTCACCGACGCCGACGGCGACGGCGTCTCCGACGCGCACCCCAACGCCAACTTCCCGTCCAACATCAAGGACTTCTGGCCCCGCGTGTACCTCCGCAACGTCGCCGACCCCCGCTACGTGAGCGAGGCCATCCCGCTCCCCGCGGCGTTCGGCATCGGCCTCCCCGCGGTCAACACGCCCACCCCGGCCACCACACTCGACGTGTTGTTCAGCGGCGCGGCGCTCCGCGTCGACGAAGACGGCACATCCGAGCTCATCAGCGACACGACGCTCATCCCGAAGGGCGCGTGGGCGGTGACGGTGGTGCAGTTCACCGGCCAGACGTGGACCCTCCCCAACGAGCTCGCGTTCGAGGCCTCCACGGACGCCAGCTTCGACCCCATTTCCCAAGCCGGCGTGCTCACGCTGGAGTGACGATGTTTCCGCTCCTGTTCTCCCTCGCGCACGCCGGCACCCTCGCCGGCGTCACCCTCCCCGACACCGCCACCGTGGCCGGGCAGACCCTCGCGCTCAACGGCATGGGCCTCCGCGAGAAGTACACGATCGACGTGTACGTCGGCGGGCTCTACCTCCCCACGCCCACGCGCGACGGCGCCGCCGCGGTCGCGCTCGACGCCCCGAAACGCGTCGTGATGCACTTCACCTACCGAAAGGTCACCCGCGCGCAGATGCTGGAGACCTTCCTCGAAGGGTTCGGGGACCAGGCCACCGGGCCGCAGAAGCCGAACGTCGACAAGCTCCTCGCGGTGGTGCCCGAAGCCATGTACGCCGGCGACGAGATCAGCTTCGACTACGCGCCGGGTGTCGGCACCACGATGTCCATCAAGGGCAAGGCGGTCGCGACGGTGCCCGGGGCCGAGTTCATGCGCATGGTGTTCGGGGTGTGGCTCGGCGCCCGCCCGCCGAGCGCGGCGCTCAAAGCCGGGATGTTGGGCACCGGGTAGGCGCCCCGGCTCACGCCGCCCGCGCGCCGTCGAGCCACTGCACGAGAACGGCGGCGGGCACCACCCCCGCCTGCTGCATCACGACGTTCCCGCCGCGAAACACCAGGAAGTTCGGGATGCCCTGCACGTTGTAGCGCGCGGCGAGCTCCGGGTGCGCCTCGGTGTCGACCTTCAGCACGACGGCGCGCCCCGCGGTCTGCGCGGCCGCCTTCTTCACCTCCGGCGCGGCGGTGCGGCACGGGCCGCACCACGCCGCCCAGAAGTCCACGAGCACCGGCACGCGGGCGTTCTGCACGATGTCGGCGAAGCTTGCCGGGTCGACGTCGATCGGCTCGGCGTGCGCGGGCAGGGCGCCCTTGCAGGCGCCGCACTTGCCGAGGTTGGCGAGATGACGGGCGGGGATGCGGTTCTGGGCGCCGCAGGCGGCGCAGGTGCGGGTCATGCGGTCACCGGGATGCAGGAACATCGACGCGGGCACACGGTTCGGCAAGGGGTCGGCGCGCCACGCCCGGGCCGGCCGGTCCTCCCCGGCACCCGCGTTCCGGGCCGCGGACGGGCCGCGTCGTTGACACAACCTTGACACAGGCCGTAGCCTCGCAATCGAGCATCCCGTGTCGACCCCCGCCCCCGCCCCCGCCCCCGCCCCCCTCGACGCCCCGGCGGCGCGGGCCGACGGCGCCGCGCGCGGGACCGCCTTCGCCCGGTGGTCCGCGCTCACCCTCGCCTACACCGCCGGCGCGCTGGCCTTCCTGTGGCCGCTCCCCAAGCACTTCACGACGCACATCTGGGGCGACCGCTTCGACGCGTGGACCACGCTCTGGCTCATCTGGCACCTCGCCGACAAGGTGAAGACGGGCACGCTCACGGCGGTGACCGACGCCATCCTGTACCCCATCGGGTACAACCTCTGGAGTTTCGGACACGCCGCGCTCCAGGCCATCGGTGCCGGCCTCGTGGTGCTCGGCGTGCCGCTCGTCCCCGCGTACAACGCGCTGCTCGTCGCGGGGATCGTCACCTCGGCGCTCGCGGCGCACGCGCTCGGCCGCGCCCTCGGCCGTACCGAGGCGGCGGGCGTCGTGAGCGCGGTCGTGTTCTCGACGAGCCCGTACCTCTACGGCGAAGGCGCCGCGGGCTGCATCGAGCTGGTGGCCGCCGGGCTCCTCCCGCTGTTCGGCCTCACGCTCGTGCACCTCGCCCGCGATCCGCGGCCCCGCCGCGTCGTCGCGGCGGCGGTGGTGCTCGCCGCGATCGGCCCGTTCAACTGGTACTACACGCTGTTCGCCGGGATGTTCGGCGTCGCGTTCGCGGTGTGGCAGCTCGTCGACGGAAACCGCCGCGCGGCCGCGCTCATGGTGGCGTCGTTCGTGCTCGCCGCGGCGGCG
>CAXNIN010000093.1:0-12898 GCA_964202365.1 Myxococcota bacterium | reverse complement strand
TCGTCGGCCACGCCGTCGCAGTCGTTGTCGAGGCCGTCGCCGCGCTCGGGGGCGCCAGGGAAGGCGTCGTTGCTGTAGTCGTTGCAGTCGCCGTCCGCCTCGGTGACGCCGTCGCCGTCGTCGTCGAAGCCCTCGGTGCCCTCGTCGATCGTGCCGTCGCAGTCGTTGTCGGCGAGGTCGAACACTTCGGCCGCCGACGGGTACGTGAGGATGTTCGAGTCGTCGCAGTCGGCGTTGAGGCCTTCCGCGTCGCCGTTCACGCCGAAGCCGTCGCCGTCGTCGTCATCTTCGGGGTAGTCGCCGTTGATGAGGATCGACACCGAGGCGTAGGACGTGGTCTGGCTGCCGTCGGTCACCGAGATCAGCAGGGTGTCGGTGCCCGGCTCCAGGTTCTCGGCGGGAACCTCGACGTAGACGTGCCCGGACGCGTCGTCGGCCGCGCAATCGGCGACCGTCGCGTTCTGGATCACGGCGCTCTTCACGCGGCACACCAGGGAGCCCGCGGGCTGGTTCACGTCGAAGATGTTGAGCTCGAGCGTGAGGGGCCGGATCGTGTTGTAGCGGTAGCCGTTCTCGGGCCAGCGCACGTACACGGACGGGGGCACGTTCTCGGGGTCGGTGCCCGAGTTGCCGGTCAGCGTCACGTCGACTTCCGGGTTCGCCGGATCGTCCGTGTAGACGAGGAGCTGGCAGATCGCCGGGTTCGTGTCGGTGGGCGTGAACGTCACCTCCGCGAGGGTGGTGGCGTCGCCGCCGAGGACGAAGTTGTCCTCAAAGCGACGTTCCAGCACGAAGCTCGCCTCGTCGCACGAGCTCGAGAGTTCCGCACCGATGATGGTGACGTCGCCGTCGCCCACGTTGCCGATCTGGATGCGCGCGGGCGCCTCGGCGTCGGCGGCGTCCGGGTGGACGTAGCCGAAGTCGAACGAGCGCGGCCGAACGATGACGGCGCCCTGGGCGTAGTTGGACTCGCCGTGGAGGTACACGACCTGCTGGGTGCGGATCGGGTCTTCCTTGTAGGCGGGAAGATCGACACCTTCGTCCTCTTCCTCGGCGGTCAGCGCGAGGCCGACGCTCGTGACCACGAGCGCGTCGTACGCCTCACCCTGCGAGACCGGGGTGTAGGTGACGGTGACGGGGACGTGGCAACCGGGGTCGAGCACGAAGAGGGCCGTGTCGTCGCCACCGCCGCAGGTCCCGCCGGCGGTGTCGGTGCCGGTGGTGCCGGTGTCGGTGCCGGGGGCCTCGCCGGTGTCCACGTCGATGCTCTTCCCCGCGGCGGCCGTGTCCCCGGCGGCAGCCTCGGGGCACTCGATCGCGCAGGGGTCGTAGGCGACGATGAAGGAGGAGGTACCGGCGTCGGCATCCCCGATGATGATGGACTCCACGCCCATCGGCATCCCGCCCTCGTTCGAGAGCAGCACGGTCCGTTCGACCGAGCCGCCCCACGCGGCCTCGCCGTACTCCAGCGAAGCCTGGCCGAGCGTCATCACCGGGTAGGGAATCTCCTCGAACGTGGGCTCGTTGGCCTTGCAGCCCACGAGGAGGCCGAGCGGCAGGGAGAGAGCGAGGAGCACCGACTTCGACATTACGACTCCGAGGAGGACGTCCGAGCGACTAAACTTGCCCGCCCGAAGAGGCCGGCACGTAGAAGGGTAGCCGGGGGCACTCCCGAATGTCAACGAATCATCAGGATGGGCTACATCCACCGCCCCGATCCGGAGAATCGCCCGCGCCCCGAGCGGCGCCGGCGTTCGGCGCGTCCCGTCGCGCGCCCTCATCGAAGATCAAAGGAGATGCCCGCTCTTGTCCCGCTTCGTCGCGAGATAGTGCACGTTATGCGGGTTCGGCTCGGCCCGCAGAGGGACGTGCCCGACGACCGGAATTCCGTACCGGGCGAGCCCGCTGAGCTTGCTCGGATTGTTCGTGAGGAGGCGCACGCTGCGGACGCCGAGCGCACGGAGGATGTCGGCGGCCGCGTCGTACCGGCGGAGGTCATCCGGGAACCCGAGCGCGAGGTTGGCCTCGACCGTGTCGAGCCCCTGCTCTTGGAGGGCGTACGCGCGAATCTTGTTGGCGAGGCCGATCCCGCGGCCTTCCTGGGGGAGGTACAGCACCGCGCCGCGCTCGACCTTCGCGACGTAGGCGAGCGACGCTTCGAGCTGGTCGCGGCAATCGCAGCGCAAGCTGCCCATGAGGTCGCCTGTGAAGCAGGCCGAGTGCAGGCGCACGGGGACATCCTCGGCGCCCGCGAGGTCGCCGCGCGCGACCGCCCCGTACTCCTGGCCGTCCGAGCCGCCCTCGAACGCGAGGACCCGGAAGTCACCGTAGCGGCTCGGAAGGAGCGCTTCGGCCGAGAGGCGGAGCCCCGTCGCCCCGTCGGAACGTTTGCTGGCCTGCAGCGCCAGGGGTTCCATTGTGACTGCCTCCCGGACTGCCGGCGGCAGTCCCGTGGGTGAAGATCCCTTTTCGACGCGCGGGGGCGTCGACGGCCACGAGATGTGCCGATCCGGGACGGCCCCGGCTGATGTTCAATCTGATCCGGGAGACCTGCGGGCGCCACGGAAAAGTGGAGCAGCGCTCCGCACGCGCCGAAGAAGACGCCGCGCTGCGCGGGACGACGGCAAAAATACGACGGCCCCCGCCTCGGAAGTACCGAAGCGAGGGCCGGTCGGGGGACGCTCAGTTGTTGAGCGCTTCCTTGAGGCCCTTGCCGGCGCGGAAGACCGGGATGCGGCGGGAGGGCACCTGGATCTCGGCGCCGTTCTTGGGGTTGTGGCCCTTGAACTGGCGGCGCTGCGACACGGTGAAGGTGCCGAAGTCGGAGATCGTGACCTTCTCGCCCTTGGTCAGCGCATCCTGGACGGTGTCCATGATGATGTTGACGTAGAGAGCGGCGCGGATCTTGGGGATGCCGGCCTTGACGGAGAGCTGCTCGGTGAGGTCTGCCTTGTTCACGGGAACTCCTTACTCGGGGGTGAGAACTCTTAATTGTTATAATACTCGAAGATCGGCACTCTTCGCATCTGTCGGGGTGGACCTTGCGGGCACACCCCGCCCGAAGGCCCGGAAAGGTCAAGAACGACTTCCCTTCCCGCGTCAGAATCATAGCCGGCGGCCCCTCGGGACGGCAACGACGGAAGGCCGGTTTTTAGCACTTTTTTCGAACCGGTCCAGAATCCCCAAACTCCCCAAGTTCTCCAGGAACGCCGCACGACGTCTCCCCGTGGTGCTCGGCATTCGCCGACGAGTTCGACAGCGTCACACTCAGCGCGGGGGGCGCTCATGTCGGACGCACGCTCGAACCGCCCGAGTTGGCGGTTCACCACCTGCGGTTCAGCGGTCCCCGAGCACCCGCGCGGTCGCCGTGGCGCCCGCGGAGGACGCCGGGCCTCGCGGCGGTTGGAGCCAGCCGCCGCGAACCTGCAGGGCACGCGGGAGCACCGAGAGGCGTACCGGGCCGGTCCCTACGGGCTCGCCGTCGGCTTCGAGCACGACGGGGGCGTCGACGCGCACAGTCGAAACCCGGAAGCTGTGCACTTCCGGCCGCTCGCGGAGCTTGCCGTCGTAGGCGCGCGGCAGGACGCGAACCACGAGCGGGAGCGTCGGCCGGGGGATCAGCGTGAGCTCGAAGACGCCGTCCGCGATGGAGCCGCCGTTGCCCACCCACATCCCGCCGCCGCAATAGTGCCCGTTCGCGCAGAAGGCGGCGAATGTGTCGAGCTTCATCGCGCCGGGGCCGTCCGGCCCGTCCCACGACCACTTCACGGGCACGGCCTCGAAGTGCCGGATCGCACCGAAGACGGCACCGAGAAAGGTGAGGAAGCCACCCCACCGCTTGCTCGATGCGTTTGCCCTACGGGAGACGTCGGCGTTCGCCCCAATGCCGGCGACGTTGATGAAAACGCGACGCCGGCCGTCGTCCCAGGAGAAGAGGCCGACGTCCACGGGGAGCGTGATGCCGGTCGCGAGGGTCCAGAGCGCCTGCTCCAAGGAGCGGCGGACCTGGAGGGTTCGGACCAGGTCACCGCCCGTTCCGAACGGGATGGTCCCGAACACGATCTTCGGGTTTACCGACGTGCCCCCCGGAAGGAGGCCGTTGACGACCTCGCTGCAGGTGCCGTCACCGCCAAGCGCCGCGACGATATCCGCTTCACCGGCCGCCTTCGAGGCCAGCTCCGACGCATGGCCGGGGCCTTCGGTCCACCGGACCTCCACCTGCGCGAACGCGCGGTCCGCCGCTCGACGGATGGCGTCCCGCGCCCCACCGGCTCGGCCGCCACCCGCGCGAGGGTTCGCGATGACGATGAGTCGTTCACCCCGATTCTGCGCGCCTGCGGTGTCGTTCGGGTCAGCGGACATTGGCCTCTCGCGCCGCACCTAACGTGTCGGTCGGCCCGTCGATCCGCGCACCGTGATCCCGGAGCCAAGAGGCGCACCCCTCATCGCCGCACACCGCCTCACGGCCCGCGAGCAGGCGCACGTTCTCTTCCGCGACGGCCCTGGCGGCCTCGGGCTCGCGAGCGACGAACCCGCCGCGACGGCCGCAGCACGCGAGCTGGTCCGGCGAGCTCAGCGGACCGTCGTGACAGGTCACGAACGCGAGGGTGCCGGCGGGCGCGGGCACGCGGGCCACCGGTAGCCCCGCGGCGCGCGCGACGGCCTCCACGGCCGCCGAGGCCGTCACGAGCGTCCGGCCAGCGAAGTGCGCAGCCACGCGCGCGGGGACATCCTCGGCGCCGAGCGTCCAGGCAGCGTGCCCAAGCTCGTCCGTCGTGCGTACCGTCGCCACCGGCCGGCCGATGCGCGCGCTCCAGCCCTGCGACCAGTCGGACTCGACGAGCACGCAGACCGCCTGCGCGCTGCCCTCGATGGCCTCCAGCGGCGCAGCGGCGGGGCTCGGCAGCCGCGCCGCCCGCCACGCCGTGAGCCGCTCCGCCACCGGTACGTGCACCTTGCAGTGCGCGGTGCACGCCCCGCATCCGAGGCACAACGAGGTCCCGGCGAGCGCGTCTGCAGGGCCGAGATCACCGCGCGCGGCGAGGAGCGGCACGGTCATCATCGCGGTCGGCGTTGCCGCCTCACGCGCGGTCGCGACGGCAACGGGGCACACGTGCCGACAGAGCCGCGGGCAGTAGGCGCACACGGTGAACGAAGTCGGGCTCATCCGCGCTCCATCAGCGCCGCGAGCTCGGCGGCGGCCGGCCCGCGCAGCTCGACGCCGCCCCCGAGCACCCTGCTGGGGCGCACGTCGCGGGCGAGGCAGGCCTCCTCGGTGTACGCCATCCGGTGCACAGGCTCGGCGAGCGGGACGACCGGTACGGTGACGGTCTCGTAGGTGGCCGCGGGCAACACGGCGCGAGGGTCTGGCCCAGCCGCGCTGCGCGGCACCGCGACGAACACCGCGCGGCGCCCGTCGATGCGCGCGCTCGCCCCTACGACACGCGACTCCCACGGCCGACGGGGCGCGCGTGCGGCCTCCGCGAGCGTACCGTGCGCCGGGTACCGCAGGGCCCATCCCCGCGCGGCCAGCCACGCGTCGCGCTCCTGCGGGCCTGCCTGGGCGTCCAGAGTCGCGAGGCGTGAGATGGGGTCGATCTCGACTTCGGGCGCTGCGGGCTCCGGCACGTCGACAGGGGGAAAGAGGCGACCCGGGTTGAGAATTCCGCGCGGGTCGAGCCGCGACTTGAGCGCCGCATACTGTGCGGCAATCCCCGCAAGTTCACGCGCAGCGGCGTGGCGCTTCAGCTGCCCGACTCCGTGGTGGTGCGCGACCGTCCCGCCCGCAGCCGCGGCGGCATCGAGCGCGTCGCGCCAAAGCGCGTCGTAGGTCGCCAGGGAGCCCGTGCCCGCGAAGCTGAAGTAGATGCTGCACCCTTCGGCGTACACGTGCGAAAAGTGCGCCATCACCACCGCGTGACGCCCGATGGCGGCTCGGATGCCCGCGTACAACCCCGGAAGCCGCGACCAGGTGGCCGCCACCTCCATCGTGTCGGCGAAGCCGCCCCGTTCGAAGATCGGCGCTAGTTTGTAGCTCACCTCGTGCCGGTGAGCGTACCAGTGCTCACCAGGTCCTTCGCCGAGAAACTCGCCGTCCGAAAGCAGGGACGCGCCATGACGCGCAAGAATGGAGACCACGTCGCGCGGCCCTTCCCACCCGGCGATCAAGACGCATCCGTTCGCCACGCCCTGGGCGATGGCATTGAGGAGGCGAGGCATCGCCAGCGGCAGGCCGAGCAGATGCTTGCGGAGGGCCGGAACCGATAAGGCCGCATTCTGGAACGCGTCGAGCCAGCGGGCACCCTCGGCGGCCCGGGTAGCGGTCCCCTTGCCCGCCAGGCGGGTGTCGACGGGATCGTAGAGGCGGAGGACAGCGGGGTGAAGGTCGCTCTGGAGCACCGCCCGCATCGCATCCCATGCGGCCTCGACCGTGGAGAAGCGCCACGCACCGAGCTGCCTGTGCTCCGGCAACGGGACGGTCCGCACCAGCAGGCTCGAGATCACGCCCAGCCCGCCCTCAGACCCCATCACCCAGGGGCCCAAGTCCTCTCCCGCCGACCAAAGCCCCGTGCCGAAGCGGGCCGCGGGCGCCACAACCCGGAGGGCGGCGACCATGTCCTCGAACTTCCCGTACTTGCTCGAGAACTGGCCCGCGGACCGCGAGGCGGCCCAGCCTCCGACGGTGGAGCACCAGATCGAGGAGGGGCTGTGCCGCGTAGCGCGCCCTTGTCGCTCGAGAGCGTCCTCGAGGTGCTGGCCCAGCACGCCCGGCTGCACCTCGACGAGGTCGTCGGCGACCGGACCGATACGCCGCATGCGCTTCAGGTCGAGGGAGAGGGCGCCCGCCATCCCCTCTGCCGCGCCGCACACACCGCTGCCGGCCCCGTAGGGCACCACCGCGACGCCCTCACTTTCGGCCCAGGCGAGGCACGCGGCGATCTCGTCGTCGTCCCTCGGCCAGGCGACCGCACCTGGCAGAGAGGGGTAAGGCGCATCGACAGTCAGTGCCAGGGTAGTGCGCGGCCAAAGGTCGCGTGCGTGCGCCACGCGCTCGACCGTTTCCGTCGACACCGGCACCCGTGCGCGTAGACGATCCAGATTCACCACCGGGAGCTATCCTGCTGGCAGTTCCGGAAACCGCCGGCGCCGCACAGAAGGGCCCCAAAAAGAAGCGAGGCGCCCGGGGGTGCCGGGCGCCTGCTCGCGGTGAGGAGGGCGGGGGGTACTCGCCAGCCTCGGGCCGTCGCGTCTCCGCCTACCTTTCATGCAAGCTGTGGGCCAGGGAGCGGGGCACCTCAATAAAGTAGAGCGCACAGACTGTTCTTCGTTCAGATCAACGTTGCGCCGGCCAGATGGCGAGCCGCATTCGCGACATGACTGTCGCGATCAGGCCCAGAGCCCCCGAGCTACGAGCCAGTGCCGGAGCCGATCCGCCGACTCCCACGGGCGTTCCACGGGGTGAAGGTGCTGGCCGCCCGGGATCGCGACGTGCACGTGGCCTGGGACTGCCGCCTCCAGGAAACCAGCTTCCATCGATGGATAAAGGGCATCTCCGTCCCCCCACAGCGAGAGCGTAGGGCACCGAAGGCTGCGGGGGTCCGGAAGGTTTCCGAGGCCGGCGAGCCATGAGACGACAGCCCGCCGGTTCGCGGCATGCTCGACGACCGGGCCACAAATCGCGGCGACGGTGTCGCGGTCCATCACGTACGGGTTCACCACCGCCCTTCGGAGGCCGGCCGAGGAGCGGAGCCAGGCCAGCCAAGGGACGGGATGAAGCACCGTACGCGCGAGTCGTCCGCCGAGCGCGGACGCAGCGACGCGCGACGCCGCTCCCGAGATCGGGTCGAGAACGCGAACAGGCCCGTTCATCAGCACGAGCGCAGCAGGCGAAGCGGCGAGAGCGGCGGCGACCGCGCCAGGCACAGCCAGGCCGTGCGCGACCACCACGGTCGGCCGAGCGCGCACCCGTTCAGCGAGTCGGTCCCCGAAAGCCTGCCAGTCTGCCGACGGGTTCTGCGCGTCGATCACCGACTCCGCCGAGCCGCGGCCGAGACGCTGGATGACCGCGTCGAACAGCGGGGCGCCGAAGGGGGGACCGGTCAGAAAGAGGATGTCCAAGGTAGAGGCTCCCGCGGTCCGACGAACGGTTCCGGCTCGTTGGCGGCCCCGCAAGACGCCTCGCGTCGGCGCGAATCGCGGGAGACGTGGTCGTAGTCGGAGACGTGCATTACGTGATGCTGGTTCAAGGCTGGATGCAGGCGTGTATGACCTGATCGTAGAAGACGCTACTGTAGTCAGCTCCGCCGGACGAGCGGTCGCTGATGTATGCGTGGAAGATGGCCGTATCGTGTACGTCGGGCCGAGGCCCGCGGGCGGTGCCCGGCGAAAAACGTCGGCGATCGGAAAGTTCCTGATCCCCGGTTTGGTCGATACGCACGTGCACTTTCGCTCGCCGGGGCACCCCCACAAGGAAGACTGGGCCTCCGGCTCCAGAGCGGCTGCATCCGGCGGGGTCACAACCGTATGCGACATGCCGAACACCTCGCCGCCGACCCTCTCGCGCGAGACCTGGAACGACAAGCGCGCCCTCGCCGCTGCCGAGTCGCGCGTGAACTTCGGGCTCTGGATCGGCGCCGCGGCAACGAATTTCGATGCGATCAACGAGCTCATGGACAGTGGGGACGCGTGTGGCGTCAAGGTGTTCATGGGGGCGTCGACCGGGCCGCTCCTTGTGGACGACCCGACCCTCGTACGGATCTTCAGCGAAACGCGCGGCCTCCTCGGGGTGCACGCGGAAGACGAGGCCCTGCTCAACACGATGCGCGAACGCTTCGCCGGGCTCGCAGCGCCAGAGCACAATGAGGTGCGGCCGCCGGCCGCGGCCGCGGCTGCCGTCAAGCGCCTTGTGGAGCTCGCCCGCGCCCACCAGCGCGCGGTTCACGTGTGCCACGTGTCGACAGCTGCCGAGCTGGCCATCCTCGAGGATGTCCGAGGCCTTGCGCCGATCACGACCGAAGCCGCGCCGCATCATCTCTGGCTCTCGACAGAGAACACGCAAGGAAACTTCACCAAGGTCAACCCCCCTATCCGCGACGAACTCGATCGTCGGGCCCTGTGGACCGCGGTCCGGCGCAACCGAATCGATACGATCGGTAGCGACCACGCTCCGCACACGCGCGAGGAAAAGCTGCTCCCGTACTGGGAGGCGCCGTCGGGTATCCCGGGTGTGGAGATGACGTTCTCGCTCTTGATCGCTGCCATTCGCCAGGGGAGGCTGTCGATCGAACGTATGGTCCAACTCTGCTGCGAAGCCCCTGTCCGGATCTTCGGGCTGCAGCGGAAAGGCTGGATCAAGGCTGGTTATGATGCGGACTTCGCGCTCTTCACCGAAGAGGACCTGGTCAAGCTGCTCTCGACGGACCTGCTGACGCGCGTGGGGTGGAGTCCGTTCGTTGGGCAGAAGGTCGGCGCCCGGCCGGAGCAGGTCTACGTCGGCGGAAGGCTCGTCGCGCAGCGCGGCAAGATTGTGGACGACGAAGTACGAGGCTCGCTCGTTCGCCCCGGCGACAGCCTGTAGGGTGGAGACGACGGGGAGGTTTCCCTCCCCGCAGTCCCGAAGGTACGCCGGCGTTCGTGCCGCCCCGGCCGCACGCCCCGGCGGTTGCGGCGCACCTCCGTGGGGCCGCGCGATTACGCCTCGGCCGCCTCCGTCCAGGCGAGCCGCTCGGGGCGCAGCGCGCGCTCGAGCTGACGCACGACATCCGGGCTGGACTCGAGGTGCTCAATCGCCTTGTCGCGACCGTGCCCGAGCCGCGTGTCCCCCATCGCGTACCACGAGCCGGACTTGGTGACGGCGCCCTGGGTCTCGGCGAGATCCAGGAGCTCCGCGAAGCGGCTGACGCCCTTGCCGTAGAGGATGTCGAACTCTACCTGTCGGAAGGGAGGGGCCAGCTTGTTCTTCACGACCTTGACCCGCGTGCGGCTCCCGATGACCTCATCGCCCTTCTTCACCGCCCCGATGCGCCGCACGTCGAGCCGCACGGAGGAGTAGTACTTGAGGGCGTTGCCGCCGGTGGTCACCTCGGAGGGCCCGAACACCACGCCGATCTTCTGCCGGACCTGGTTGATGAAGAGGAGGGTGGTGTTGCTCTTGCTCACGACCGTCGTGAGCTTACGCATCGCCTTGGACATCATCCGGGCCTGCAGACCCATCTGCTGATCGCCCATGTTGCCTTCGATCTCGTCCCGGGGCACGAGCGCCGCAACCGAGTCGACGACGATGAGATCCACCGTGCCGGAGCGGACGAGCGTTTCGACGATGTCCAGCGCTTGTTCGCCGTTGTCGGGTTGGGCGAGGAGGAGCTGCGGCAAGCGCACCCCAAGGGCCGCGGCATAGGCGGGGTCGAGGGCGTGTTCGGCGTCGATGAACGCCGTGACTCCGCCGGCCGCCTGCATCTCGGCCATGGCGTGAAGCGTGAGTGTGGTCTTTCCGCTGGCCTCGGGGCCAAAGATCTCGACGATGCGACCGCGCGGATAGCCTCCGCAGCCCAGCGCGAGATCGAGGCCGAGCGAGCCCGTGGAGCTCACCGCAACCGGTTCGCTGGGCCCGTCGAGACGCATGATCGCGCCCTTGCCGTGCTGCTTCTCGATGGCGGCCAGCGCCGAGGCCAGAGCGGTCTGGCGATTCGATTCATTGTGGATCTGCATGGTGTTGCTCCTGAAACGCCGGAGGGCCGGCTCAATCCGCTCGACTGACACGACGACGAGCCGCACCACGCGGCCTCGTTTCCGGGCCACGGTCTGCGGAAACTGGTGGAAGTGACCGCGCGCGGAGGAGAAGCCGATCGCCCTCCCCGACACCCGGAGGGAGGAGCTCGACCGGCACTTCGGTCACGCCGAAGTCCTGCCATTCGAGCACGGCAACGGACCCTTCGATGCGGTCGACGACCGCGATCGCGCCAATGACCAGGAGGGCGCCGCCGGTCACGCCACACCTCGCTCGCCGACATCGCAGCGCATGCCGACGGCGCGAGCGATGTGGGCCCGCCGGACAGCGGGGTCGCCATCGAGATCGGCAATCGTTCGGGCAACCTTCAGCAGTCGGCCCCCGACTCGCGCGCTCGCGGAAGTTGCCTCGAGGTGCGACTGGAGGAGGCTCAGCGCCGACGACTCTGCGCCCGCTGCGTCCCGAAGCTGTTCGGCCCTAAGCTCGGCGTTGCAGGTGACCGCCCCCCCGTAGCGTCGGCGCTGTCGCTCGCGGGCGCACTCCACGCGCGTCCGGACGGCTGCGCTGCTCTCCCCGTCAGACTGGCCGAGCAACTCGGAAGGGCGGATGGGGGAAAGCTCGATGCGGAGGTCGATGCGGTCGATGAGCGGCCCGGAGAGCCGGGCGCGATAGCGCTCGCGCGCCCCCTCGGGACAAACGCACGGCCGTGTCGGATGGCCGAGGTTTCCGCAAGGGCAGGGATTGGCGGCTGCCACGAGCGCAAACCCCGCAGGTAGAACGATCCGCCCCGTTGCACGGGCCAGAACCACCTGGCGGTCCTCCAGTGGCCCCCGCAAAACCTCCCGGGCGCTCCTCGGAAACTCGGGGAATTCGTCCAGGAACAGCACGCCGTTGTGCGCGAGGGTCACCTCGCCGGGGCGCAGGCTCGCGCCGCCGATGAGCCCGGCCGCGGAGATGGAGTGGTGGGGCGCCCGAAACGGTCGCATCGACAGGGCTCCGGCGTCCGGGGCGTGCAGCCCCGCCACCGAGTGGATGCGGGTGCACTCGAGCGCCTCGGCTGAGGTCATCCCCGGTAGAATCGTTGGGAGTCGGCCGGCGAGCATCGTCTTCCCGCAGCCCGGGGGTCCCTCCAAAAGGAGGTTGTGCCCACCCGCCGCCGCGACCTCGAGCGCCTCGCGGGCCCCGAACTGCCCGCGGATGTCTCGGAGATCGGCCGGAAAGGCCGGCGGTGAATCCGCTCGCGGCAGGCCGAGCGGGAGCTCGAGCTCGCCTTGGAGGAACCGCATCACCTCGGCCAGAGTGACGGCGGCGCGGACTTCCACGCCTTCCACCAGTGCGGCTTCGGGTGCGCAGGCCGCGGGCACGACGATCCCCGCCATTCCCAACGACTGCGCCAACCAGGCGAACGCGAGCGCGCCACGAACCGCCCGAAGCTCCCCGGTCAGGGACAACTCGCCGACGAACATGTACCGGTGCGCCCGGTCGGACCGCACCTGCCCTGCCTCGAGCAGGATGCCGATGGCGATCGGCAAGTCGAACGCCGTGCCCTCCTTCCGAAGGTCCGCCGGCGCGAGCGCAACGACAACCCGCTGCCGCGGGAACTCGAAGCCGCTCGCCGCGATCGCCGACCGCACGCGGTCCGCACTCTCCCGCACCGCGGGCGCCGGCAGCCCGACCATCACGACTTGCGGCAGTCGCCGCAAGAGGTCTACCTCGACGCTCACGCGCACTGCGTCGACGCCAATCAGCGTCGCCCCGTACAACACACTGGGCATTCGTCCGTACTCCGTTCGGACGCCCCCCTTTCACGCTCCGTGCCACCCGCAACTGCCTGGATTTCCTCACCCGCCTGTCGGGCCGCAGCTGACAACTGTCAGGCCGGCTGACGGACCTCCGTCAGGCGGAGCGCGTCAATCCCGCCTCGAACGTTTTTCTCGCGCGCTGTAGGGGGTCGGCGGAGGCACCGGACAGAACGGCGCGGCGCCCGGTCTGGGGCGCGCTGTCTGACCGCCCCGCCGCGTAGGGACTCGCCAGTCCGCGGGACCGATCTGCGAGTTCGCGTCGAACTAGTGCGCGGCGCCGAGGACGCCCGGAGCTGTAACCGCGCACATCTGTCACGGTCGCTCCACGCACGTTCCACGCGGCTTGGCCTCCGCTACGGGCCCGCGGGGG
>CAXNIN010000092.1:0-13015 GCA_964202365.1 Myxococcota bacterium | reverse complement strand
GCGGCGTAGGTGTCCTCGCCGGGGAGCGGGCCGCGCGGACCGCGCACGGTGCCCACGGGGAGCTCGGAGAAGACGGCTTCGAGGCCGCCCGTGTGGTCGGGGTGGGGGTGCGAGATCACGACGGTATCCAGCCGGGTGATGCCGCGGCGTCGCAAGGCGAGGAGCACGCCGCGCCCGGGCGGCCCGCCGTCCACGAGCCACGCGCGGCCGTCGGGCCACTCGATGAGCGCGGCGTCGCCCTGCCCTACGTCGAGGAAGGTGACAACGAGGGTGCCCACCGGCCGCGCGACGAGCGCGAGCGCGAGGGTGGAGACGAGCACGGCGGCGAGCGGCCAGCGGCGAAGGAGCACGGCCGCGCCGAGGAGCACGGCGCCGGGCAAGCCGACCGCCGGGTGGAGCGGCGGCACGTCGAGCGGGGCGAGCGCGGCGAGAGCAAGTGTGATGGCGCTGTCGGCGACCGCGAGCGCCAGGGTGCCGAGCGCGCCGGGGAGAACCTGGCTGGCGAGCAGAGCAGGTGTCGCGATGGTGCCCATGAGGGGCACCGCGATGAGGTTGGCGATGGGCGCCGTGACGCCGACATCCTGGAAGTGCCACGCCACGGTTGGGAGCGTGCCCGCCGTGGCGCCCACCGTGGTTGCCAACATGCCCACCAACCAAACGGACCACCGCGGGCTGTCCGGTGGGAGCCACCGCGTCACGCGCGGCCCCACGAGCGCCATCCCGATCATCGCGCCGAACGAGAGCTGCGCGCCCGCGTTCGCGATGGCGGCGGGCTCGGCGGCGGTGGTGCCCAGCCAGGCGAACGCGAGCAGCTCCCCGATGCGCGGCCGCAGCCGCCGCGCCGCCAGGATCGAGGCCGCCGCGCACATCCACACGGCGCGGCGCGCGGGCAGCGGCCACCCGGCGACATCGGCGTAGGCGCACGCCGCGGCCACCGCCGCGGCCGCGCAGAGCCACCGGAGCCCGCCGTAGCGCCACACCAGCGCGAGCGGCCGGGTGAGCACCCACGCCGCGGCCCAGGCGGCGGCGGCGCACAGGCCGATGTGAAGCCCCGAGATCGACACGAGGTGCCAGGTGCCGGTGCGCCGCATGGTCGCGGCGACCTCTTCCGGCACGCCCGACCGTTCCCCGTCGAGCATCGCGCGCAACAGCCCGGCGTGTTCGGCGCCGTCGAGACGGAACGTCGGCCCCGGCGGCCCGATACGAACCACCTGCGCCGCGCGCAGCTCACTCGCGACGCCGGCGCGCGTGGCTTCCCAGGCCGGGTCGGGCGCCCCCGGGAGCGCGCCGGGATCGAGGCGCCGCGCGGTGCCCGCCGCGATCACCGCGGCCCCGGGCGGCGGCGGCGTGGCCGGAAACCGAACCCGCACCCGGCCTTCAGCCGGCACCCAACCCCCGAGCGTGCGCGCCACCGCGGTGAGCTCGACGTCCGCCGCCGTGCCCCACGCCGCCGTCGCCACGCGCCCCCGCACGCGCCAGTCGCCGGTCAACACGGGCGGGTCCGCGAGGCGCGCGGGCCCCGCCACCCCGAGCGCCATCCCGGCGGCGAAGAGCGCCGCCCGGGCCACCTCCGCCGCGCCGCGCCGCGCCGCCAGCCCCGCCAACCCACAGAGCGCCGCGGCGGCCGCGACGGCGTCAAGGAGCGGCGGCTGCACCGCCGGATAGAGCGCGGCCCCGAGGGCCGAACCGAGCGCGAGCGCGACGAGAGGAGGCATCGCCGGGCCGAAAGCAAGCGCCGCGCCAACGGTTCGAGGCGCGCAGTTGGCCGGTTGGGCGACGGACGTCCGTCAGGGGGTGACGGACGTCCGTCGGGGTGGGGGCGTCAAGCGGGGTGCGCCGCGCGAAGCGCCGCGCACGCGACCGCACCCCTCACGGCCGGTCCCACACCGAGCCCTCCCAATTCTGGGGGAGCACGAGCGGGCTGAACACACCCAGGTGAAGCCGCGGGTTGCGCCACGGCGACGGCTCCCACACGGGCAGGTCCGTGCCCGCCGGCGGCGGTTTGAGGCGCACGGACCGCACCACCGGCGAGAGCGCCCCCGTGGTGCGCGGCGTCGCCACCTTCGCGCACACCGGCACCGCCACGCTCGTGGTCCGCGGCGCCGGTGGTTCCCCTGCGCGCACGAACCTTGCTCCTCCTCCCATTCGCGCACCTGCCCGCGTGCAGCGGCCCGTGCGAGCCTTCGCCCACGCCCTTCTCGGTCGAAGCGGAGTTGACCGAGGCGCGCGTGCTCGACCTGATGAACGCCTACCCGCACGACGACCGCGCCGCGCTCGACTGCGAGGTCGTCTGCGACGCCGTGCGCGAGGGCGGCTACGGCCTCACCGACTACACGGGTTGTACGCTGGACGCCGCGGAGGCCACCGGCGACGATCCGGACGAAATCGTCGGGTTCGTGGCGTGCGCGGGGACGGAGACGCGGGGTTGCAGGTGATGTGTTGGGTTGGGCCAGGTGCGGCGGCGCCCGTGGTCGCACACAAGCGCTGAGGGTACGCCCCGCCCTGGCTCGCCAACCTCCCACCCGCCTCCGAGAGGTCGGCACCCACGTCAGCCGAGGTGGCTACTTGCTACACTTTCCATATTTGGCCCGGCACCCGACCACCCGCAGCTCCACGGTGGCCACCCCGGCGTCGATCATGTCGAGGCGGCGGGCGGCGCGCTGGGCGAGGTCGATGATGCGGCCCTTGGCGTAGGGGCCGCGGTCGTTCACCACGACGCGCACGCTGCGGCCGGTGTCCGTGCGCGTGACGCGCAGCACGGTGCCGAACGGGAGCGTGGGGTGCGCGGCGGTGCGGAGGCCGGGGCGGAACGGCTCGCCGCTCGCGGTGGGGCGGCCGGCGAGCTCGCGGCCGTACCAGCTCGCGGCGCCGGTCTGGATGACCGGGGGCGCGCAGGCGAGGATCGCGGCGAGGAGCAGCACGTCGAAGGTGTACCCGGTCCGCGCGGAGAGGGCGACGGGGTCCCACCTCTCGGCGGCCGGTGGGGCGACGGCAAGCCGCCACGGCGTCGGCGGCCGTCGATGTCGGCCCCACGCCCGAACCATTTATGAACAGGATTTGGCGGCGCCGCGACGCGGCGCGACCGAGGTGGACCAGCCGGATCGAAGAGCCCGATCCTCGTCGCGATACCTGTCCTTCTTCGACATTTCCGCTGCCACGCTTCAGCGGCACGTGAAGCTCATCCGGTACGCGTCGTTACTCGACCGTCGCATTCTCGCTCGCGACGCACCGGTATTGAGTATGTTTTGAAGCGGCCGGTCACAGAACCATCCGGTCTGGAGGCAACGATGATCCTTCCCCTCGAACTTTCGTCCGGCCAGTTCCAGCTGGTCTATAATATGCTGTCGCTCGCGATCGCCGCGATGCTGGCCTCTTTCGCGTACTTCGTGATGGTGCAGCAGCAGCTCACCGCCAAGTACCGTCCCGCGATGATCCTCTCGTCGCTCGTCGTCGGCATCGCCGGCTACCACTACTGGCGCATCTTCAACAGCTGGGACGGTGCCTACGCGGTGAACAGCGCGGGCGTCTACGTCGCGACCGGCGCCGCGTTCAACGACGCCTACCGGTACGTGGATTGGCTCCTCACCGTGCCGCTGCTCGTGGCCGAGCTGGTGGCCGTGCTCGCGCTTCCGAAGGAGCGCCGCGGCTCGTTGATGGCCCGCCTCGTCGTCGCCAGCGCGCTGATGATCGGCCTCGGCTACCCCGGTGAAGTCTCGACCGACGCCACCACCCGGGTGATCTGGGCCGTTCTGAGCACGATTCCCTTCGTGTACATCCTCGTGGTGCTCTACACCGAGCTCGGTCAGGCGGCGAACGTCACGGACCCGCAGGTGAAGGTGCTCCTCCGCAACACGCAGCTCCTCCTGCTCGCCACGTGGGGCTTCTACCCCATCGCCTACGCCATGCCGCTGCTCGGCATCGGTGGCGCGGCGGCGACCGTCGCGCTGCAGGTTGGGTACTCGATCGCCGACATCACCGCCAAGTGCGGCTACGGCATCATGATCTACCAGATTGCACGTGCGAAGATGGCGGCCGAGGGTATCGAGGAAGTCGGCTCTCCGCGTCTGGCCTCGCAGTGACAGCCGCCGACGAGCCGACCACCGGCCACTACCGCACCGCGGCGGGCGCGTTGGCCTTCGTCGGGTTTCTCGGGCTCACCGCGGCGGCGGTCTCGACCGTCGCCGCGACGGACCTCGGTTACATCGATCCGGGCGCGATGGCGGGGTTCTCCCTCCTGTACATCGTCACCGCGATAGCGATGGCGTTCCCCAGGACCGTGTAGGCGAAAGCGCCGCTCCGTCGGGCCCGTGCGCCCGGCGGAGCGGCTCTGGCCGTGCTCACGGCGGCAGGAGCCGGAGCGGCCGGTCGATGGCGGCGGTGCGGGCGTCTTCCGGCACGTCGGCCATGTTCTGGAGAACGAACCGCACGCGCGACATGTCCACCGCGCCACCGAGGAACTGCCGGGTGTACGCGGTCTTCGGGTAGCGCAGAATGCTCGCGAGCCACGCGGCCTCCTCCGGGAGCAGGGCAGCGGGCGTCTTGAGGAAGTAGGTGTCGGCGGCGGCGCGCACGCCGCGGATGCCGGGACCGAACTCTACGGAGTTCAGGTAGATGGTGAGGATGCGCGCCTTGCCGAGCTCCGACTCCATCTCGACGGCGTAGAGGAGCTCGCGGAGCTTCCGCGCGTAGCTGCGGGTGCCGTCGAGGAACAGGTTCTTGGCGAGCTGCTGGGTGAGCGTGCTGCCGCCGCGCGCAATCTTGCCGATGTCGCCGTTGTGGTCGGCGGCGGAGCGCATGCCGGCGAGGTCGTAGCCGCGGTGCGCGCGAAAAGCGCCGTCCTCGGCGGCGATGACGGCGGCGGGGAGCCACACGCCCATCTCGGCGAGCGGCACCCACTCCGGCGTGCCTTCGCCGCGCACGAACTCCGCTTCGTCGCCGCCGGGGCCGCGCGCGCGGAAGCTGAAACGGCCGCCGGCGAGCGCGTCGGGGACGAGGCCTTCGACCGTGAAGGCGGTGAGAACGGGCTCGAACGTGTCGACGGAGAAGCCGGCGGGCAGGACGCCGGTGGGCGCGTCGTCGGGGGCGTCGGGGTCAGGAGAGTCGTCGGGCGCGGCGGGGTCGGCGGGCGCGCCGTCGCCGGGCCGCCACCGGACCCGGGCCGTGAGGGCGAGCGTGCCCCCGATTCGCGCCCGGCGCACCTCGGGCACCCACGCGCCGAAGAGGGTGTACACCGCGGCGAGCGGGGTCTCGGGCAGGGTGAGGTCAGCCACGGCGCCGCCCGCGTCGGGCCGGGCGGCCACGCGCGCCTCCACGTCGCCCACGGACACGGTGCCGCGAAACGCGCCGTCGGTCCAGGTGCCGCGCGCGGTTACCGCGGGGAGCGCGAGCGGCACGTCGGCGGGGCCCGGCGCGGGCAGCACACACGCGGCGCACGTCGCGACCAGGGCGATGCCGTCGGCCTCGCGCGTGGCGGACACCGCGAGGGCGCCGACGGGCGACGGGACATCCAACCGAACCGTGTCCCCTTCGACGGTCACGCCCTCTCCGGTGAGGCGGCGCTCAGGCCACACCTGCCCAGACAACGCCGGCAGCGGCGCGCCCGGCACGGTGAGGGACGCGACGTGCACGGCAACCACGAGGCGCTTGCCCCACGCCACGACATCGACGCCGCCGGCATCATCGGTGGCCTCCCCCCCGACAACGTCGACGCCGCCGGCCTCGCGGGCGTACGAGAGCGCGGTCTCGAGCGGCACCACCACGCCCTCGGCGCGCGCGACGCGATCCCAGCCTACGTGCACCCGCGCGACGGTGGCGTCCCCGCGGGTGAGGCCGTCGAGGCACAGGCCGCCGTCACACCACGCGACAGAGGCGGTGGTGACACCCCGGGTGCCGAGCGCCCACGCGAGCCCCGCCGGGCCCGCCCAAACGCCGGCTCCCAGCGCGGCCGCGAGCAGCCCGATCACGCCGCCACACCCCAACAGAACGCGCTTCATCGGAGGGTCCGGGGGGCTCGCCCACCAACAAGGCGTTGCGGGGCGGCGCCCCGCCCCAAGAAGCCAAGGATCATCCAGCCGCCTCGACCGCAGCGGCGCCAGCGCCCGGGGGCTTCTCGAGCATCTGGGCCACGGTGGCGTCGAGCACGGCACCGGGCCCGCCGATGACGGCGGCCACCACCTCGGTGCCGGGCGCGTCGTCGACGAGCGCGGGCCGGGTGAGCGCGCGGTAGCGGAGGATGACAGCGCGAAGGGTGAGGCGGTCCAGCGGGAGCGCGGGGAGGTAGCCCAGCGGCGCTTGGGCGAGAATCCCGGCGTCTTCCAGGGATTCGAGCGCGTTCCGCACGAAGGTCGGCTCGGTGCCGAGCGCGCGTGTCACGAAGGACTCGCTGACGGGGCCCTCGCCGCCAACGAAGCGACGCGCCACAACGAGCAGGCACTGGAGCGCGAAGAGCGCGTCGGCGTGACGACGGGCGTACGGCAGGCCGAGCAGCCGGCGCTCCTCGGCGGCGAAGAGCTCGCCGTGGCGTTGGGTCACGAACGCGAGCTCGACCCCGAACAGCACGATGACCCAGAGAACATAGAGCCAAAGCAGGAAGATCGGGAACAGGGCGAGGGAGCCGTAGATTGCGGAGGCGGCGTCGTCCGCGCCGAGCACGCTCACGTAGGTGTTGAAGCCAACCTTGGCGCCCTCGAACAAGATGGCCGAGGCGAGGCCGCCGAGCATGGCGGGGCCCCACCGAACGTCGGTGTCGGGGAGCAGGCGGATCGCGGCCACGAACGCGATGCTCGTGAGAAGGACAGGGAGAAGCAGGGAGAGGATGCTGGTGTCGACGGCGTCCTGAATACGGCCGGTGACGGCGAAGCCGACCGCGATGAGGATGGGCACGAGGGTGAGCCCGGCGTAGAAGAGCACGAGCCGCATGACGAAACCGCGCCGCAGACGCACGTTCCAAAGGGTGTTGTAGGCCTCTTCCACGCTGAAGTAGATGCGCGACGCCGTGAACGCCACGCCGACCGTGCCCACCACCCCGAGGCTGGCGACATTCACCTGCTCCAACCAGCCGTCCAGCGTGGCGCCCACGTTGGCGACCGCCCCGGCGAGGAGCGCGCTGAACAGCAGCTCGCGAATGGGGCGGCCGGCTTCGGGCCCGAGCGGCTGGGTGACCGCGGCGGCGACCACGAGCGCGGGCACGATGGCGACGAGCGACCAATACGCGAGGGTGGCGGCGCGAACGAGCACCTGGTCGCGGTTGAGCTCACGCACGAGGATGGCGATGGTCTTGAGCGCGAACCGCGCGGGCACCGGGGTGGCGCCGTGGTGGAGCACCCGCTGATAGGCCGCGTCGATCCGCTCGATCACGGGGCCCCGCAGGCGGCGGCCACGCGCTTGTCGGCCTCGTAGAGCCCCACTTCGGCCTCGGCGAGTCGGCGCGTCTCGCCTTCGTGGGCGGCCTTGGCGCGGTCGTACGCCTCCACCGAGGCCATGCGCGCCTTTCCGTCGCGGAGGCACACGGGATCGGCGTTGCAGGCCATCATTGCCTGGCCTGTCTCCTCGAGGCGGGCGGATGTCGCCTGGCCGAGCGTCATGCGGAGGTCGGCGAGGGGGGCCCGGAGCGTGTCGCGGGCGGCGCGGGCCTCGGCGCACGCCGGAGAGCCGGGAGCGACGGCGGGCGTCGCGGCGGGGGCGGCCGCAGGCGTCGCGGGGGCGGCGACGGGCGGGGGAACGGCGGCTACGGGCGCGGCGGCGTCCATCGGGGGGGCGGCGACGGGCGCGGCGGTGCCGGCGGGCGCGGCGGTGCCGGCGGGCGCGCCCCCCTCCGGGGCGGGCGCGGCGCCGTCGGCGGTCACCCCCATCCCGGAAAGCGCGGGTGAAAGCGGAGAAGGGGCCGGGGGCGGGGGCGGGGGCGCCTCCGCGGAGGGGCCGAAGCCGCACCCGAGCGCCGCGAGGGCCGACACGATGACGAAGAACCGCATGTCGTGCTGTGTACCGCGTTGCGATAGACCCGGTCCATGCTTCGCGTACGTGCCCGCGCCCGACCCGGCCACCCCTGGGTCTTCGCCAACGAAATCATCGACCCCCCCGTTGCCGCCCTCCCCCCGGGAGAGGCCGTCGAGGTGATCGATCCGTCCGGTCGCGTCCTCGGGCGCGGCTACGCAAACCCGCATTCGCTCATCACGATTCGCATCGTGACGCGCGGCGAGTCCGATCTCGACAGCCCCAAGCTCTACGCCGAGCGGCTGCTCGCGGCGCGCGCGCTTCGCGAGAGGGTGCTCCCCGGGCGCGCGTCCTACCGGCTGTGCGCCGGCGAGGCCGACGGACTGCCGGGGTTGCTCGTGGACAAGTACGGAGACGTGCTCGTCGCCCAGATCACCACCCTCGGGATGGACCGCCGCAAGGATCTCCTCGCGCAGGCGCTCCAGGACGCAATCGGCCCGCGCGGCGCCGTGCTCCGCGCCGACGTCGGGGCGCGCGCCCTCGAAGGCCTCGAGCTCGGCGAGAGCAGCGTGTGGTTCGGCGACGTGCCCGAGCGCGTGCTCTTCGACGAGAACGGCGTGCGCTTCTCGGCCGACCCTCTCTCCGGCCAGAAGACCGGCTTCTTCTTCGATCAGGCCGACAACCGCCTGTTCGGCGCGTCCCGGTGCAAGGGCCAACGCGTTCTCGACGTGTACGCCCACACCGGCGCATGGGCGCTCCACGCGCTCGTCGCGGGCGCCACGGACGCCGTCGCGATCGACGCGAGCGGCCCCGCATGCCAACTCATCCGGGAAAACGCCGCGCTCAACGGCGTCTCCGACCGCCTCCGCGTGGTCCAGGAAGACGCCCGCGTCGCGATGGACGCCCTGCTCGAAGCCGGCGAGCGCTTCGACGTCGTCTGCATCGACCCCCCGGCCTTCGCCAAGAGCCGCAAGAAGGCCGGCATCGCGCTCGGGGCGTACAAAGCGGTGAACGCGCAGGCGGCGCGCCTCGTGAAGCCGGGCGGCCTGCTCTTCTCCTCGTCGTGCTCCCACCACGTGCTCCCGGAGCGCTTCGAAGAGGCCGTGGTCGCCGGCATTCGTCAGGCCGGGCGCGGCGCGGTGCTCGTCCGTCGCGGCGGCCAGGCCCCCGACCACCCCATCCTGCCGGGCGTGCCCGAGACCGAGTACCTCAAGCACCTCGTGTTCGCGCTGCGGTAGGTCGGTTTTCGGGCGGCCGGGCTCCCCGACCTCGCGGGCCGCGCCGCGGAGGCCCTCGACGCCAAGGCCGCCGCGATCGTCGCGGCGGACGGCGCGGTCTCGCCGGCCGACCTCGCCGCCACGCTCGGCGTCGCGCGCACGACGGTCTGACGGCTCGCCGACAGGCCCCCGCCCCCCGCGCTCGTCCGCGCGATCCTGCTCCAATGCGACGTTCGCGCGCGCCTCGCGGCGGAGCTCGCGCCCGAGCGCCCCTATGCGGCCGGCTCCGCGACGCCCCCTACTCGACGGCCGTGTCGCCCGAGTCGGCCGTGTCGGACGTGTCGGCGGTGTCCGCCGTGTCGGCCGTGTCTTCGCTCGACGCCACCGGGTGCGGCAGGTCGGGGCCGAGGCTGCAGGCGGTGAGGAGCGGCAACAACGCGAAACGAAGCAACATGGGGGCTCTCCTACGCCGGAGCGCCCCCGATCGCAAGCCGCCGCCGACGGTCCTCCCGGCCTCCGCCGTGACCGCGGCCCCGCCGCGGGCGCCGCCGACCGCTCGCCCCCCGCGCCGGCGCGCGCTGGCGCCCTCTCCCCCGCTTTACAGAAACCGCTCGATCGACCGCTTGAACTCGAGACGGTCCACGATGTGGGTGAGGTAGTCGGCGTCGTCGCTTTCCCAGATGAGCACGGGAGAAAGCGTGTAGTTGCCCATCCACTCGTCGTACAGGGCGTTGAGGCGCTTGAGGTACGGCAGCGGGATGGCCTGCTCGCTCGGGCGGCCGCGGCGCTTGATGCGCTGGCGGATCGACTTCACGGAACAACGCAGGTAGATCATGAGGTCTGGCGGTTGAAGCGCGCGCCGCATGCCCTCGTAGAGGTCCATGTAGGTGCGGAAGTCGCGCTCGCTCATCTGCCCGTGCCGCGCGAGGTTCGTGGCGAAGATCTCGGCGTCTTCGTAGATGGTGCGGTCCTGGACGATGGTGGCCGGGTTCTCGTTGAGCTCCAGGTGCAGCCGGAACTTGTGCGTGAGGAACCACAGTTGGCTGTGGAACGCCCACTTGTCCATGTCGGCGTAGAACTCGTCGAGGTAGGGATTGGTGGAGTACGGCTCGTAGACCGGCTCGAAACCGTACTGTGAATGCAGGAATTCCACGAGCGAGGTCTTCCCCACGCCCATGTTGCCCGCGACGGCGATGAATTTCTTCACAGGTCGACTGTCCCGGTGTTGCCGTAGGTGTCCACGACGGTCACGCGCGTGGCGCCCGCGGGAACAACCCCGGCGAACGTCGTGTATCCGCCGCCCCGCACGCCCACGGCCTCCACCGTGGTGGTCTCGCCGTCGGCGGTCACGAACGTGAGGGTGGCGGCGTCGTCGGGGAGCGGGTTGTAACCCCGGTAATTGCCGTCGAGCCCCACGAGGCGGTAGCCGCGCGCGGGTGCCACGATGGCGGCGGTGACGTCGCTCCCGCTCACACCCGCGGTCACGACGGCGGGCACCACGGTGAACGGCGTGCCCTCCACCGTATAGTCGGCGGTGTCCCAGGGATAGGTGGTGGTCAACCCGCTGTGGGTGCGGCCCTGCACGAAGAGGCGGTACGTGCCCGCCGGGAGCCCGGCGCGGTCGTCCACGTGGCCGACGGCCTGCCACGCGGCGTACCAGTAGTGGGTCTGGGCGATCTCGAAGGGCAACAGCGGGTCGGGCGTGTGCGTGACCAGGATGTCCGGACCGCGCGAAACCGGGCGTCCGGAGCCGGTGAGCACGGTCTCCCACGCGCCGCCCACCTGACGTTCCAGGGTCACGTCCGGGTAGTCCACGCCGGGGTCGCCGCCGATCCACGCCATCTCCACGAGGCCCTGCACGCGCGGCACCTCGACCGGCGCGACAATGGAAGGGAGAATGCCGGCATCCCGCTCATCGTCGGTGTAGAGCGGCGACCAAAGGTAGGCGGGCGGCGTCGCGAGCGACGTGCCGGCCTCGGGCGTGGCTTCCGGCGCGAACGTGGGCAGCTCCCAGGTGCCGTACGACTCGTAGTCGGTGGGCTGGTAAACCCGGCACGGGTCGGGCTTCTCGACCACGTCCGTCGCGAGCACCTCTTCACTCGCGATGAGGAGCTGCTCCATGATGTGCTCGCCCTGGAGCGGGCCCCACAGGTTGATGTCGATCTCGTAGCCGCCCTGGAGCCAATCCTCGGGAATCAGAAGATACCCCTCGTGATCCTGGGCATATCCAACGGCCATGGCGTGCCCGAAGCCAAGCTCCGTCTTCGCCCGGCGTCGGAACTGCTCGGTGAACATCGCCGTCGTCTCCCCTGGGAAGAACCCCATTAAGAAGTCGTCGGTGGTGGTGGTTCCGTCGGCTTCCCGGATGGGGAGCGGCCCGATGCGGGCGGCGGTGAAGGCCGCGCGCTGGCTCTCGGGGATGGGGAGCGGCGCCTCGATGTCCTCGAGATCGAAGAAGCCCGCGATCACCGCCACCATCTTGGAGACGTCCACGCAGTTCACGTACGGGAACACGCTCGCGGGCGCGAAGCCCGGAAGGTACGCGGGATCTTCCCCGCAGAACGCCGCGCCGTACGGCATGTTGTATTCGTCGATCGGGCTCTTGATGTCGCCGTTCTCGTCATAGATGACGTTGTCCGGCTCGAAGTCGGCGTAGTCCTCGCCCTCCTGAAGCGGCAGGTAGTGCAGGTCCACGGTGCCGCCGCGCGTCACGCGAATGGCGCCGTGGGTCTGGTCCACGGAGCGCGAGGTCGACTCGAGGCGGATGGGCTCCGACGCGGTGGGAATCGAGGTCCAAAGAGATTCGAGCGCGTCGGCGGCGTACTCGCCGACGCTCTCCATCCGGGCATACCCGTCGTCGCTCCCGGCGGGGCTCGCGTCGCCCGCGGCGCCCTGAAGGAGCGCCACCACCACGGGCGTATCGAACCGCTCCTGGAACACCTGCTCCACGTGTCCGGGAGAATCGCGGCTGATCATCGGGTTGTCGGCGCCCAGCGTGGTGCCGTGGATGCCGAAGTTGAAGAGCACGCCAATCGGCGTGTCGTCGAGCGCGTCGATGCGCATCATCGTGAGGTAGGGGTCCTTGTACCGGCCCGCGGGGATGTCGTCCCACACCTGCAGGTCGTCGTTGTCCGGGCGGCGGTCGCGGTACACGCGGTCGTCCGGGTCCCAGTCCTTCGCGTAGCCAACGCCGATCTTCGCGGGTTGCATGCCGGTGAACGCCTGCATGGCCACGGCCTCGGCGGCCTCCGCCATCCGGGTGAACACCTCGTAGTTGAAGCGGTCACTTCCCAGGTAGAAGCTGATCTGATCGCTGAAGTCGCCGTGGCTCGCGTGGCTGTGGTTCGTCGCGATGACAACCTTACCGTCGAGGTCCTTCCCCGTGGCGGCCGAAAGCCGGCGTTCCATCTCCTCGACCAGCCCGTCGAAGGAGTAGATGATGTCCACCTTGAGCACCACGAGGTCCTGGTCGCCGTTCGCGATCCAGAAGGCCTTCACCGGAATCGGCGACTGAACCCCGGCCGAGGCCGCGAATTCGTAGGTGTAGGCCGAGTCCCGGCGGTCGGCGTCGCCGTCGCCGCCGAAGCAGTCGCAGCGGCTCGTGTAGCCCGAGAGCGGCGTTCCAACCGGCAATTCGAGCACCGCCTCGGCGGCCCCCGCCATCGGGGCGCCGGGCACAATCGCGGGGGCATCCGCCTGGGCGGCCGCCGGGTCGCACGTCTCGACCGGCGCCGGCTTCTCTTCTTCGGGCGTGCAGGAGAGGAGGGCGAGCAGCAGCATGGAAACCTCGGGCGCGGCATCGTACCCGATCACCCGTGCGAAAAGATCGCGCTCGCCGGCATCCTCGTCCTGTTGGGGCGGGGGGG
>CAXNIN010000091.1:0-13141 GCA_964202365.1 Myxococcota bacterium | reverse complement strand
CGCCGCGGCCGCCGTGGGCGACGGCAAGGTGCTCCGCACGTGGGGCAAGGCCGTGCGGCGGTGGTCGTTCACCGGGCCGGCGCCCACCGCGCTCGTGGTGGCCCCCGGCGGAGAGGTCGTCACCGCCACGCTCCCCGACGGCGCCCGGTGGGCGCTCGAGCCCGCCACCGGCGCCGTGCGGCCCGCGCCGTCCGCGCCCACCCCGCCCGCCGTCGCCCCGGCGCCGCCCGCTCCCGTAGCCCCGCCGGCCGACCCCGGTATCGCCCCCGGCGGCTCGCCCGCCGCGCTCGCGGGCGTCGCCGAGGTGCGCGCGCTCGCCGCCGCGCTCTCGCCGATTACGGCCGAGGTGCGCACCCCGGACGGCACGCTCCTCGTGACCGCCGGCGCGGACGGCCGCATCCGCCTCTGGGACATCGGAACGCGCTCGCTCCGCGCCACCCTCCGCGCGATGACGGACGGGAGCTGGGTGGTGGACCGCGCCGACGGCACCCGGTACGCGAGCGAGTCGCTGCGCGACGGGACGTCGAAGCTCTTGTACCGGCCGCCGCCGGGGTAGCGGCCCGGCGCTCCGCGGAGCAGGGTCGGGTGTGCGATACTGTTCGCGGCTCTTTTATCCTGTCCTGCCTCACCCCGGAGAATGATCCATGAAGTCCCTTTCGCGCATCACCGCCGCGCTTTTGCTCGCTACGCTACTCACGCTCCCCGGCTGCGCCATCAGCCGCACCTACGTCGCGCCCCGCGACGCGCTCGCCGGCGAGAGCCACAACTACACCACGGTCGGATTTCTTTGGAACATCATCCCGGCGTCGCCGGTGGACGTCGGAGCCAGCTGCTCAGCCGGCGTGCAGAAGATCACCACCCGTCGCGGATTCTTCTCGGTCGTCGTCAATATGTTGACCGGCGGCCTCGTGATCCCCACCCAGGTGACCGTCACCTGCTTGAAGTAGCGCCCCGCCGCCTCGCCCCGACCGCCGCGAGGAGCGCAACGCCCCACGCGAGCCCGGTGGGGGCGCCGCCGCTCGCGCACCCGCACGTGCCGGACCCCGGGTCGTCTTCGCCGGAGTCCGCCGCAGTGTCGGCGGTGTCGCCCTCGGCGAGGGGCGCGCACGTCGCGACGTGGTCGGCGTCGCCCACGCAGAAGCGGAGCTTGGTGGACTCTTCCGCGAGGGTGGGGTTCGAACCGACGAGCCAGTATTCGTTCGCGTCGAGCGCGCCGAAGGCCCGCGGCGCGGCGGTGGGCGCGAAGGCGTCGGACGCCGCGAGGAGCCGGCCTTCGGCGTCCGTAGCGTGGAGCGAGAGCGCGAGCTCCGGCGCGTCGGCTTCGGCCGCGAACCACAACTCCCCGCCTTCGTGCTCGATCTTGTAGTAGGTGGCGGCGAGCGGGTAGAAGCGGTTGTCGTCGTCGAGGGTGGCGCCGTCTTCTTCCGCGCGCGGGGTGCCGAGACGCTCGGCGAAGGGGTAGCTCTCGATGGCGCCGGCGAGGCGGCCGGTGGCGAGGTTCCAGCGGGCGAAGGTGGCGAAGTCCTCGGCGAGGGAGCCGCCGCGCGCGGCTTGGATGTCGGCCATGTCGGCGAGGAGGTCGTCGCCTTCCTCGGTGGCTTCCAACAGGTCGAGGATGACGTCGTCGCCGTACTGATTCGAGAGGTACCACCACCAGATGGCGGTGGCGTAGGCGAACGTGGGCACCGGGCCCGCGGGGGGCTCGTCGAGGGAGCGGCCGGTGTCGTCGAGGTAGGCGCTGCAGAACGAGAGGAAGTCGCTGGACTCGGTTTCGTAGAGCTCCTCGGCCCACACCGCGGTGCCCTCGCTGAACCACACCTCTTCTTCGGCGTCGTACGCGGCTTGTACGGCGTGGAACAGCTCGTGCGAGGTGAGCACGCGGATGGCCTCCGCGAGGTCGCCGTAGCCGTACCCCGCGAAGTCGTTCTCCATGGTGAAGTAGCCCGAACACTGCGTGGGTCGCGATGAGCAGGACTCGGCGGAGTACATGCCGTCGGCGTTGCCGCCGAAGTCGACGAGGTACACGTCCATGGCGTCGGAGCCGCCGCGGCCGCCGTCGGGGAGGGGCGCGCGGAAGCCGGCGTCACCGTAGACGACGAGGACATCCTCGGTGCGCGCCGCCACCTCCTCGACGAAGTCGGGGACGCCGCTCGCGTCGGTGTCGGCGAGCAGGGTGACGTTGGGGCCGTCGGTGCTGTACCAAACGCGGGCGCCGCCGCCGGCGCTGTCGTGCGACACGACAACGTCGGTGTCGTCGAAGGGGTAGAGCCCGGTGCCGTCGGTGGGGCGCGCGAGCGCGGGGGCGAGGAGCAGGGCGAGCAGCGTCACGCGCGCCTCCGGGCGGCGAGGGAACCCGCGAGGATCAAGGCGAGCAGCGCGGGAGAGGGCGAGGCGGTGCCGCACGCGCACGCCGCGGGGGATTCGTCGTCGACGATGGGCTCCTCGGCGGAGGGGTACAGCGCGTCGAGGAGGTTCACCGCGGAGACCACGCCCCAGCCGTCGGTGTCGTTGCGGCCGCTGTCGTCGGCGGGCATGTAGGGGGAGGGGACGGCGGTGGTGACGAGCAGATCCATGAGGTCGGCGGCGGACAACGTGGGGTCCTGGGAGACCGCCCACGCCGCGAGGCCCGCCGCGACCGGCGCCGCCGCGCTCGTGCCGCCGAACGTGGTGGTGGTGCCCTCTTCCGGGGCGATGGAGACCGTGGCGCTCGGGGCGGCGACATCCACCGCGGCGCCGGTGTTGGTGTAGTTGGTGGGGTAGCCGTAGCTGTCGGTGGCGCTCACGCAGAGCACCTCTTCCAACGCCTGCATCTCGTTGTCTTCGATGACACGGTCGTCGTTGCCGGCGGCGAACACGACGAGCGCGCCGAGGCCCCCGCGCGGCTCGGTGGCGGCGCGGACAATCACCGCCGCGAGGGTCTCGGGGACAGGGATGCTCTGGGTGAACCCCCAGGAGTTGTTGATAACCGCGACGTCCGCCGCGATGGCGTGCTCGAACGCCCGGATATCCGCGGAGAGCGACGTGCCGCTCCCGTCGCGTTCGCCCAGGAGCTTGATGGGGACGAGCGTGCACGTTGGACACAACCCGACGATGCCGACGCCGTTGTTCGCCCGCGCGAGGATGACGCCGCTCACGGCCGTTCCGTGTTCGTCGCAGATGTCGGTGCTGGAACCGCCGCAATACTCGCCCGCATCCGGCGAGGGGTCGGCGTCGTCCGCCCAGGCGTCGTACGGGTCGAGCACGGCCGAAGCGAGGTCGGGGTGGGCGATGTCGATGCCGGAGTCGATGACCGCCACGCGCGTTTCGGGCGCGCCGAGCGACACCTCGTAAAGGCTCTCCATCTCAAGGGATTCGAGGTACCACTGGCCGCCGTAGGTTGGGTCGTCGAAGGTGACGTCCATCGGGGCCTGGGGCAGAACCACGTCGGGGAAGACGTGTTGGTAGCCGGGGGTGCCGGCGAGTGACACAGCCGTTGCGATTGGGTCGGCGCTCGGCAGCCGCCACGACGGCCCGCCCAACCAGGTGGCGCCCGCGGGCGGCGCGGCCCCGGGGGCGAGGGTGAAGACGACGCCGTTGTTCACGGGCAGATCGACGCCCTCGGCGAAGCGGTAGACCGGCCGCCCGGCTTGGGTGCGGATGTGTACGGGGGGCGACACGGGGTCGATGCGGAGCGGCGCGCCGTGGGCCGTGGCGTGCAGGAACATTGCAATCAGCATGGCCCGCAGGATATCGACCGAGCGCGAGGAGCGCATGCGGTACCTTTCCTTTCTCATCCTTCTGGGCTGCCCCGCGGCGTCCGACAAAGACACCGTCGGCGCGGATGACACCGGCGCGGACGTGAACCTCGAGCCGGTGTGCGTCGAGCCCACCGAGCCCACGTGTATCGACGCGATGATCCTCGATCTCTCGCTGCACGACGACAAGGTGAGCGACGCCGAGGTCTCCAACGAAGCCGACGGCGCGGACACCATCACCTTCGTGGACGCCACCGCCGGCGGCTACAACCAGTCGGCCAACAACCCCTGGGTGTACGTTCGCTTCGGCGAAGACGGCGCCGAGCGCGTGGACATCGACGACGAGACCGCGCTCGAGGACATGACCTGGCACCTCGCGCTCCGCCGTTTCATTGTGCGCGTGAACAGCGGCGACAGCGGCCCTTCCTGCGTCGGCGCCGCCGCGATGATCGGGTACGGCTACGACGACCTGACCGAGGTGCCCGACGGCATCAGGTTCCGCCCGGACGACTACTACACCGACGACTGCACGCTCATCAACGACTCGTCGGGCCTCCCCGGCAGCCCCCAGACCGCGATGAGCGCCTGGTGGGAGTACCCGGGCTGCGTCGACACCACCGGCACGCCGTTTCTGCTCCAGCTCGACGACGGCCGCGTGCTCAAGCTCGTCGTGGAGAGCTACTACGACGGCGACGGCCAGCAGGAATGCGCGGACGAAGGCAGCACGATGGCGAGCGGGGGCTACATCTACCTGCGCTGGACCACGTTGTAGATTGGCTGGGGGGCAGCCGGCTCCGCGGCTGCGGCGGGGTCGGCGCGCGCGAGACGCGCAGCGCCCCCCGACCCTTCGTCGGAGCTACGCGGCCCAGAGCTTCACGGTCTCGCCGATGTAATCGAGAATGCGGCGGCACTCGTCGTAGTCGGGGTGGCGCACGTGCATCCAGCCGTGGCCCATGTACCCGGCGCCGACTTCGGCGGTGCGCTGGCCGATGGCGGGCATGTGCACTTCGCCGAGCCACTTGCCGTAGCGCGCGTGGAGCTGATCGAGGCCGGAATACCCGGTGATCCGGCCGTCTTGCGAGGGGCGGATGCTGATGAGGCCGGCGGCGTACGCGCGGCTCGGGCGCGGGCGGGCGCCGCCGAGCGCGAGCGCCTTGGCCCACTCCACGTAGAGGTCCATGTCGTTGGCCCAACAGTAGAGGTCCCAGAAGCGGACGCCGGGCGGGCGGGCGCCGATCTCCGAGAAGGAGAGGCCCTTCGGGCCGAAGAACCATTCCATGTGGGTGGGCGTGGTGCCGAGGCCCATCTCGCGCACGACCTTGCGGCCCATGGCCTTGAGCTCGTCGTAGCCGCCGGAGTCCATGCGGTTGGTGACGACGATGTAGGGGCTGATCCAACGGTTGCGCATCGCGTCGAGTACGTTGGGGTAGTAGTGGGAGACGGCCTCGAACACCACTTCGCCGTTGACGGTGAGGGTGTCGTAGAAGCCCTCGTGCCCGGAGATGAACTCCTCCATGGTGATGAAGGTGCGGTTGCGGCCTACGCCGAGCTCCGCGAGGGCGCGCTCCAAACCGGCGTCGTCGTCGATGCGGGAGGTGCCGGCGGCGCCGGCGCCGTCGCGGGGCTTGACGATGACGGGGTAGCCGACGGCCTTCACGAAGCGGCGGGCGTCTTCGGGGGAGTCGACCGCGGCGTTGCGCGCGCACGGGATGCCGCGCTCGCGCAGGAACTGCTTCATGATGAACTTGTCGCGGCAGAGCATCACCTGCTCGACCGACAACCCGGGGATGCCCGTCGCCTCGCGAACGCGCGCGGTGGGGATCATGTGGGCTTCGACCGTGCTCTCGAGGCGGTCTACCCACTCGCGCTTCTGCACGCGGCGCACGGCGGCGGTGACCGCGGCTTCGTCGGCGAGGGAGGGGACGTGCTCGTAGCCGTGCATCCATCCCTTGAGCTCGGCGTCGATCCAGTCGACGGGGACATCGCCGATGCCGGTGACCTTGGCGCCCACCGCGTGGAGCGCGCGCACGAACTGCCGTTGGTTGGCGGGGAAATTGGGGGCCACGAACAAGACGTGCATGAGGGCTCCGGCGTTTAGGCGTAGTGGACGCGGATGGTCTGGATGATCGTGGAGAGGGCGTCGGTGACGACGCGCGTCTCGGGGTGGCGGACGATGACGTAGCCCTCGCCCTCGTAGCCGGACGCGCGGGGGCGACCGACCACCGGCAGCTTCGCTTCGACCACGAGGTGCCCCACCTTGCGTTGGGCCAGCTCGAGGTTCTCGACGCGGGCCACCTTGCCCTGGCCGGCGCCGCGCAGGAACGCGACCCCGGCGCTGTAGCGCCGCTCGAACGTGCCTTCTACCCGGCCGTCGATCATCGCGTGCGCCCAGGCGGCGTACATGCTGCGGTCGTACGCCCAGGACATGAGCGAGGTGAACTGGGCGCCGGGGGGGCGCGCGCCGACCTCGGAGATGACGGGGGAGCCGTCGGGCCGGCGGAACCATTCCATGTGGGTGAAGGCGGTGCCGAGGCCGAGCGCGGTGTTGGCCGCGAAGCCGGCCTTCCGGATGCCGTCGAACGCGGGGCCGTGGATCTCGCGGGGGAGGTACACACACCACTGAATCCACTCGTTGCGCATCACGTCGAGCGGGCCGGGGAGGTAGCGGCCGATGTTGTGGAACACCGGCTTGCCGTCGATGGTGAGGGTGTCGAACGAGTGTTCGTCGCCGACGACGAACTCCTCGGCGAGGGCCTCGCGCTCGGGAGACGGGCGGAGCTCGCGGAGGGCCTCCGTGAGGTCGTCCGGGGAGTTCACCTGGTAGGTGGCGCGACATCCGGCGCCGTCGGGCGGCTTGATGACGATGGGGTAGCCGACGTCTTCGATGAACCGCCACGCGTCGTGCGCGGTTCGGATGCGGGCGTGGCGGGCGCACGGGAGGCCGGCGTTCCGCAGCGCGGTCTTCATCACGCCCTTGTCGCGGAAACGGCGCGCGACATCGGGGGTGATCCCCGGCAGTCCGAGCACCACGCGCGCCTCGGCGAGCTGGTCCTGGATGTTCTCGAGGATGCCGAGGATGCAGTGCGCGCCGCCGGTGCGGGCGATGATCTGCCGCGCGGCGTCGACGATGGTGTCGGTGCGGGTGGCGTCCGACACCTTCCAATGCTGGGCCCCAGCGGGCACCTTCTCGGGTTCATCCTGCGTGATGACCACGAGCCGGACGCCGGGCACGGCGGCGGCCGCCTGCACGAATTTGAGCGTTGCGTCGAGCAGGAACGGGGCGACGAACAAGACGGTGCGCATCGGCCTCGGTCCTATCGCCGGATCGGCCGCGAGGCTACCGTTTCCCGTGGACGAAGCGGACGAGCGCCCGGATCGGCCGCGTGCTGGTTAAACGCCGGACGCTCCCCAGGTGACCGTGCTCACGCTCCTCCTCTCGAACGCCCTCGCGGCGCCCGTCAGCCCTCCCGCCCTCGGCCCCGCCGACCCCGTGTGGGGCCCGTTCGCGGAGCAGGGCCTCGCCCACCGCCGCGAACCCGTCGCGCTCGCCGGTTCTGGCGCCCGTTACCTGGACGTGTACCGGAAAGGCGACCTCGCCATCCTCCACGATGCCGACGGCGAGTGGTTCGCCGAGGCGCTCCAGCAGGGCGGAGACCTGAACTGGGTGCTTGGGTCCGTCGAGGGCGCCTTCTACAAGAAGTTCGAGGACGACTACGAGTACCTCACGATTCTCCTCGTGCGGGACCTCGGCTTCTTCGTCGCCTTCTACTCGCCGCTCGCGAACGACGTGTACGGCATCGGCTACGACAGCACCTTCTCCGGCGAGGTGTTCGACACCACCGAGAACAAGCTCGATGGGTTCATCTTCATGAACTACTACGGGCTCTGGTCGCAGACGCCCGAGGTGGGCCGCTACGTGTTCGGACAGGAGTTCATGCACCGCTGGGGCTCCTTCGTGAACATCGAGAAGGAGGGCCTCGACGAGAACGCCCTCCTCGGGCGCGACACGGCGCACTGGTCGTACTTCCTGCAGACGACCAACTCGCCGATGGAAGGCAACACGTGGACCGACAACGGCGACGGCACGTGGACCACCGCCAACACCGCCACGTCCACCTACTCCGACCTCGATCTCTACCTGATGGGTTTTGTCCCGCCCGAGGAAGTGGCTCCGCAAACGCTGCTCCTCGTTGACGACGCCGAGGCCGCCGCCGCCGGGGTGGAAGCCGGGAGCACCCCCGAGTTCCTCGACCGGTTCAGCGGCGGGCGCAACGTCACCCTCGCCGGTACCCCCGTCACCTTCACGGTCGACGACATCATCGCCGCCGAAGGCGAGCGCGTGCCCGCCGCGGCGGACAGCCAGCGCGACTTCCGCATGGCTTTCCTCGTGCTCGTGCTCTCCGAAGACGTCCTTGACGACGACGTGATGGCGGAGATCGACGGCGTGCGCACCACGTTCGAGGCCGACTGGGAAGAAGACGTGCAGGGCCTCGCCGACCTCGACACCACCCTGGGCGAGAACACCGCGCCCGTGTGGGGCGAAGCGCCCGGCGACAGCGACACCGCCGGCGACACCGACGCCGCCGACACCGGCGCCTCCGCCGCGGACACCGAAGACCCCCCGTGCTGCAAGGAAGACGCGGGCGGCTGCGGCTGCACCTCCCCCGGCGCCCCGCACGGCGGGCTCGCGCTCGGCGCCTTCGCGGTTGCCGGTGCGCTCGCCGCGCGTCGTCGCGCCGCCGCGGTGCGCGCGTGAAGGTGCTCTTCCTCTCGCCGAACTACCCTATCGAGATGCAGGACTTCACCCGAGGCCTCTCCGAGGTGGGCGCGGACGTCGTCGGGGTGGGGGACACCCACCGCGACGGGCTGTCGCCCAAGGTGAAGAAGGCCCTCGCCGGCTACCTCCAGGTGCCGCTCACGGACGCCGGCGCGGTGCTCGCGGCCGTGCGGGCCACCGGCGTACGCTTCGACCGCATCGAGTGCCTCTGGGAGCCGTTCGTCGAGCTCGCCGCGTGGCTCCGCGAGCAGCTCGACGTGCCCGGCATGTCGCTCGACACCGCGCGCGCCTTTCGCGACAAGGAGCTCATGAAGCAGCGCGTGGAGGCCGCCGGGCTCCGCGTGCCGCACCACACCCGCGCTTCCACCCGCGAAGAAGTGTGGGCCGCCGCCGAGCGCATCGGCTTTCCGCTCATCGTGAAGCCGATCAGCGGGGCGGGCAGCGCCGACACCTTCCGCGTGAACGATGCGAAGGAGCTCCAGCTCGCGCTCGAGCGCACCGCCCACGTGGCCGAGGTGAGCGTAGAAGAGTTCGTCGACGGCGAGGAGTTCACGTTCGACACCGTGTGCATCGACGGCACGCCGGCCTACGCGAACATCGCCCAGTACCACCCGCGGCCGCTCCTCGCGCGGTCGAACGAGTGGGTGAGCCCCGTCGTCGTCACGCTGCGCGACATGTGGGCCGACAAGTACAAAGGCGGGATCGGCCTCGGCTACGGCGTGCTCGCCGCGCTCGGCATGGGCACCGGCTTCACCCACATGGAGTGGTACCTCACCAAGAAAGGCGAGGTTGTCTTCGGGGAGATCGGGGCGCGTTCGGCCGGCGGCCACCTCGTCGACCAGATGAACTGGACGAGCGACATCGACCTGTACCGGGAATGGGCGCGCGCCGTGTGTTGGAAGTCGTTCGAGGCCAACAACACCCGGACCTACAACTGCGCCATCATCTTCAAGCGGGCGCAGGGCCAGGGCCGCATCCAGAAGATCGTCGGGTTGCAGGAATACATGGGGCGCTACGGACAGCACGTGGTCTCCGAGCAGTTGTTGCGCCCGGGCACGCCGCGCCGCGACTGGCTCCAAACCCTCGTGAGCGACGGGTTCGTGGCCGTTCGGCACCCCAGCCACGACGCCACGATGCGCATGGCCGACGCCGCCGCGACCGAGATCCAACTGTACGCGGGCTAGCTCCTCTTTTTCTTGGGACGGGGGGCTCCGCCCCCCGTAACGCCCCCGGGAACCCGGCGGTGCGCCCCGCCGCCGCCCGGACGACGCCGGGAAACCGTGCTCGTGGAAAGCGTCGCGGGGGGGCTCCGCCCCCCTGCCCCACGAGCAACGGCTAGGGAGGGCACGGCCAGGCGCCGAGGTCGGCCCCGTTGTCGGCCTCGTCGCATTCCTCGACCGCTTCTTCCTTGTCCACCCGCACGTTCAGGCGGCCCGCCCACTCGGCTTCGGTGATCGGCAGCGGGCCGACCGTGGTGGCCGTGCCGGCGGCGACCGCGAGCGTGGCGCCGGTCACCAGCGCGCCGTCGCGGTAGATGCCCACGTTGAAGTTCGGGGTGTCGGCGAGGCCGGTGTTCTCTACGGGGAGCAGCACTTCGACGACGCCCTCGACACAGCGAGCAAGGCAAACTTCCGGCGTACCCGGACGGAGATCGGCCAGCTCGGTGGAGAGGCCGTAGGTGGTGCCGCCCGCGCGGAAGGTGTTCCAACGTTCCCAGTTGGGTTCCTGATCGGCGGGGATGCCACCGTCGTCGTCGACGTTGGTGATGTGGTAGGCGAATTGGTTCCAGATGGGGCGCGACGGCCGCCAGGAGTTGGTGGCGTCGCCGATGACCGTGATGCCGTTGTAGCCGGTGTAGGCGTAGTTGTTCGACGCGAGGACAATCTCGGTGGAACCGTCGTTGTCGACATCCACGATGAGCGGATACTCGAAGAGCGTGCCGCTCGCGTGGCCCTCGTCCATCAACTTCACGGCGCCGGTGGCGCCGTCGTACACCCACAGGGTGAGCTCGTCCGCGTAGACGACGTCGGCCGCGCCGTCGCCTTCGAAGTCGAACACGGAGCTGCCCGTGACGTTGGAGCTGTAGTCGGACACCGGCTGGCTCCAGAGCGTGGCGCCGTCGCTGTCGAGCACGGAGTAGTAGGCCGCGCCGGCCACCCCCACCTCGGGGAAGCCGTCGTTGTCGAAGTCGGCGACGGTGGGCGGGCCGCCGTTGCCGCCGCCGGGGATGGCCGATTGCCACCGCACGGTGCCGTCGGTGTTGGTGACGACGATGGTGCCGGCGGAGACGTGCACCACCTCGGGGCGGCCGTCGAGGTCGAAGTCGCCCACGGCGCCGGCGCCGTCGGACGTGCCGTCGGTGAAGAGCAGGTCGCCGTTGCCGCGGTACACGGTGTTGCCCGCGACGACCTCGAGGCGGCCGTCGTCTTCGATGTCGATGGCGAACGACATGTACCAGCCGGCGCCGCCGGCGCCTGTCCACAGCAGCGTGCCCGCGGAGTCGAGCACCTGACGGCCCCAGATGACCTCGGAGAGGCCGTCGCCGTCGATGTCGGCGAAGGCGGGGGAGCCGACGTAGTACACCTCGGTGCCGCCGGCCCACTTGAACGTGCCGTCCGCGTTGACGCACACCACGGCCGCTTCCACGCCGGCCGTGCACACCTCGGGGAGGCCGTCGGCGTCGATGTCGCCGATGGCGACGCCGCCGCTCGCGTACACGTGGTATCCGCCGGCGTCGTAGATGGACCAGTGCGTGCCGCTGCCGTCGCCGCTGATGGCGGTGAGCGTGCCCGGGCTCGTGTAGCCGCCGTTGGCGAAGCTCGTGAACACGATGTCCGGGATGTCGGCGGCGTCGATGAGGCCGTCGCCGTTGTCGTCCGTGAGGTTGCCGACCGACGGCGTGGACATGATGTCGTCGTACCCGGGGTACCCGGTGTTGTCCCTCCAGCTCCACTCGACGACCGGGCTGAAGCCGCCCACGGGAGGGTCGACCGTGCACGCGGCGTCGGTCGCGACGCCGTAGGGGCCGCCGGGCTCCGGGCACTCCTCGCCGGAGTCGATCGCGGGCGGATCGGACTTGAGGGTGACCTCGTAGTCGCTGCACGCCGCGAGGGCGGAGAGGAGGAGGAAGAGCCTGCGCATGGCGCGATTCTACATGCGCGGGGCGCCGCGGTCGCTATTCGCCGCGGTCGAGCTTCTTCTGGGCCATCTGCACGTACTTGCGGATGTTGGGGATCTCGGGGTCGAGCGCGAGGGCGCGCTGCAGATCCTGGAGGGCCTGACGGTAGTTCTTTCGGTAGTAGTGCGAGATTCCGCGGCGGCAGCGCCCCATTGCGTGTGAGCCGTCGAGCTCGACCGCTTGGTCGTAGAATTCGATGGCCCGCTTGTACTCTTTGCGGGCGAAGTAGAGGTCGCCCGTGGCGACGTGGGCGTCGGGGCGGTCGGGCGCGAGGTCTTCCGCGCGGGCGAAATCGCTCATCGCGCTCGAGTAGTCGCCGAGCTCGAGGTAGCACCGGCCGCGCCCGATGTAGGCCTCGATGTCGGAGGGCCGCATGTCGAGGGCGTCCGTGAAGGCCTGGATCGCCTTCTGGAGGTCGCCCTTGCGCGCGAAGCCGCCGGCGTCGGCGACGAGCCGGATGGCGTGCTTCTCGTCGGGGACCACGGCCGCGCGGGGCGGCAGTGCGGCGGGGTTGGTGCGGTCGTCGGTGTCGTCGGTGAGGCGGGGGGCGCCTGTGCGCTGGGGGCGCGGCGGGGGCGCGGCGCCGCGCTCGAAGGTGACCTGGAAGCCGGGGCCCGTGTTTTCGTCGGGGGTCGGCGCGTCCTCGCCGGTGGGCTCGGCGAGGACCTCGATGTCCTCCGGGGCGGCGAGGCGGGGGGTGGGGCCGCGGGCGGCGGCGCGCACGTCGAGCATCGCCCGGGCCGACCCTTCGACGCGGGGCTCGTGGAGGGTGGGCGGCGCGTCGGCGTCGATGTCCCGGGCCGGCGGGCGGGCGGGGCGCGCGGCGCGGGTGCGCGTGGCGGGCGCGGGCTCGGCGGCGCCGAGGGCGGTGGCGGCCCAGGCGGAGAGCTCGTCGCTGCCGGGGGGCGCGAGGAGCGTGTTGGCGTCGATCTGCGTGGCGTCGTCGGCGGACGGGGCGCTGCCGAGCAGGTCGTCGATGGTGACGGGGGCGCGCTCGTTGCCCCAGCTCGACGTGTTCTCGCCGGCGCGGGAGAACACGTGGTCTTCCCGAACGAGCGGCGCGAGGGAGTCGTCGGGCTCGGCGTCGAGGGGGATGTCCTCGGCGGCCTCGACCGCAGGGCCGGCGCCGGTGTTCTCGGAGATGGCCGAGTCGTCGAGGGGCTCGAGAACGTCAGTGGGGGTGTCGGCCGGCGCGAGGTTCACGCCGGTGGCCTCGGCGGCGCCGATTCCGTCGGAGGTGGGCTCGGCGACGCGGGCCGCGGGCTCGATCGGCACATCCAGCAGGATGGGGCCGGTGACGTAGGCCGCGGGCGGGAGGGTGTGGCTCGCCGAGGGGTAGCGCGGGGCGGGCGTACGCTCCTGGAGCAGCGCGCGCGTGACGGCTTCGGGGCCGGCGCCGAAGATGCCGCCCATGGCGTTGGCGGCATGCGGCGTGGCGCTGGGGATGTTGAA
>CAXNIN010000090.1:0-13151 GCA_964202365.1 Myxococcota bacterium | reverse complement strand
CGTTCACGGGCAAGGCGTGTCGGTGAGCACCGCGACGTTGTCCGCCTCGTCCATCGTGGATCTGTCGGAGTGGGAGCCTCGGGTCGCGCGGAGATGGGGTAGGCTTGAAGACCTGACCGGAGCGTGAGTATGAGAGCGATGCACCTGTTCCTCGGGCTGGCGCTGGGCTTCGCGCTCGCATGCGCGGCGGCCCCCGAGGGCGCCGATGAGGACGACAACGTCGACGTCGACAGCGACGACGACGGCCTGTCCGACTCGGAAGAGGACGACCTCGGCACCGATGCCGACGAGCCCGACTCGGACGGCGACGGCTACGACGACGGCGAGGAGGTCGACGCGCACACCGACCCCACCGACGGCAGCGACGCGCCCTACCAGGCCGGCTGGACGATTGACGCGTGTCGCGACGACATCACCGCCACCGGCACCGACGAGGGCGACGTCATCGAGAACTTCGAGTTCCCGAACCAGTACGGGGAGACGGTGCGGCTGCACGACTTCTGCAACCAGGTGGTCCTGGTGGTGGGCGCCGGCTTCACGTGAGGGGCGTGTATGGCGGAGGCCGGTGGCCTCCAGGAGTTGTTCGAGCGCAACGAGGACCGCGGCTACATGATGATCACCGCGCTCGACGGGGACGATCCCGCAGACCTGATGGGCTGGGCGGACGAGTTCGGCCTCACCCACCCTGTCGTCGGCGACGGGGACGGCGCGTTCTTCTGGTCGTTCAGCCGGAACGGCGCGTGGCCGATGGTCGTGCTGATCGATCGCGGCATGGTGATCACTTCGGTGGACGAGTCCGCGGGTTCGGCCGAGGTCGAGGCGCTGCTCTCGCAGTACGAGTAGCCGCGGCGGCGGCATTCGCCGACGCCCGTCCCGGCTCGCGACGCCCCCCGGCCGCCGGGAGGTTCGTCGCGAGCCAATCCAAGCCCCTCACAGCCGCGACGCGAACACCCACCCAATCCACTCGCGCAACTTCTGCCCGAGCGTCCGGTTGCGCCAGTGTGTCAGCGACATCTCGATCGCTTGGGACTTGTCGCGCTCGAACAGCGCCACGTGTTCCGCCGCGATGCGACGATTGAGCACGTTCACGCTCACCTCGTCGAGCAGGCGCAGCGACAAGCTGTCCGCGTTGATCGAGCCGACCGTCACCCACACGTCGTCCACCACCATGGTCTTCGCGTGGAGCACGGCGGGCTGGTACACGTACAGCCGCACGCCCGCTTCGAGGAGCGCGCCCCACTTGATGCGAGAGGCCCACCGCGTGAGCTTCACGTCGGTTGGCCCGGCGACGAGGATCTCGATCTCCACGCCGCGCTTCCGCGCCTCCACGAGCGCCGACATCATGAGGCGATCCGGCACGAAGTAGGCGTTCGCGATGCGGAGCGTGCGCAGCGCGGACGCGATGGACAGGTGGTACATCACGCGGGCGTTGTAGTTGCCCTCGTGGGGCGAGCTCCAGAACGCCTGGGCGCGCACGTCGCCGGCCTCCGCGAGGGCCGGAAAGTAGCCCTCGCCGTGCAGCACGCGCCCCGTGGCCTCCACCCAGTTGTCCACGAACGCCGCCTGCAGTTGGGCCACCACGGGCCCCTCGACGCGCAGCGCGGTGTCGCGCCAGTGGCCCGGCCCCTCGGCGTCGCCGAGCCAGGCGTCGGAGATGCCCATGCCGCCGGTGAAGCCGACGCGCCCATCCACCACGAGGATGCGCCGGTGCGTGCGCTGATCGATGCGCCAGAGCCCCTCCCGCGGGGGGCGGTAGATGGCCAGCGCCACGCCGGCGTCGCGCAGGCGCGCGCGCAGGTCCGCGGAGAGCCGCCGGCTGCCGAACCAGTCGAGCGTCACGTGCACGCGCACCCCGGCGCGCGCACGCTCGCCGAGGGCGGCGACGAACGTGTCCGCGATGCGACCCGGCCACATCATGTACGTCTCGAGGGTCACGGTGCGTTCCGCGCCGCGGATGGCCTCGAGCATCGCCGGGAAGAACGCGTTGCCGTTCACGAGCGTCGTGACGCGGTTCCCCTCGACGAGCGGCGGGCCCAGCAGCGCCCCAATGGCGCGGGCGAAGAGGGGATCCTCGACGCCACACAGGTGGGGAACGGGGTGGATGAGCACGGGGAAAACCCGTATCCCGCCCCGGCATCTTCCGGCGTTCTACCTTATCAATGCCTTCTTGCGCGCGATCCGCGACACGACGCTATCCCCCCGCGAAGAAGTAGACCGTGCCGAGCCCGGAGACGCCCGAGTAGTCGCCGCTGGTGCAGCCCATCATCATCTCGTCGCGCCCGTCGGCGTCGAGATCGCCGAGGCCGACGCTGGTGCCACAGGCGTCATTGGTGCCGTCCCCGGGGAACAGCGCGTCGTAGTCGTCGCCGGAGCTCACGTCGTACACGCCGCTGAGCGGGCCGTAGATGAGCCACGTGGCGCCCGATCCCGCGGTGGCGGCGGAGGCCTCCCAATTCGGCGATCCGAAGAGGATGTCGACCTCGCCATCGCCGTTGACGTCCCCGAAGGAGGGTTGCCAATAGCCGAGGTAGTCGCTGCTGGACTGCCCGATGATCTTCACCTCGTAGTCGGAGCTCAGCGCGTCCTTGGTGGCCGCGTCGGTGTCCACGTCCTCGAAGACGTAGATGACGCCGGCGTTGGCGCCCCCGGAGTCGTCGCGTGGCGCGGTGACCGCCATGTCGGCGAGGCCGTCCCCGTCAACGTCGCCCGGGGCCGCGACATACCGCCCGAAGATCTCGCTCACGGACGAGCCGCGGATCTTCACGGAGGCGGCCGACAGGTCCAACGTCGAGGTGACGGGCGTCTCGACGACGTAGGCGGCGCCCGCGTCCGGGCCTCCCGCGTCATCCCCGTACGCGCCGATGAAGATCTCGTCGTAGCCGTCCCCGTTGGTGTCGTTTCCGGCCCCGCCCGCGAGCCCGAAGCCGGCGGCGTCGTTCGCGTCCTCCCCGTTGATGACGTTCAGGGCGGTGAGCCCGGCGGCGGCGTAGGCGTAGAGGTAGATGGCCCCCTGCCCGGAGCTGGCGGCGACGTCGGCGATGGCGATGTCGTCGTTGCCGTAGGTGTAGTCTTCGTCGCCCACTCCGACGGCGGGGCCCGAGGCCGTCACCTCGTCGTAGAAGGAGGAAGCGGCGAGCGGGGCGCCGAGCGAGGAGCCCTCGTACAGGTAGACGTAGGTGGTGGCGCCGACGACGCGCGCGGCGGCGAGCTCGTCCACCCCGTCGTCGTTGAAGTCGTGCACGCCCCACACGCTGGCGCCCCAGGTTTCGGTGGCGCTCGTAGACCCGTAGAGGGTGCCGACGGCGTTGGTGGTCGCGGCGGCGCTCGCGGACGGCAGCCCCTCGTACACGTACACGACGCCGTAGTTGGCGCTCCCGTACATCGCCCCGCTGGCCCCAACGGCCAGATCGTCCGCGCCGTCCCCGTCGAAATCCACGTCGGTCGCGAGGGTGGCGCCGAAGGCATCCGCGGCGGCCGCGCCGTAGTACACGGCGGCGGCGTCGGTTGTGCTCGCGCTCTCCGTCGTGTAGCTGCCGCGGTAGTCGAAGGTAGGGCAGCCGTCTTCCGCCGTGCCGTCGCAGTCGTTGTCGGCGGAGTCTCCGCACACCTCCGTCGCGCCGGGGCTCACGGTCGGCTCGGCGTCGTCGCAATCGGTGCCCAGCGCGCTGACGTGGTCGGGGGTCGCCATGCATTGGCACGCCGCGCTGCCGGCGCCGTATCCGTCGAGATCCGCGTCGTCGTAGAAGTCGGTGCAGGCGAGCGCGTCGAGGTCGTTGATCGATCCCGAGCAGTCGTCGTCGTCGGAGGTGAGGCAGCTCTCGACGGCGCCCGGATTGACGATCGCGCTCCCGTCGTCACAGTCGCTTCCGGGGGTGCCGGCCGCGGGCGCGGTGTCGCCGTAGTCGTCGAAGTCGTCGTCCTGCATGCACGCGGTGGCGGAATCGAGCGGAGCCGCGCCGGGAAAGGCGTCGGCGTCGGCGTCGTTGCAGTCGGTGGCGGTCGCGGCGTAGCCGGAAGGGACCTCGCAGCGTGTCGTCGGCAGCACGGCGGACCCGAAGCCGTCGCCGTCGCCGTCGGTGTAGACGATGCCCTTGGTCGCGGCGGAGGTGCTCGGATCGGCGTCGTCGGAGAGGCCGTCACAGTCCTCGTCCACGTCGGCGGCGTCGCACACCTCCACCGCTCCCGGGTTGACGAGGCTGTTCGCATCGTCACAGTCCGCGGCCGTCGTCGGCGCGGCGGAGTACGAGCCGTCCGGCTCGCACAAGCAGGCGGTGTCGGAGGGGAGGCCGTAGCCGTCCGCATCGATGTCCGCGAGGTAGGTCACGCAATCGAGGGCGCCCTCGGCGTTGGCCGAGCCGTCGCAGTTGTCGTCGTCCGCGGTGGAGCAGTCCTCGGTGCCCGCCGGGCTCACCAGGGGGTTGGTGTCGTCGCAGTCGTCACCGGGAATCACGGCGCCCGACGCGGAGGCATCGCCGTATCCGTCTCCGTCTCCGTCACGCGTGCAGTCGAGGGGTTCCTCCCCCAGCGCGGCGCCGGGGAAGGCGCTGGCGTCGGTGTCGTCGCAGTCGTCGGCGTTGTCGATGTAGCTCGACGGCGCGTCGCACAGCGCGAGGGCGAAGCCGGCCCCGTACCCGTCGCTGTCGCCGTCCCGATAGAAGTCGACCCGCCCGGCGGAGGAGACGCTGTCGTCGGCGTCGTCGGCGCGGCCGTCACAGTCCTCGTCCACGTCGGCGGCGTCGCACACCTCGGCGGCGCCGGGGCTCACCGACGCGCTCCCGTCGTCACAGTCGTCGCCCGTGGGGGCGTATCCGACGGGGGCGGCGCAGGCGTTTGCGGTCGAGCTCGTGTCGCCGTACCCGTCTCGATCGGTGTCCACGTACCAGGTGGAGGCGCCGGTCGCGCTCGGATCGGCGTCGTCGGACAGGCCGTCGCAGTCCTCGTCCTTTGGCACGCCGTCGCACACCTCCGGCTCACCGGGGTTTCGCCCGGCGTCCGCGTCGTCGCAGTCGCTGCCGTCAACCACGTAGCCGGCGACGGGCTCGCACTGAGCGGCGGCCCGCGCGGGGTCGCCAAAGCCGTCTCCGTCGAGGTCGGCGTAGGAGGTGACGAAGGAGCTGGGATCGGTGGTGGAGTCGGCGTCGTCGGAGAGGCCGTCGCAGTCCTCGTCGATGTCGTAGGCGTCACAGGTCTCGTTCATCCCGGGGCTGACGAGGGGATCGTAGTCGTCGCAGTCGCCGACCGAGGCGGAGTACGCCGCGGGCGCGTCGCATTGCACGAGGCTAAGCCCTGTCCCCGCGCTGTACCCGTCGCCGTCCACGTCCCGATACCAGGTGGTCGCCGAGGCGGCAGTCACGCTGTCGTCTTCGTCGTCCACCAGGGCGTCGCAGTCCTCGTCGACGTCGGCCTCGTCGCAGACCTCGTCGAACAGGGGGCTCCGCGCCCCGTCGGCGTCGTCGCAGTCCTCGCAGGCGGGGCTGCCGTCACCGTCGGCGTCGGCGTAGCCGACGGAGGCGTCGCAGTTGTAGTCGGTGGGGTCCGTGCAGTCGGGCTCGGGGGCGTCGGGATGGATCGCGGCGTCGGTGTCGTCGCAGTCGGTCGACACCAGGACGTAGCCGGAGGGCAGCTCGCAAACATCCATGAAGATCGCGGCGTTTCCGTACCCGTCGCCGTCGGCGTCCTCGAAGCCGCGCGACGTGTCCGACGCGTTGTCGTCCACGGTGTCGTTGCAGTCGTTGTCGAGGCCGTCGCAGACCTCCGCCCCGCCGGGATGGGCGTCGGGCGCTGCGTCGTCGCAGTCGTCTCCCGCGAGGCTGTAACCGTCTACCGGAACGCAGCTTAGGAGCTGCTCTTCCGACGTTCCGTAGCCGTCCCCGTCGCCGTCGAGGAAGTAGCGTTCGGCGTCGGTCGCGTCCTCGTCGACCGCGCCGTCGCAGTCGTTGTCCAGGCCGTCACAGGCCTCGGTGGCCTCGGGATTGATGTCTCCGCGGGCGTCGTCGCAGTCCACCTCGGCGGAGTAGCCGTCGCCGTCGTTGTCGACGCGCACCTTGAGGACCGAGATGTCCTGTGGACAGCCCATGAGGAGCGTCAGGAGCGACAGGCGAAGGAGCATACGAGGGAGCCTATAGCCAAACCCCACACGGCACGCCATCGCTCCACACTCTCTCGAGACCCGCCACCACCACGGGCGCTTCAGCTGGGGCGGTACAGCCCTCGCGCGCATCCGCCGTGCGCCCCACGCGTGCAGGGGCTGCGCGAACACGCTCTCATCGGTTAGGCGCGTCGGTCAGGTCGATGGCGTTCGGCGCCGGCGGCCAGGAGCGTTGATGTCCGCGAGCGAACCCACTCCCGCCGAGCTCCGCGCCCGCATCGCCGCGCTCGAACGCGAGCTCGCCGCGACAAAGGGCGAACGCGACTTTTTGCTCCAGGCCTTCGAGCACGTCCCCGTCGGCCTCCAGCTGTACGACGCGGACGGCCTGGCGCTCTGGCTCAACCGCGCGATGGTGGAGTTCCTGGGGATTCCGAGCGCGGAGGTCGCGGTCGGCAAGTTCAACATCCTCACCGACCCCTTCTCCGAACGGAGCGGGATCGTGGACTACTACCGCCGCGCGTACGCCGGCGAGGTCGTCCACACGCCCGAATTCTCGTTCAACTTCGACATCGCCTCCGTGGACTGGGGCACGAAGAGCAAAGGCGTCGCCTTACGCATCATCTTGTGCCCCCTTCGAGGCGCGGACGGCACCGTGACGCGGGTGCTCGCGATCATGTTCGAGGTGACGCAGCAGCACGTCGCCCGGAAGGTCGCGGAGCGGCTCATGCTCAGTCGCGATGTGCCCGAGGCCGCGCGGCACGTGGTCGCCGGGCTCATCGGCGAGCTCGAGGTCGCCACCGCCCGGCTGTGGCTGGGCGGCGAGTCCGTTGCCTCGATCGTCCCGATCGCGGACGCGATTCGCCCCGAGCTCGAGGCGGTCGCGACCAGCTGGCGGAGCGCCGTCGGGGTGCGCTCCGGCCCGGGCGGCCCGGCGATCCCGCGCATGGTTCGGGACGCGTGGGAAACAGGGACCCGCGCCATCGTGCTGCGAGACGACGGCGCGCCCGGGGCGTGGGCCGCCGCGCTGGGAGCGCAACGTGAACCGGCCGACCAGCTCGGGCTGCAGGCGATGGTGGCGTTCCCGATCCACGGCCCCGCGGGCATCCTCGGCGTCATCGAGGCGGGAGCGACCGCTCGCTACGTAGGGGAGCAGGCCCTGCCGGCGCTCATCGAGCGCGTCGCCGAGGTGTACGCCGAGTTCGCCGCGCGCGACGAAGCCCGGCGGAAGTTCGAGGCCATCTTTCAGAGCTCGCCGGACGCGATGTTCCTCCTCGACGAGGGCGGCGTCGTGCAGGAGGCCAACGAACGCGCCACCGCGATGTTCGGGGAGCGCGCCGGCCTGCACGACCTGTTCGCGGAAGGGGCTCGGGCCGCCGAGATGCTCGACGGGCCCTCGAGGGCCGCCTCGCGGAGCGGAGAGGCGGTTCGCTGGATCGAGCTCGTCGGCGTGGCCGAGGACGGAAGCCGGTTTCCGGCGGAGGTGGGGTTCTCGACCATCGCCTCGGCCGCCCCCGACGTTGGCGTGGAGCCGGACACCGGCGGAATCGCGGGCGCGCCGCCGTTCGGCGACGCTCCGCGGCGTCGAGGAAGCCGGCGCACGGTGGTCTCGGTGCGCGACCTCCGGGCGCGTCGGGAGCTGGAGGAGGACCTCGCGAGCAAGCGGAGGCGGCTCGAGGCGGTCACGGTGGCGCTCGAGTCCCTCCAACGGGTGCTCGACGCCTCCCCCGTGGCGATGATGCTCCTCGACGCCGGGGGGCGCGTGCTGCGCGGGAACGAGGAGGCGCGCCGCCTGCTGGGCGGCGGAGGCGGCGACATCGAGAGCGTCGGCGTCCGCCAGCTCTTGCCCGGGTTCGACCCCGCGTCGTCCGGCGCGCCCGGTGAGTTCGAGGCGACCGCGCTCGACGGTCGTTGTTTCCCGGTGGAGGCGCGCGCGCGCGCGATCCTGGGCGCCGATGGGGCGCCCGTGGTCCTGTCCGTCCTCGATCTGACCGATCGCAAGCGCGTGGAGCGCGCGTACATCGAAGCGCGGGACGCGGCGCAGGCCGCGACCGCGGCGAAGAGCCAGTTCCTCGCCAACATGAGCCACGAGATCCGGACGCCGCTCAACGTGATCCTCGGGATGAGCCAGCTCGCGCTCGGAGACGACCTCGCTCCGCCGGCACGGAGGTTGGTCCAGAAGGTCCACTCCGCCGCCTCCGGCTTGCGGCGCCTGCTCACGGACATTCTCGACTTCTCGAAGATCGAGGCGGGTCAACTCGCCATCGAGGCCATCGACTTTTCGCCGGAGGACGTCCTGCAGAGCGCCGCGGAGCTGTTCGCGCTCCGCGCCGACGAGCAGGGGCTCGATCTGGTGGTGCGTCACGATCTCCGCGTCCCTTCGATGGTGTCCGGCGACCCCTTCCGGTTCTCGCAGGTGCTCCACAACCTGCTCAGCAACGCCCTCAAGTTCACGCAGCGGGGCGAGATCGTCCTGACCACTCGCATGCTCGCCACCAGCGGTGAGGGGTTGCACCTCGAGGTTGAGGTGCGCGACACCGGCATCGGGATCTCCGCCGCGGAGCAGGTCGCCCTCTTCCGGCCCTTCGTGCAGGCGGACGCCTCCACCACCCGCAAGTTCGGGGGCACCGGACTGGGCCTGGTGATCTGCCGGCAGCTGACCGAGATGATGGAAGGCTCCATCGAGCTCGAGAGCGAGGTCGGCCGCGGCACCACCGTTCGGCTGCGCATCCCCTTCGGGCCGGCAGCGTCCGCTCCGGCCGTCCGCGCGGTGCCGGTCGTCGGCCGGCCCGGTGATCGTGTGCTCGTCGTCGACGACAACCCCACTTCGCTCGCGTCCACGTGCGAGCTGGTCCGCGCGCTTTCGCTGCATCCGTTCGGCGTGCGTACGGGCGGAGAAGCCCTCGCCGCCGTACTCGGCCGTGACGCGAACACGCCGCCCTTCGTCGCCGCCCTGACGACCAACACGCTCTCGGACCTCACGGCGATCGCGCTCGTTCGGCAGATGCGCGAAGCGGGCGTATCGATCCCGACCGTCCTCGTTGCCAGGACCAGCGAATTCATCATCGAGGAAACCTCCGGGGAGGCGCTCCTCGCAGCGACGATCGGCAGGCCCGTGCGGCCTGCCCGGCTGTTCGAAGCCTTGGCGGGCGCGCTGTGTTCGCCCGCCCCGCCCGCCGCCCCGACGGTCGAGGCGACCGCACCTCCGAGCCTCGCCGGGTACCGCGTGCTCCTCGTCGAGGACCACGAGGACAACCGGGAGATCGCGGTCGAGCTCCTCCGCGGCCTCGGGGTGACCGTGGTGGAGGCGACCGACGGCGCCATGGCGGTCGACCTCGTCGCCCGCGCTCCGGCGGCGCCCGGGCGCGCGCCGTTCGATCTCGTGCTGATGGACATCCAGATGCCGGGGATGGACGGCCTCACCGCCACGGGCAAAATCCGTGCCCTCGCGGACCCCCTTCGGTCGCAGCTTCCCGTGGTGGCGATGACGGCGCACGGCATGGCCGGAGACCGGGAGACGAGCCTCCGTGCGGGCATGCAGGGACACCTCACCAAACCTTTCGATATCGACGAGCTGGTGCACATCATGTCGCAGTGGATCTCTCCCCCTCCGCCCCCCGTCATCGACTTCGCGGGGGGGCTGCGCCGCGTCGGCGGGAAGCCTGCCTTCTACCGGCGCATGCTCGGGCGCTTCCGTGAGCGGTACATCGACGCGGCGGGCCAACTCAACGCCCTGCTGCCGGAGGACCGGACCCAAGCGAAGGACCTCGCGCACGACATCAAGGGCGTCTCCGCCAACCTCGGCCTCGACGGGTTGGCCGCGAGCGCGAGCGCGCTCGAACAGGGGCTGCGCGGTGAAGAGGGGGTCGAGGCCCAGCTGGGGGCGATCCTCGCGTCTCTGGAGGGCACCCTGAAGGCCGTCGCTGCGTACCTCGAGGCGGGCAGCGACGGTGCGCCGCCGGGCGCGGATTCCGGCGCGAACCCGTAGCGGAGTCCGGACGGACCCTTACCGGACGGCGCAGTCCTCGACGCAGGTGAGCGTCGTGCCTTCGAAGCAGGTGACCGTGCCGCGGTCGCACAGTGGCTCGTACTGCGTCATCGGCGCGCCCGTCGACGCGTCGTAGTAGCAGCAGGCGAGGGACTCCTGCCCGTCGCAGGTGGCCTCGGGCACGCAGCAGATGTTGTTGACGTCTTCGCAGTCGCTGCTCTCCGCCGTCCACCCGTCCACCTTCCCACAGCCGCCGATGGGCGCGCAGGTGCCGCCCTGCGCGGCGCAGGTGTCGCCGCTTGCGTTGGCCGCGGGCGGAACGCAGCAGAAGCCATCGCCATCGTCGAAGGTGCACTCGCCGTTGTGCTCGGCCGCGATCGTGCCGCTGCACTGGTCCCGGCTCCCGACGCAGATCCCGCCGGCCGCTGCACAGCCTGGCGAGCCGGGCGTGGGGTCTGTCCCGGCGTCGCACTCCTTGTCGGTGGAGCCGGAGTCCATGCCGCCCGAGTCGATGTCGGTGTCCGTAGGCGTGTCGTCCTTCGCGCCGGTGCAGGCGAGGAGGGTGGCGAGGAGGAGGGCGAGCATGAAGACAACTCCGTTGAGGAAATGAACGGGACCTCAACACCGCATACGGCGGGCGCAGCGCGCGCGCCAGGGCCGCGGACCGGCGTGCCACCCCCCAAACCGCGAAAACCCGTGGCGGGAAACGGTCCCGCCGCCTCCGACGCCGTTCCGGGCTATGGCCGCCGCGACCCACCATCGAGAGGCCCGCGCCTGCGTGCTCGCGCGCCGCGATTCGACCCGGCGACATCCTGTAGGGCTCTACCTGCCCGATCGGCCCCTGCCGCGGCGCCCCGCACCCCGGGGGCTCCCGCCCCCGGACCCCCGCCGGATCGTGCCGCCACCCGCCTGCCCCCCACCCGCCCCGCCGCGGACGCGCGGGGCTCCCACCTGCCCGCGCGCGGCATCGCCAGGAGACAGGATCAAGGGACAAGGGTGCGAGGGTCAAGGGCTCGTCCTCGCGAGACGAAAGCCGAGGTAGCCGCGGCGGCTCGCGGGGTCGTTCCTGAAGCGGAGCGCCACACGGGCGTCCTGCGCGGAGTAGTACCAGCCGCCGCCACGGTAGACCCGGTAGGAGCCCGCCGAAGCCCCCGCGGGGTCCGACACGCTCCCGGTCGGGTACGCGCCGTACCGGTCCGAGGTCCACTCCCACACGTTGCCCGTCATGTCGCACAGGCCGTAGCCATTGCGCGCCTTGCCGCAGACCGCGTGCGTCTGCGAGCCGCTGTTGTCCGAGATCCACCCCACCGACGTCGCCTCGTTCGAGCCCGCGTACACCGACGACTGCCCCCCGCGCGCCGCGTACTCCCACTCCGACTCCGTCGGCAGCCGGTACGCCACCCCGTCACGCGCGCTCACCCGCTTCGCGAACTCCACCGCGTCGTTCCAGCTCACCTTCTCCACCGGGCACGTCGGGCCGCAGGAGGAGAAGCCCGACGGATTGCTCCCCATCACCGCCTCCCACTCCCCCTGCGTCACCTCGTGCTCCATCAGCCAGAAGCCCTTCGTCAGCGTCACCTTGTGCTGCACCTCGTCGTCGGAACGACCCGACTCGCTCGACGGGCTCCCCATCGTGAACGTGCCCGCAGGAATCCACTTCATCGTCCCCAACGTCGGGCTCGTCCAATCCGAGCCGCCCGCGCCCTTCCCCGACTTCGCCAACCACGCCTTCGCCGTGGCCACCTCCGCCACCGCAACCGCCCGCTCCGTGCGGCCCTCGGCGTCATCCACCCACACCTTCGCCGCCGACCACGTTGCCACGTACTTCTCGACCAGCGCCTTCTCCGCTGCGCTCCCATCCGAGAGCACCCCCGAGAGCTCCCGCCACGCCGCAGCGCCCTCCGACGCCTTCGCCGCCGAGAGATCCACCAGCTTCGCCTCCCGCGCCGCCACCATCGCCTTCGCGCGCTTCAGCGCCGCGATGTCCGCCGCCATGTCGCCCCCCGACGAGCCCCCCGACGCGTTGCCGGCCCCCGACCCTGACACGCTCGTCGCCGCCACGCTCGCCGTTGGGCCGCCAGCCGCATCCCGAAGCGCCTTCAGCGCCTCCGCGCTCGGGCCAACCTCCTTCACCCCCTTCGCCAGCACCAGCTTCGAAGCGTCGCTCGACGCAAGCTGCGGCGTCTGACCCTGCGCCTGCACCGTCCGCAGCGCACGCACCACGTACCGGTTCGCCTCCTCCCCCGTCACGTTCCCGTCACGCTTCCCGTCCACCTCCCCGTCCGCCCAACCACGAAGCGCGCCCACCGCGAAGTACGTGAACGCGCCGTGCTCCACCGCCGGAAGCGGCGCCGAGAGCTCCTTCGGGCCCGTGGCCGCCCACTCCGCCGCCTGCTTCGTCGCCGTCAGCGCGTACTCCGGGACCGCGATCCGACGACCGCCCGTCAGCACGCCCTCGCCCGTGCGACCGCCGCCGTTGTAGCAGGCGTCCACAACCAGCACCGCCTCGCCACCCCCCGACGTCGCCCACGCGCGCACGTCGTCCACCGACACCGCGAAGCGGGCGAAGGCCTCCGGGTCCGTCGCGGCGTCCCCGCCCAGCAGCAGCCGCCGCGACCCGTTCGGCTCCATCGCCCCGTGCCCCGCGAAGTACACCCACACGCGCCCGCCCGGCCCAACGCGCCCGCCGGCGTCCTTCACCGCACGCTCGATCTCGTACGCACGCGCGTCCGGCAGCAGTGTCACCCGGTCGTCTGGGATGCCCCGCGTGTACCGAACGAAGTCGTCGAAGGCCTGCGCGTCGCCGCGGGCGTAGGGCACGTCCGGGAGGTACGCGTAGTCCTCGACCCCGATCACCACCGCGGCGTCGGTGGCGGCGCGCTGTCCGGTGCGCGCGGGCTCGATGAGGTCCGGAACGGCGGCGGGCGCCGCTGCCGACGGCCCGGCGACGAGCGCGAGCGCGACGAGCACACCGAGGCCGAGGGCCGAAGAGCGGGAACGGGCAAAACGGAGGGAGGGGGAAAGGACGGGGCGCATCGGGGAACTCTACCTTGGCGGAATGGACAGAGGGAAGTCACA